>JAEETM010000004.1 GCA_016290335.1 Treponema sp. | reverse complement strand
TAAGCTGATAAACTCTCTCCGATGTCCACATAGTTGGACGGCAGGATTCCCTTTTAGTGTTACTGTTTGGGAATCCTGTTTTTTTTAACCCCAAACAGTAACGGGGTTTTAGGGGCGGAACCCCTAGACGAGGGGGGCAGGGCGCAACGCAGTGCGCCCGCGGGGGAGACTTCCCCCACTTCTATTCTCTATCCCCTAACCACTATTCCCTAGATAGTAACCACTGTTCCCGCCGGCACTGACTTCGTAACCCACGTGTTACCGCCGATTGTACAACCTTTACCAATTACTGTATTTCCACCGAGAATTGTTGCGTTCGCATAGATTGTTACATCATCTTCGATTGTTGGATGGCGTTTTTTATCCATAAGATTCTTCTTAACGCTTAAAGCTCCAAGGGTAACTCCCTGGTAGATTTTTACATTGTTTCCGATTATACAGGTTTCTCCTACAACAACGCCGGTTCCGTGGTCAATAAAGAATGATTCGCCGATTGTTGCACCGGGATGAATGTCAATTCCTGTCTTTCCGTGAACATGTTCGGTCATAATGCGCGGAATGATTGGAACTCCGTTTTCATAGAGGAAATGTGCTATGCGGTATACAAGAATTGCCTCTAATCCTGGGTAAGAAAGTACAACTTCTTCGTTGCTTTTTGCTGCCGGGTCGCCGCTGAATGCTGCATTTGTATCGAGCTGAATCTTACGGCGTATTTCCGGTATTTCTTCTATAAGTGCAACTGCAGTTTTTTCTGCAAGCTTAAAGCAATGTGAATCGGCAATATTCAATATTTCTTTTTCGTTGCAGCTTTGTGATTTTGTGTAGATTAAGGCTTTTTGAATCTCTCGTGTAAGGTTTGCAATTATATTGTTAACCTTCTGTCCGATTATGTATCTGATATTAACAGAATCAATATCTTCGGCGGTTCTGAATCCCGGGAAAATTACCGACTGAATATCCGAAAGAATGGAAACTACATTCTGCCTGTTTGGAAAGTTTTCTGCATGATTCCTGTTTATAAGGCCGTAACGGTCGTAAGAATCGAGGATTCCGTCAATCAGCATATCTATATTCATAAAAACCTCATTGTTTTAAATGATATAAGATAGTATCATAAAGAATAGAAAAGTTCTATCTATAACCTTGCAGGGAAGTAGGCGGGATATTGAAAATAATAAAAAAAACGTAAATTTGTGACGTTCTTTATTGACATAATTTACTACTTCATTTATATTTCTAGAACGCACGTTTTTATAAAGTTGTGTGGAATACTGCAGTTGCCCCAGTAGCTCAGTAGGTAGAGCACCACATCGGTAATGTGGAGGTCTGCGGTTCGATTCCGCACTTGGGCTTTAGAAAAACATTTAAGTTTTTGTTTACTGACGATTTAGGAGATTAATATGGCTAGCAAGAAAAAGGGTGCTGTAGAAATCATTGCATTACAGTGTACGGAGTGTAAGAGAAAGAATTATACTACTTACAAAAACCGTAAGAATATTACTGGTAAAATGGAAAAAATGAAGTATTGTCCATTCTGCAGAAAGAGCATCATGCACAAAGAAACAAAAGCAAAATAAAATTGGTTATTCAGCTGTTGGTTTTTCTGACAGCTTAATATATATAGGGCAGTAGTTCAGTTGGTAGAGCAGCGGTCTCCAAAACCGCCTGTCGTGGGTTCAAGTCCTGCCTGCCCTGTTTTTTTTAGAAGGAAATAATTATGTCTAAAGTAATTCAGTTTATTCGTGAAAGTAGAGCAGAGTTGAAAAAGGTTGTATGGCCTACAAAAGAAGATGTATTTTCTTCAATTAAGGTTGTTCTCATTTCAACAATCATTATTGCTGTAATTCTCGGCGCACTTGATTTAGGATTCTCTGAATTATTCCGAATTGTAATGAGATAGGACGGTCCTAATGTCAAGAAACTGGTATATTCTTCATACTTATACAGGCTATGAAGGAAAAATCGAAAGAACAATCAGATCTTTACTGGAAAAAAAAGAGATTGATTCGAATGTAATTCTTGATGTCAAAGTTCCGGTAGAAGAAATCACAGAAACAACAAAAGACGGTAAGAAAAAGACAAGAAAAAATAACTTCCTGCCGGGCTATGTTATGATTGAGATGGATTTGCCGGAAGTTGGTTGGAAAACAACCTGTTCTCAATTACGACGCATTCAGGGTGTAACTGGTTTTGTTGGTACAAATCCAAATGTACGTCCTGTTCCTATTTCTACAAACGAAGCAAAAAATCTTCTTCAGCGTTCAGGTGTTATTAAGGGTGAAAAACCTGTTTATGCAAGACCTGTATTCAGCGTTGGTGATGTTGTAAAAATCACAGATGGTCCTTTTGCTTCATTCTCAGGCAACATTAAGGAAGTTAATCTTGAAAAAGAAAAGCTTTCTGTAGATGTTCAGATTTTCGGAAGACCAACTCCTGTAGAAGTTTCTTTTTCTCAGGTAGAGAAGGGTTAAGGTTTTCCACTAGTTCTTTGTCAAAATCAGGGGTTTGCATCCCAAATGCATACCGTATAAATCCTGTTTTTGGGAGAGGTGCAGGTCCGTTGGACATAGGCATCTCGTTAGTAAGAAGTCTGTATGACTCTTACACACCAATATTGGGAGAAAAAAATGGCTACAAAAAAGGTTTCAGCTATTATCAAGTTGCAGTGTCCTGCAGGAGCGGCTACACCAGCTCCTCCAATTGGCCCGGCACTTGGTCCTCACGGCGTTTCAGCACCTAAGTTTGTTCAGGAGTTCAATGACCGAACAAAGACTATGGAACGCGGGCTTATTATTCCTGTTGTAATCACAGTTTACCAGGATAAATCTTACACATTCATTCTTAAAACTCCTCCAGCTGCAGTTCTTATCAAGAAGGCTTGTAAAATTGAAAAGGGTTCTGGAAATCCTCTTCGCGACAAGGTTGCAACTCTTTCTAAGAAGGATCTGGAAGAAATCGCAAAAACAAAGATGCCAGATATCAATGCAAACGATATCGAAGCAGCTAAGAGAATTATTGCCGGTACTGCACGCAGTATGGGCGTAGAGGTGGAGCAGTAATATGAAAAGAGGAAAGAATTATAAAGCAGCTGCTGCAAAGTATGATCTTTCAAAGAAATATGACGTTGCTTCAGCTTGTAAGATGGTTCAGGATATGAAATATGCTAAGTTCGACGAAACTGTTGAAGCTCATATTTCTGTACGCCTTGAAAAGAATCAGACTGTTCGCGATACATTAGTATTCCCTAATCAGTTCCGTGGCGAAAAGAAAGTTCTTGTTTTCTGTAAAGAGGATAAGGTTCAGGAAGCTTTGGATGCTGGTGCTGCTTTTGCAGGTTCAGATGAATATATCGAAAAGGTAAAGGGCGGCTGGCTTGACTTTGACGTTTGTGTTGCTACACCTGATATGATGAAGGATGTTGGTCGTCTTGGTATGGTATTGGGACGAAAAGGACTTATGCCTAACCCAAAAACAGGTACGGTAACTCCAAACGTTGCACAGGCTGTTGCTGAGTTAAAGAAAGGTCGTACAGAGTTCCGTGCTGATAAGGGCGGTGTTGTTCATATTGCTGTAGGTAAGTGTTCAATGGATGCTGATAAGATTGTTGAAAACATCAATACTCTTATAACAGAAGTAGGACGCAAGAAGCCGGTTGGTTCTGCAGCAGGATTTATCCAGTCTGTTTCAGTTAGCTCTTCAATGGGCCCTGGAGTTTGGGTAGACTTCAAGGAAGGTGAATAATGGCAATCAGAGCAAAGAAAATACAGTCTGCTAAGGCAGAAGCAATTGAAAATGCAAAGAAAACATTATCAGAATACAATGATTTCATCTTTGCTGATTATCGTGGTTTGACAGTAGCTCAGATTACCGAGCTTCGTGGAAAACTTCGCGAAAAGAATGCTGTGCTCAAGGTTATGAAAAATAACTTTGCACGTATCGCTTTTGAAGAATTGAAGGTTGAAAATGTTGCAGATTACCTTAAAGGTCCAACTGTAATTGCAATGGTGAATGAAGATTCAAATGAAGTTGCAAAAGTTTTGTTCGACTTTAAGAAAAATGCACCAACTCTCGAAGTAAAAGGCGGTAGCATTGATAAGGAAGTTTATGATGCGGCTAAAATCGAAGCCTATTCTAAGGTTCCTGGAAAGAAACAGCTTTATGCTATGCTTATGTCTGCAATGAACGGACCAGCTCAGAAGCTTGCCGCTACATTGAAGGCTTATGCAGACAAAAAAGCAGCCGAAGGCGGTAATTAATTTCATCAAATATGCACAGTCAGGCTTCATAGCTGTCGACTGTCTGTGCTAAATGCAGAAATGCTCAGTGGAGCTAAATCTGCACCAAGCCTGTAATTCTCGGGCCTGTCCCGTGAATCCAGGATGGAAAATATATAATTTATTATGGAGAAGACAATATGGCAGCTCTCACAAATGATCAGATTCTTGATGCAATCGCATCTATGACAGTTCTTGAAGTTTCAGAACTCGTAAAAGCAATGGAAGAAAAATTCGGTGTTACAGCAGCAGTAGCAGTAGCAGCAGGTCCTGCAGCAGGTGCAGCTGAAGCAGCTGAAGAACAGACTGAATTCACAGTAACTCTCGAATCATTCGACGCAGCTAAGAAGATTGCTGTTATCAAGGCAGTTCGTGAAATTACAGCACTCGGACTTGGCGAAGCTAAGGCTCTTGTTGAAGGTGCTCCTAAGGCTCTTAAAGAGGGAGTTAGCAAAGCAGATGCTGATGAAATCATTAAGAAGATAGAAGAAGCTGGTGGAAAGGCTAGCAAGAAATAATTAATTTCTGCTTATGCAGAGATAATTTCAAACAGGGGGATGCCCGTTTTTGCGGGTATCCCTTTACGCATTTTTTAATACTTTTGAAAATTGTCGTGACAGACACGAGATTTTAATATTCCGGGCTAATCTAAAGGCCCAAATCGGCTGTTTCTGTGCTGTGCAGAGTTTCTAGCATGTAGCAGAAGACCAGCTGAACCTACAAAAAAAGAGGGGTAACTGATGTTCGCAAAAACACGGACAATCAACCGACAGTACATTGGTAAAGACATCAAAAACTTTATGGATGTACCAAATCTAATCGAAATCCAGACATCATCGTATGAAGCTTTCCTGCAGAAGGATAAAATCCTCAGACGACTTCCAGATGAAACAGATGACGCTTACGGACGCAGAAGAAATGAATCTGAAATTCAACCTGAAAACAAAGGATTACAGGAAGTATTCACTTCATCTTTCCCAATTGAAAGCCCTAATGGTGATATGTCATTGGAATATGAATTCTATGAATTGGATTGGGCTAATCAGAACTATAATGAAATTGAATGTAAACAGAAAGGTTTAACATATTCAGTTCCATTAAAAGCAAGAATCAATTTGAATTTCCTTCAGACTGGAGCAATTCTCCAGAAAGATATATATATGGGCGATATCCCGCTTATGACCGATCGTGGTACCTTTATCATCAACGGTGCAGAGCGAGTTGTTGTTTCCCAGATTCACCGTTCACCTGGTGTTATTTTCTGCCACGATAAGGGTGTTTATTCAAGCCGTATCATTCCGTACCGCGGTTCCTGGCTTGAGTTCGAAATTGACCAGAAAAAAGAGCTTATTTTTACAAAAATCGACCGCAAAAAGAAGATTCTTGGTACAATTTTCCTTCGTGCACTCGGTTATTCAACACGTGAAGAAATCATCCGCTGCTTCTATGAAGTAGAAGACATTGCAGTTAAAACAGACACAGAAAGCAAGGATGCACTTGTTAATAAAGTTCTTGCAAGCGCAGTATTCATCAAAGACGAAAATGATGAAGAAAAGAGACTTTTCAATGCAGGAACAAAACTTCATCCTCATGATGTAGATGATTTGATTGCAAACGGAATCGAAAATATCTGTGTAATCAAGTTCAATTCAGGCGATGGAGACAAAAAGAACACCTCCCTCGATTCTCAGATGATTATCAACTGTTTTGAGCGGGAGGAAGTTAAATTTGTAAAAGAAGGTTCAATTGATTCAGAACCTACAAAAGAAGATTGTCTTGCCGAAGTTTACAAAGTACTTCAACCAGGCGAACCAATGACAGTTGAACAGGCAGAAAAAGACCTGTATTCACTGTTCTTTTCAGAGCGTCGCTATGCTCTGAGCAGAGTAGGACGTTACAAGCTCAACAAAAAGTTTGATTACAAGGATGATATCAAAGACGAAACCCTTACAAAGGAAGATATCATCAATACAATGAAGTTCCTCATCAAGGTTTACATTGGTGCTGAACAGACTGATGATATTGACCACCTCGGTAACCGCCGAATCCGTTCCGTAGGTGAGTTAATGACAACTCAGCTCAAATCAGCCTTTGCCAGAATGGAACGAATCGCTAAGGAACGAATGAGCCTTAAAGAAACAGATACAATGAAGCCACAGGACCTCATTTCCAGCAAGCCAATCATTGCATCCCTTAAAGAGTTCTTCGGTTCTTCACAGCTTTCACAGTTCATGGATCAGGTAAACCCTCTTGCAGAACTTACACACAAACGCCGTTTGAACGCTTTAGGACCAGGTGGACTTTCCCGCGACCGTGCCGGCTTTGAAGTTCGAGACGTACACTATTCACACTATGGCCGAATGTGTCCAATCGAAACACCTGAAGGTCCAAACATCGGACTTATCGTTTCCCTTGCCATGTACACACGTATCAACGACTATGGCTTCCTTGAAGCACCATATCGCAAGGTAGAAAAAGGTAAGGTTACCGATAAGATTGAATACCTTACAGCAATGGAAGAGGATAAATACTACATCGGTCAGGTAGTAGAAGGAATGAAAGCAGATGGTTCATTCCCAACAGACATCATTTCCTGCCGTAACAGAGGTGAATATACACAGCGTCTGCCAAAAGATGTTCAGTATATTGATGTATGTCCTCGTCAGATTATTTCTGTTTCTGCTTCCCTTATTCCATTCCTTGAGCACGACGATGCTAACCGTGCGCTCATGGGTTGTAACATGCAGCGTCAGGCAGTACCACTTCTGTTCCCTGAGCCACCACACGTTGGAACCGGTATGGAAAAGAAGTGTGCTTATGATTCAGGCGTACTTGTTAAAGCAAAACACGATGGTGAAGTAATCTATGTTTCAAGTGATTGTGTAAAAGTTCGTGTAAAGGGTACACAGGAAGTTGAAGTTTATACACTCCTTAAATATCAGAGAACAAACCAGGATACCTGTTATCACCAGAGACCAACAGTTCAGGTTGGCGAAAAGGTAAAAGCAGGAGATGTTCTTGCAGACGGACCAGCAACATTTAATGGTGAACTTGCACTCGGTAGAAACATTCTTGTAGGCTTCGTACCTTGGAATGGCTACAACTATGAGGATGCCGTACTTATTTCACAGCGTGTAGTTCGCGAAGATATGTACACCTCTATTCATATTAAAGAGTACCAGACAGAAGTTCGCGAAACAAAGCTTGGACCGGAAAGAATCACTCGTGATATTCCAAATACTTCAGAAAAAGCACTTGCAAACCTCGATAACGACGGTATCATCCGAATCGGTTCAAAGGTTCGCTCAGGAGATATTCTTGTTGGTAAAGTAACACCAAAATCAGAAACCGAAACAACACCAGAGTTCAAGCTTTTGAACTCAATCTTTGGTGAAAAGGCAAAAGAAGTTCGAGACAGCTCACTTCATGTTCCACACGGAGTTGAAGGCGTTGTAATCGATATCCGCCAGATGAACCGAAGTGAAGGTGATGATTTACAGCCTGGTGTTGAAAAAGTTGTAAAGGTAATTATTGCTAACAAACGTAAGCTTTGCGAAGGCGATAAGATGGCCGGACGCCACGGAAACAAGGGTGTTGTATCAAGAATCCTTCCTGTAGAAGACATGCCATTCCTTGAAGACGGAACACCACTTGATGTTTGTTTGAACCCTCTTGGTGTACCTTCCCGAATGAACATTGGTCAGATTCTTGAATCAGAGCTTGGAATTGCAGGTAAATACCTTAACCAGTTCTACGAATCACCAGTATTCCAGTCACCTTCACAGGAAATGATTGCAAACAAGCTTGAAGAAGCTGGCTTGCCACGAAGCTGTAAACAGATAGTTCACGACGGACGAACCGGTGAACCATTTGTAAACCCAATCTTCGTTGGTGTAATTTACTATATGAAACTCCATCACCTTGTTGACGACAAGATGCACGCACGTTCAACAGGACCTTACTCACTCGTTACTCAGCAGCCACTTGGTGGTAAAGCTCAGTTCGGTGGTCAGCGTCTTGGAGAAATGGAAGTTTGGGCTCTCGAAGCTTACGGTGCTGCAAACTGTCTCCAGGAGATGATGACAATTAAATCAGATGATATGAATGGACGTTCTAAGATTTACGAATCAATCGTTAAGGGCGATCCTTCATCTCCAATCGGCATTCCGGAATCATTCAACGTATTAGTTCAGGAAATGCGTGGTTTGGCTCTTGATTTCACAATCTATGATGCTAAGGGTAAACAGATTGCTCTTACAGAACGTGATCAGGAATTGATAGAAAAGAATGCTTCCGGTTTTGACAAGGAGGATGCAAATGCGTGATGTACAGGATTTTGACAGCCTTAAGATAAAGCTTGCTTCACCAGAGACAATTAAATCATGGTCTTATGGTGAAGTAAAAAAGCCAGAAACAATAAACTATAGAACACTCCGCCCTGAGAAAGACGGTTTGTTCTGTGAAAGAATCTTTGGTACTACAAAAGAGTGGGAATGTTACTGCGGTAAGTTCAAGTCAATCCGCTATAAGGGCGTTATCTGCGACCGCTGTGGTGTAGAAGTTACACACTTTAAGGTTCGCCGTGAACGAACAGGTCATATTGAACTCGCTGCTCCAGTAAGCCACATCTGGTATTACCGCTCGGTTCCAAGCCGAATGGGCCTTTTGCTTGACCTTCAGGTTGCAGCTCTCCGCTCAGTTTTGTACTACGAAAAGTACATTGTAATTGATCCGGGTGATACAGACCTTAAGAAAATGGATTTGCTCACAGAGGATGAATATCAGCAGGCAGTAGACCACTATGGTAACGCTTTCCAGGCTGATATGGGTGCCGAAGCTATTAAGACCTTGCTTGATGGTCTTGATCTTGATGAGCTCGCAGCAGATTTGCGTAACAAAATGATTGAAAAAGGTGCAAAATCAGACAAGAGATTGCTCCGACGAATCGAAATAGTAGAAAATTTCCGTGCTTCAGGTAACAAGGTTTCCTGGATGATTCTGGACGTTATTCCTGTAATTCCTCCTGAGTTGCGCCCAATGGTACAGCTGGATGGTGGACGTTTCGCAACATCAGACTTAAACGACCTTTACCGCCGTGTAATCAACAGAAACAACCGTCTCAAGAGACTTAAGGATTTGTCTGCACCTGATATCATCATCCGTAACGAAAAACGAATGCTTCAGGAAGCTGTAGACGCTCTGTTCGACAACACAAAACGTAAGAGAGCAGTTAAGGGTGCTTCAAACCGCCCTCTCAAGTCAATCTCTGACCTTCTTAAAGGTAAGCAGGGACGTTTCCGCTTGAACCTGCTCGGTAAACGTGTTGACTACTCTGGACGTTCTGTAATCGTTGTAGGACCAGAATTAAAGCTCTGGCAGTGCGGACTTCCTACAAAAATGGCTCTTGAATTGTTCAAGCCATTCCTTATGAAAAAACTCGTCGACAAAGACGTAGTATTCAATATTAAGAAAGCTAAAATGCTCGTAGAAAGCGAATCACCGGAAGTTTATGCAATTCTGGACGAAGTTGTAAAAGAGCATCCTGTTATGCTCAACCGTGCTCCTACATTGCACCGACTTGGTATTCAGGCATTTGAACCTGTACTTGTAGAAGGAAAAGCTCTTAAGCTTCACCCACTCGCATGTAAAGCCTTCAACGCCGACTTCGATGGTGACCAGATGGCTATCCACGTACCTCTTACACAGGCTGCTCAGATGGAATGCTGGACATTGATGCTTTCTGCACGAAACCTTCTTGACCCTGCTAACGGTAAGACAATCGTTGCACCTTCTCAGGACATGGTACTTGGTATTTATTACATGACAGCTATCAAGCCAAATGCAAAGGGAACCGGAAAACGCTTCTCAACTCCTGATGAAGTTCGTATGGCTGCTGAATGCGGTAACATCGAATGGCAGGCTCTTATTAAGGTTCCTGCTCCAAAAGATTCGTTCGATCCTAATGCTCTTACAGCAAAAGATGATGTTAAGAACGGATTTGTTAAAGGTACACAGCAGTTTAAGAAAGGCGATTTGATTGAAACTTCTGCCGGACGACTTGCTTTCAACGAAGCAATGCCTGAAGGAATTGAATATGTAAACCGCCAGCTCTTCGATAAATCACTCAAGAAGATGATTGAGCACGTATATCATACAAAGGGCTCATGGATGACAATCCAGATGCACGATGCAATCAAGGATGTAGGTTATAAGAACGCTACATTCTATGGTGCAACACTTTGTATGGATGATATCCTTGTTCCAAAAGAAAAAGCAGAAATGATTGCAAAGGCTAACAAGGAAGTAAGCAACATCATCACTCTTGCAAGCGGTGGTTTCCTTTCTTCTAAAGAGCGATTCAACCAGGTATGTGACGTTTGGAACAAAACAAACAGCGACCTTACAAAGATAATGATGGACAACCTTGCTGCAGACAAGGACGGTTTCAATACTATCTATATGATGGCTACTTCTGGTGCCCGAGGTTCTAGAGGACAGATTTCTCAGCTTGCTGCCATGCGAGGATTGATGACAAAGCCTAACGGCGATATTATCGAACTTCCTATTAAAGCAAACTTCAAGGAAGGACTTTCGGTTATCGAGTACTTTATTTCAACTAACGCTGCCCGAAAAGGTCTTTCAGATACAGCTCTTAAGACAGCCGATGCCGGTTACATGACACGTCGTCTTGTTGATGTTGCACAGGATGTAGTAATCAACGAAGAAGACTGCGGTACAATCAACGGTATTGATTATGCTGCAATTAAGAACGGTGATGAAATTGTTGTACATCTTGCAGAACGAATTGTAGGTCACTTTGCAATTGAGCGTGTAGTTCATCCAATTACAGGCGAACTCATCTGCGATGTAAACCAGTATATTGATGAAGTAATGGCAGAAAAAATTGAAGCTGCCGGTGTAGAAAAGGTTAAGCTTAGAACAGTACTTACCTGCGAAGCTAAGCACGGTATCTGTGTTAAGTGTTACGGTAAGAACCTTGCACGCAACAAGATTGTTGAAATTGGTGAAGCAGTTGGTATTATCGCTGCTCAGTCAATCGGTCAGCCTGGTACACAGCTTACACTTCGAACATTCCACTCTGGTGGTACTGCAGATATGACAACTAAGGATAACAAAATTATTCTTAAGTTCGATGCATTCATTAAAGATGTAAGCGGTACACACGTTGTTACAAAAGACGACAACTGGCTGTTCACTCGTAAGGGTACAATGACAATCGTTCGTATTCTTGATGCAATGGAAATTGCAAAGGGTGATGAAGTTGTTGTAGAAGATGGCAGCAGCCACATGCGCGGTGATGTTATCCTCAAGAGAAAAGGCAAGGATGTTAAAGCTGCCGTAACTGGTAAGGTAATGATTGTTGATAACAAGATTTATCTCACAAGTAAAGAGCAGAAGATGGAAATAACTAACGGTTCTACAATTTACGTAAAGAGTGGAGCTATTGTTAAGAAGAACGAAGTAATTGGTATTACAGAGCAGTACTTTGAACCAATTATTGCCGAAGCTGACGGTTATATCCATTTCGAAGACATTATCAACGATTCAACACTTGAGATTCATACAGACAACTCTGGAAACAGAGAGCGTGTAATTTCTGATCTTCACCTTGATCAGAAACAGCCAAGAATCCTTATTACTGACGTTGCCGGTAATGAGCTTGGTACATATTATCTTCCAGCCGGTGCCGTTCTTATGGCTAACGATAAGGAAGAAGTTGAAGCAGGATTTACACTTGCTAAGATTCCAAAGGATATTCAGAAATCTCAGGATATTACTGGTGGTCTTCCACGAGTATCTGAATTGTTCGAAGCTAGAAAACCTAAGAATCCTTGTGTACTTGCACAGATTTCTGGTCTTGTTAAGTTCAAGGGAATTACAAAGGGTAAGAGAATTGTAACTGTAGAAGATGAGTTCGGTAAGGTATTTGAACATCTTGTTCCAATGACCAAACGAATGATTGTACGAGATGGTGACCACGTAGAAGCTGGTGAACAGCTTTGTGCAGGTTCTCCAAATCCACAGGACGTTCTTGCAATCCTTGGTGAAAATGCCCTCCAGAATTATCTTATGGATGAGATTCAGGCTGTTTACCGTGCACAGGATGTAGAAATCAACGACAAGCACGTTGGTATTATTGTACGCCAGATGCTCCGCAAGGTAGAAATTGTTGCTGTAGGTGATACACGCTTTATCTTCGGACAGCAGGTTGATAAGTACAAGTTCCATGAAGAAAACCAGCGTATTATCAAGGAAGGTGGTAAGCCGGCAATCGGACGCCCAATGTTCCAGGGTATTACAAAGGCTTCTTTGAACGTAGATTCTTTCATTTCTGCTGCATCCTTCCAGGAAACAACACGCGTTCTTACAAACGCAGCTATTTCCGGCGCAACAGACGGCCTGCACGGTATTAAGGAAAATGTTGCCATCGGTCACATGATTCCTGCCGGAACAGGTATTAAAAATTATAAAGATATTAAGCTCTTCGATGACGGAGACAAAGATTTGGATGAACAGATGAACGAAATCCTTGAACGCCGCCGCCTTGAAGAAGAATCAGAATCTCATGTTGACGTAGCCAGCTACGACACAGAGGATTCAGACTAGTAACTCACTTTCCGGTAGCGGTTATTGACAATCGCTGTCGGAATTGTGTATATTTCTAGAACGTATTTTTAAATAGTTATCACTTCCGGGGTGCTGACCGGAATAATATAGGAGAATAGGCGATGCCTACAATTAATCAATTAATTCGTCAGGGAAGAAAATCTGTAGCAAATAGAACCAAGTCTCCCGCACTTGAGTCCTGCCCACAGAAACGTGGCGTTTGCACACGTGTAATGACCCAGACACCTAAGAAACCAAACTCAGCATTGAGAAAGATTGCTCGTGTTCGTTTAAGTAATGGTATTGAAGTTACTGCATATATTCCAGGTATTGGACACAACTTGCAGGAACACTCAGTAGTTTTAGTACGTGGTGGTCGTGTTAAGGACCTTCCTGGTGTACGCTATCACATTATCCGTGGTACAAAAGATACACTTGGTGTTGAAGACCGCAAACGAGGTCGTTCAAAGTATGGTGCTAAAAAG
Organism: Treponema sp.; assembly: GCA_016290335.1. Next base: position 72,419 of record JAEETM010000004.1, on the reverse strand, counting down.
CCAAAGGCTTAATGGAGGATTAAGATGGGAAGACATAAGAAATCAATTAATCGTCCGTTAATGCCGGATGTAAAATACAACTCAAAGGTTGTTTCAAAGTTAGTTTGTCGTATGATGCTTGACGGAAAAAAAGAAATCTGTCAGAAAATTGTTTACGAAGCAATGGATAATCTTAAGACAAAAACAGACAAGGATCCTCTCGAGGTTCTTCTTAAGGCAATCGAAAATGTAAAGCCACTTGTTGAAGTTAAATCAAGACGTGTTGGTGGTGCTACATACCAGGTTCCAATGGAGATTCGTGAATCTCGCCGAGAAGCTCTCTCAATGAGATGGATTATTGATGCAGCCCGCAAGAGAAACGGTCACGGAATGGCTGATTGTCTTGCTTCTGAGCTTCTTGATGCTTATAACAATACAGGTACAGCTTACAAGAAACGTGAAGATGTACACAAAATGGCAGAAGCTAACAAGGCTTTTGCTCACTACAGATGGTAGTGCTTTTGGCAGTTTCAGCGTAAATTGTTTTATAGATTGTTTCTATAGAAAAGCATTATTAAGGTGGGGGATTCTGTTACGGAATCTCCCATTTTTTTTGTCTGTTTTTTGTCTCAGGTATTGATATTTATTTTAATAAATAGTATAAATATTAGGCTTGACTGTTTTTATATTTTAAAAGCAGTAAATGGGTTCTTTGAGAGTCAGGCGGATTTAATCCGGTATAACCGTAAAGTTAATCAGAAATGATTTTCAGGTATATACGGCCCATTTGGTTGATTTTTACCGTTGGTAAGAATCGAAAAGCAACTGATTTGGGTTTCTGGCGGTCTTTTACAGACCAAACTCGAAAATACCAAACCAGTTGTCAGGTTTTATGATAATGATGGTGGTACCGGGTTGTAGTGCTTCGAAAAAAAATATGAAGCATTATAGAAAAGTTTCTATCTTATCCGTTTCCTTTCAGAAATTATCATAATAATCGCTCAAATATTGTGTCTGCGAACAAATAAATGTCTTAGTGAAGATGTTATTTGTTCTGGCTTAAAGTGCAGCACATTTAAAATAAAAATGCCGGATGAAAAAAAAGGTTCTGGCAAGGAGAAAAACATGGCAAAGGAGAAGTTCGTCCGAACTAAACCTCACATGAATGTTGGTACCATTGGACACGTAGACCATGGTAAGACAACTCTTTCAGCTGCAATCACTATGTACTGTGCTAAGAAGTATGGTGATAAGGCTCTTAAGTACGATGAAATTGATAACGCTCCAGAAGAGAAAGAGCGTGGTATTACTATCAATACTCGTCACTTGGAATATCAGTCAGACAAGAGACACTATGCTCATATCGACTGTCCTGGACATGCTGACTATATTAAAAACATGATTACTGGTGCTGCTCAGATGGACGGTTCTGTTCTCGTAGTATCTGCTCCAGATTCAGTTATGCCTCAGACACGTGAGCACTTGTTGCTTGCTCGTCAGGTAGGTGTACCAAAGATCATCGTATTCTTGAACAAAGTTGACCAGATGGATGATCCAGATCTTCTCGAACTCGTAGTAGAAGAAGTAAAAGATACTCTTAAAGAGTATGGTTTCTCAGAGGATACACCAATCATTAAGGGTTCAGCTTTCAAAGCTTTGAATGATCCAACTCCAGAAAATACAGCTTGTATCGAAGAACTCCTTCAGGCTATGGATACATGGTTCGATGATCCAGTACGTGATGAAGACAAACCATTCTTGATGCCAATCGAGGATATCTTCACAATTTCTGGACGTGGTACTGTAGTAACAGGAAAAATCGAACGCGGTGTAATCAATATGAACGATCCAGTAGAAATCGTTGGTATTCGCCCAACAGCTGCTTCAACAGTAACTGGTATTGAAATGTTCCAGAAGACTCTTGATCAGGGTATGGCTGGTGATAACGTAGGTATTCTTCTCCGTGGTGTTGACAAGAAAGACGTTGTTCGCGGACAGGTACTTGCAAAGCCAGGCAGCATCAACCCACACACAAAGTTCGAAGCTCAGCTTTACGTACTTTCAAAGGAAGAAGGTGGACGTCACTCTCCATTCTTCACAGGTTACCGCCCACAGTTCTACTTCAGAACTACAGATATTACTGGTACAATCGAACTCGAAGCTGGTACAGACATGGTAAAACCTGGTGATAACGTAAAAGTTATCGGTCAGCTCATCCACCCAATCGCTATGGATGAAGGTCTTAAACTTGCTATCCGTGAAGGTGGACGTACAATCGCTTCTGGACAGGTAGTAAAAATTATTGAATAGTTTTTAATTTTTCAAACAAAAGGGCTGGTGAAAATCAGTCCTTTTGTTATGAAATAGGAGTTTAATTAAATGGCTAATGGAAAGATTCGTGTTCGACTTCGTGCATTTGATGTAGAACTGATCGATCAGAGTGCTAAATCCATTGTGCAGACTGTTCAGAAAGCTGGTGCAAAGGTTTCAGGACCTATCCCGCTTCCTACAAAAATCAATAAGGTAACAGTATTGCGCTCACCTCACGTAAATAAAAAATCTCGTGAGCAGTTTGAAATGCGTACTCACAAAAGACTTATTGACATTATCAATCCATCACAAGATGTAATGGATTCTTTAATGAAACTTGAACTTCCTGCCGGTGTAGACGTAGTTATTACGCAATAGCATAAAATCACGCGGTAGCGTTTAACCTTTATGGTTGTAAACAATCCTCTTAAGAGGATTTAAATAAATTGGTACGGTCCCTCTGGATTTGGGATGACGGCCTTAAACAGGGAGCTTTGTGAACAGTAAGTAGCAGAGTCCCAATAGGAGAATATCAGAATGAAAGGTCTGATTGCAAAAAAAGTTGGCATGACTCAAGTTTTCGATGCAAGCGGAAATCTGACACCAGTAACCGTAATCCAGGTCGAGCCAAATGTTGTCGTTGCCAAAAAGAACAAAGAAGAATGCGGTTATGATGCAGTTGTTCTTGGTTTGGAAGATATCAAAGCTTCTAAAGCAAGCAAGGCATATGCCGGACAATTCCCAGAAAACATCAATCCAAAGCGTCACTTGAAAGAGTTCCGCGACTTCGAAACAGAAGTAAATGTAGGTGATGTTGTTGGTTTGGAACTCTTTGAAAACAGTCGTTTCCTTGATGTTACAGCTACATCAAAAGGAAAAGGCTTCCAGGGTGTTATGAAGAGATGGGGTTTCCATGGTGGACGTGCTACCCATGGTTCTAAGTTCCATCGTGAGCCGGGTGGTACAGGAGAATGTACAACACCAGGTCACTGCTTTAAGAATATCAAATTACCTGGACATATGGGTGCCAAGAGAGTAACTATTCAGAATCTCAAGATTGTGAAAGTTGATCCTGAACTCAAAGTAATCATGGTTCGCGGGGCTGTTCCTGGGAATAAAGGCTGTACGTTGATTGTAAAATCAGCAGTAAAAAAATAACGGCAGGAGAAGATAAGTATGGATAAGAAAGTCTATTCAGTCGATGGTAAAGAGCTGCGTACAATCACTCTTGATGATAGCGTATTCGGTCTCCCAGTAAATGATGATGTAATTTATTATGCCATCACAAATGAATTAGCAAATAAACGTGTAGGTACAGCTTGTACAAAGACTCGTGCTGAGGTTCATGGTTCTAACAATAAACCTTATAAGCAGAAGGGTACAGGTAATGCACGTCGTGGTGATAAAAAATCTCCAATTACAGTTGGCGGTGGTACAATCTTCGGACCAAAACCAAAGGATTACAGCTACTCAATTCCTAAAAAGGAAAAGAGACTTGCTATGAAGAGCATCTTGAGTTCACATGCTCAGGGTGACAGACTTACAGTTGTTGAAGATTTTACTGTTGATAGTGGTAAAACAAAGGATCTCGTAAAGATTCTCAGCAATTTTGTAAAAGATGAAAGAACTGTATTAATCCTTAAGGATGATGATTCAAATATCAAACAGGCAGCTAGAAACATCAAGAATCTCAGCTTCCTTGCTTACAATCGTCTTGAAGCACACACATTGTTCTACGGACGAAAAGTAATAATGCTTGAATCAGCTGCAAAAGGTCTTTCTGAGTTTTATGCAGAAGATAAGGAGGCCAAATAATGAAATACGAAGATATTCTTATTAAGCCTGTTATTTCGGAAAAAGCAAACATGTTGCGCGAACAGAACAAATATGTGTTCGTAGTACATCCGGATGCTAATAAAATCCAGATAAAAGAAGCTGTAGAAGCTTTGTTCAAAGTAAAGGTAATTGGATGCACAACAATGAATGTGCTTGGAAAAATGAAACGACTTCGTGGAAGACCAGGTCGTACAGCATCTTACAAAAAAGCAATCGTTCGTCTTGCAGAAGGCGAAACAATCGCTGCTTTTGAAGGTGTATAATCTGGTAGGAATTAAGGGGATATAAAATGGCTCTTAAAGTATATAAGCCAATGACGCCAGGTACACGCGGACGTGTGGACTTGCGCAGAGACGAACTGACAGCCGACAGACCCGAGAAAACTTTGGTGTCAGGTCGTAAGTCTCATGCTGGACGAGGAGCTGGTGGACGTATTTCTGTACGACATCAGGGAGGCGGTCACAAGAGACGTTATCGTGATATAGATTTCAAGCGAGATAAGCACGGAATCCCGGGAACAGTCAAGACAATTGAATATGATCCTAACAGAAGTGCTAATATTGCTTTGATTTATTATGCTGACGGTGATAAACGTTATATCATCGCTCCAAAAGGATTGCAGGTTGGCCAGAAGATTATGTCTGGTGATAATGCAACTCCAACAGTTGGAAATGCACTGCCTCTGAATGCAATTCCAGTTGGTTTCACAATTCATAACATTGAATTGACACTTGGTAAAGGTGGACAGCTTGCTCGTTCTGCCGGTGCAAGTGCTCAGATTGCAGGTCGCGAAGGTGATTATGTCATCATTCGTCTTCCTTCAAGCGAAATGAGAAAGGTTTACGGAAAATGTTATGCAACAATCGGTGTTGTAGGAAACGAAGAACACATGAATGTTAAGCTCGGTAAAGCCGGACACAAACGCTGGATGGGTATCCGCCCAACAGTACGTGGTATGGCTATGAACCCTGTAGATCATCCGCTTGGTGGTGGTGAAGGTGCTGGTAAAGGACGTAATCCTGTTACTCCTTGGGGACAGCCTTGTAAAGGTTACCAGACTCGTAACAAGAGAAAGACATCCAGCAACTTTATTGTTAGCCGTCGTAAGAAGAAGTAGGCGAGGAGATAATCGTGTCAAGATCTGTTAAGAAGGGACCTTTTGTAGAAAAATCACTTTACAAAAAGGTTCAAGCTATGAATAAAGAAGCAGACAAGAAAATGATTAAAACATATTCTCGCTGCTCTACAATCATCCCGGAAATGGTAGGTAATACTATTTCTGTTTATAATGGTAAATCATGGATCCCAGTGTACATAACAGAGAACCTCGTAGGCCATAAGCTCGGCGAGTTTGCTCCAACACGTACATTCCGTGGACATGGTGGTTCAGACAAAACAGCCGGAAAGGCTTAATGATAGGTGGATATTATGGCTGAGAAAAAAGGTTATGTAGCCACTACTAAGTTCCTGATTGCATCACCAACAAAGGTTCGCCCAGTTGCAAATGTAATCAAGCAGAAGTCCTATTCAGAAGCAATGGCAATTCTTGCCAATATGCCACAGAAAGGTGCAAAATTAATCAGCGGTACACTTAAGTCTGCAGCTTCTAATGCACTTAACCTGAATAGTAAGTTGGATGAAGATATGCTGTACGTTAAGGAAATCAGAATCGATGAAGGTCCTAGACTGAAGAGAGTTTGGTTCCGTGCTCGTGGTCGTGCAGATCAGTTGCTCAAACGTATGTGCCATATTACCGTCATCGTTGACGAGAAGGCGGGGGAATAAAAAGTGGGTCAGAAAGTTAATCCTATTGGTTTGCGCTTAGGTGTAAACAAAACATGGCAGTCACGCTGGTATGCCGATCCTCGTGAATATGCAGATTTAGTTTTGGAAGATATCAAAATCCGTAAAATGGTTGCTGAGCTTCCTGAATGTAAAAATGCTGATATAGCTGAAGTTGAGATTGTACGTCATCCACAGCGCGTTACAATCGTAATTCATACAGCTCGCCCAGGTGTTATTATTGGCGTTAAAGGTGCATCAATCGAAAAGATTAGTGCAGATATCCAGAAACAGCTTACAAAGAAAGTACAGATTAAGATTAAGGAAATCAAACGTGCAGATTTGAATGCAACTTTGATTGCTCAGAATATTGGTCGTCAGCTTTCTGGTCGTGGTTCATTCCGCAAGGCTATGAAACAGGCTGTAAGCAATGCAATGAAAGCAGGTGCACTTGGTATTAAGGTTCGCCTTAGTGGTCGTCTTGGCGGTGCAGATATGAGCCGTACAGAAGAACACAAGGAAGGACGAGTACCTCTTCACACACTTCGTGCTGACATCGATTATGGAACATACGCAGCATCAACTACTTATGGTAAGATTGGTGTTAAAGTATGGGTTTACAACGGCATGAATTATGGTGTTGAGCATAATGAAGATGCTGGTCAGCTTGTAAAGAAGCCAAGACGTACTGTTCGTCCGGCAGCTTCACAAGAAAAGGCTGATGGTGCTGATTCTGCTAAAAAGGCAAGGAGTTAGTATATGCCACTTAGTCCAAAAAGAGTAATTCACCGTAAGGTGCAGCGCGGTCGTGAAAAAGGAAATGCGACTCGTGACAATCATATAGACTTCGGAGACATTGCACTTGTTGCAATGGAACCAACATGGTTGGATACAAAAATCATTGAGGCAGCCCGTGTTGCCATCAACCGTAAGTTGGACCGTAAAGGTAATGTTTGGATTCGTGTATTCCCAGACAAGCCTATTACAAAGAAACCAGCCGAAGTTCGAATGGGTAAGGGTAAAGGTGCTCCAGATCATTGGGCAGCTGTTATCAAACCAGGTATGATTTTATTTGAAGTTGGAGGTGTAGACCTCAAGTTAGCTCACAGAGCTCTTGAACTTGCAGGTGATAAGCTTCCTGTTCTTACAAAAATAGTTGTTAAGCCAACAAAGGACTAGGAGGAATAAGATGGCTGATTCAAAGAAGAAAAATGATAAAGAACTGTCTTATAAAGAACTAGTTGCTAAAAGAGATGAGCTTAAGAGAGAATACATGGATCTCCGTTTCAAGATGGTGATTTCTCATGTAGATAACCCAATGCAGAAACGTACAATGCGCCGAGAAATCGCACGCCTTAATACGTTCATTCGCCAGAAAGAACTTGCTGGCGAAAATAAATAGGAGCTGAACCGTGGAAGAGAAGACTGTTCAGACTGTAAAACCTGCTAAAAGATCTTTTGTAGGTGTTGTAGAAAGCGACAAGATGGATAAATCAATTGTTGTTAAAATCACAACTAAAAAGATGGATAGGCTTTACAAGAAATATGTAACTAGAACAAAGAAGTACATGGCACATGATGAAAACAATGATGCACATGAAGGCGACACAGTTCGTATCGTTGAATGCAGACCACTCAGCAAGAAAAAGTGCTGGCGTCTTGCAGAAATTGTAGAACGTGCTAAATAAGCAAGGAGTTTAAGAATTATGATTCAAATGCAATCTTGTATGACAGTTGCTGATAACTCCGGAGCAAAAATTGTTCAGTGTATTAAAGTTATCGGCGGTTCACATCGCAGATATGCTGGTATTGGCGACATCGTAGTTGTAGCAGTTAAGGAAGCAATTCCAACTTCTACTATTAAGAAGGGATCAATAGAAAAGGCTGTAATTGTACGCCAGGCTAAAGAATACCGTCGCCCTGATGGAACTTACATTCGTTTTGATGATAACGCTTGTGTTATCGTAGACGACAGTAAGAACCCTAAGGGAAAACGTATTTTCGGACCTGTAGCTCGTGAGCTTCGTGATATGGATTTTATGAAGATCGTATCACTCGCTCCAGAGGTTCTTTAAGGAGTAATAAGAATGGAAAAGAAGTTCAAAATCCATAAGGACGACACAGTACAGGTAATTGCTGGTAAAGACAAGGGAAAGCGCGGAACAGTTATCCGCATCGTTCCTAAAAAAGATGCAGTTATAGTATCTGGTGTGAACATTGTTAAAAAAGCAATGAGAAAGAAGAGTCAGCAGGATCAGGGCGGTATCGCTGAGATCGAAGCTCCTCTTAATATTTCAAATGTAGCAATCGTATGTAAAAAATGCGGTCCTACAAGAATCGGTTATAAAATCGACGGCGAAAAGAAAGTTCGTGTCTGCCGTAAATGTGGAGATATTCTGTAATGGATAATTACGTACCTCGGCTTAAGAAAGTCTATAAAGACGAAATCGCACCGGCTCTTACAAAAGAGTTCAATTACACAACTCCTATGCAGGTTCCTGCAATTAAGAAGATTGTTGTAAGTATGGGTGTAGGTGAAGCTCTCACAAATAAGAAACTCCTTGATGCCGCAGTAGCTGACTTAACTCAGATTACAGGTCAGAAGGCGGTTAAGACAAGAGCAAAGAAAAGTATTGCTAACTTCAAACTTCGTGAGGGTAATGAAGTGGGCGCAATGGTAACATTGCGTGGTAACATTATGTATGAGTTCTTAGACAGACTCATCAACGTTGCATTCCCACGTATTAAGGATTTCCGTGGAATCAAAGCTACTGGTTTTGATGGTCACGGCAATTTCTCTGTTGGTATTACTGAACAGTTGATATTCCCAGAAATTGACTTCGATAAAGTTGTTAAAATTGCTGGTATGAACATCACTATTGTAACAAGTGCTAATACAGATGCTGAAGCAAAAGCACTTCTTACTAAGTTCAACATGCCATTCCGTAAGTAGGTGAAGTATGGCAAAGAAATCAATGATTATTAAACAGGCCCGCAAACAGAAGTATTCAACTCGTGAATACAACCGCTGTCAGATTTGCGGACGTCCTCGTGGATATTTGCGCAAGTTCAAGATGTGTCGTCTTTGTTTCCGCAAATTAGCAAGTGAAGGCCAGCTTCCTGGCGTAACAAAATCAAGTTGGTAGGAGATAGAAATGAGTGCATCAGATCCAGTAGCAGACATGCTCACAAAGGTTCGTAATGCGGCTATGGCCCGCCACGAGAAGGTAGATGTATCTGCTTCAAAGCTTAAGCTCGAAATCGTTAAGATTATGAAGACTGAAGGATACATTAAAAACTTTAAGAAAATCCAGGAAGATGGACATAACATACTTCGCATTTTCTTGAAATATGATGATGAAAATAATCCGGTAATCCACGGTGTTAAGAAAATCTCTACACCAGGTCGCCGTGTTTATTCTGGCTACAAAGATTTACCACGCGTTTATAACGGTTATGGTACAATCATCGTTTCAACTTCTTCTGGTGTTACAACCGGTAAGAAAGCTACAGAAAAGATGGTTGGTGGTGAATTAGTTTGCACAATCTGGTAATAGGGGGCAGAAAGAATGTCTAAAGTAGGTAAACTTCCTGTTGCTATTCCAGCAGGTGTAACAGTAAATGTTGCAAACAATGTGATTACTGTAAAAGGCGCTAAAGGCGAACTTAAACAGTCTTTTCACAATGAAATCGACATTAAAGTAGAGGGAACAGAAGTTCTTCTTTCAGTAAAAGACAATTCAAAGCAGACAAATGCTTATCATGGTCTTTACAGAAGCCTTATCGCAAACATGGTAAAAGGTGTTTCAGAAGGCTTTACAAAGACTCTGGTAGTAACTGGTGTTGGATATCGTTGCGAAGTGAAAGGTAAAGAACTTGTAATGAATCTTGGTTATTCAAGTGACTATATTGCTATAATTCCGGACGGACTTACAGTTGTAACAACTCCTGATGGAAAAATTACTGTAACAGGTATTGATAAGCAGTTAGTTGGTGAATTTTGTTCTCAGATTCGTAAGTTGCGCAAACCTGAACCTTATAAAGGAAAGGGTATCCGCTATGATAACGAAACTATCCGCCGCAAGGTTGGAAAGACTGGTGTTAAATAAGGTGAAGCTATATGTTTAAGAAAATGAACGATAAAAACAGAAAACGCTTGCACAGAAAGATTCACATTCGAAAGACTCTTTCAGGAACAACAGAAAGACCAAGAATGACAATTACCAGAAGTAATAAGAATCTTTCAGCTCAGATAATAAATGATGACGAAGGAAAAACTTTAGCTTCAATTTCAACTTTGGAAAAAGAATTTGCAGCCCTTAAACCAAACATTGAAGGTGCTGCAAAACTTGGTGAAGCTTTTGGTGCACGCCTTAAGGATAAAAACATCACTAAGGTTGTTTTCGACAGAAATGGTTACTTATACCATGGCGTTGTAAAAGCTTTCGCTGATGGTGCCCGCAAAGCCGGAATCGAATTCTAGGAGAAATTATGGAACATCAGAAAAACTTTGATAAAGAACCAAAAGAGAAAGAGTTTGAAGAAAAACTCATCACTCTTAATAGAACAAGTAAGACTGTAAAGGGTGGACGCCGTATGTCTTTCTCTGCTCTTACTGTTGTTGGTGATAAGAAAGGTCGTGTAGGATATGGTCTTGGTAAAGCTAATGACGTATCTGAAGCAATCAAAAAGAGTATTGATAAAGCAAAACGAAATCTTATATTCGTTCCTTTGAAGAATGGAACTGTTCCACACGATGTAATTGGAAAGTATAAGAGTTCAGAAGTATTGGTAAAGCCAGCTTGTTCCGGTACTGGAATTATCGCAGGTGGTACAGTACGTGCTATTATGGAAGTTGCAGGTGCGACTGACATTCAGTCAAAATCTTTGGGTTCAAATGCTTCTGTAAACGTTGTTCGTGCTACGTTCAACGCTATTTCAAAGCTTATGGATGCAAAGAAAATTGCAGCTAACAGAGGTAAAACTCTTGATGAATTGTGGGGTTAATGTATGGCTAAAGAAAAACAGATAAAGGTTACATTAATTAAGAGTACAATTGGTCAGAAACCGGCCAAGGTTGCAACTGTAAGAAGCCTTGGTTTGAAGAAAATCTCTTCTTCAAACATTCTTCCAGACAACGAAGCAGTTCGTGGTATGATTGCAACAGTTTCTCACTTAGTAAAGTTTGAGGAGATATAATAATGGCAGAGTATAATCCAATTCTTAGTGCTCCTCAGGGTGCTAATAAAAAACCGAAACGTGTTGGACGTGGTTCATCTTCTGGACTCGGTTCAACAGCCGGTAAAGGTAATAAAGGTCAGCAGTCAAGAACTGGTAAGGGTGCTCCTTACGTAGGATTTGAAGGCGGACAGATGCCTCTTTACAGACGTATTGCTCGCAAAGGATTCTCTAACTATCCTTTCAAGAAAGAATACGCTTGTATCAATATCGACCAGCTGGAAGCAAAATTCGAAGATGGCGCAACTGTAGACAAGGCTTCTCTTGCTGCAAAAGGCTTTATTTCAGTTAAGAGCGCAATTCTTGTAAAAATCCTCGGAAACGGCGATTTGACAAAGAAATTGACTGTAATTGTTGATAAAGTTTCTGAATCAGCAAAGGCTAAAATCGAAAAAGCTGGTGGAACAGTAAAGTTAATCGACGAAAAAGCTGCTGAAGAAAAGCCTGCTGAAAGTGCAGAATAAACCGGAGTAAAACATGGCAAGCAATCCAATAGTAAATATGTTTAAAGTTAAAGAATTAAGAGACCGCTTGTTCTTTACATTGCTGATTCTGGCAGTGTTCCGCCTGGGTAGTGTTCTTACTATTCCTGGCATTGATGCAAACGTTCTTTTGAAATACTTTGACGATTTGGCAGCGCAGAACAATAATGCGTTTGTCAGCTACATGGACTTCTTTGTTGGTGGAGCATTTTCAAACTTTTCTATCTTCATGCTTGGTGTAATGCCATATATCTCAATGCAGATCATCATGCAGCTTGCTGTGATTATTTTCCCAGCTCTAAAACGTATTTCGCAGGAAGACGGTGGACAGCGCAAGGTTGCACAGTATACAAGAATCGGTACGATTATTGTATGTCTTATTCAGGCCTTCGGTGTTACCGCCTATGCAAATAGTATTCCAGGTTGTATCGTTCTTGAAAATCAGATCGCTTTCAAGTTGTTGGCTATGCTGACAGTTACAACCGGTTCTATGTGTACAATTTGGTTAGGTGATCAGATTACAGCTCGTGGTATTGGTAATGGTATTTCAATGATAATTTTTGCAGGTATCGTAGCACGCCTTCCTAACGCCGTAATTGAACTTGTTCAGGCAGTTAGCGCAGGTGAAGTACAGCTTGTATTTGTTATCCTTGTATTGATAATGTTTGTTGCAATAATAGCATTGGTAATTTACGAAGAATCAGGACAGAGAAAGATTCCGGTACACTATGCAAAACGTGTAGTTGGAAGAAAAATGTATGGCGGACAGTCTACATACATTCCATTCAAGGTAAATCCTTCGAATGTAATTCCTTTGATTTTTGCTTCTTCTATTCTTATGCTGCCATTGACAATCGTAGGTACATTCTCTAAGGGCGGAAATGCAAAACCTTGGGTTGGTGCAATCTCAAGATTTTTGACTCCAAACGGATGGGGATATAATGTTTTGTTGGTTCTTCTTATTATCTTCTTTGCTTACTTCTACACTCAGGTAACCCTGAACCCCACAGAAATCGCAAAGAACATCCGGGAAAACGGCGGCTCCATTCCTGGTGTGCGTACTGATAAGACAGAAGAATATCTGACAAAAATATTGAATAGACTTATATTACCTGGTTCATTGTTCCTGGCATTCATTGCGGTAATCCCTACAATCATTCAACAGATTTTCGGATTCCCACAGTCAATCTGTCAGCTTATGGGTGGTACATCACTTATCATTATGGTTGGTGTAGACCTTGATACAATGAGTCAAGTTGAAGCTCTTCTTAAGATGCATCATCACGATGGTCTTACAAAGAAAGGCAAAATCAGGTCACGAAGTCTGTAATTTATAGAATAAATTATACGATTTTCGCGAATTAGCAGTAGAAAAGAACTGGGAATATGTGATATAGTATCTTTTGCCGAATTGCTCTCATTGCGAGGTGCTTAAGATTCGGCAAAATATTCTCATGGGGGCTTTTATATGAAAGTACGAACCAGTGTAAAACCTATCTGTGACAAATGTAAGGTAATCAAAAGAAACGGAATCATCCGTATCATTTGTACTAATCCTAAACATAAGCAGAGACAGGGCTAAGGCTTAAGGAGTAACAGATGGCTCGAATTGCGGGAGTTGATATCCCTAATAAACATGTAGGTACCGCTTTAACATATATCTACGGTATCGGCCGGTCATCGGCAAAAAAGATTTGTGAAGAAGCCAAGATTGATCCTGAAAAAATGGCAAATGACCTTTCACAGGATGAATTAGCAAAACTTCGTGAAATAATCGATTCAGAATACAAGGTAGAAGGACGTCTTCGTTCAGAAATCGGTCTTAACCTTAAACGTCTGATGGATATTGGTTGCTATCGTGGTCTTCGACATAAGAGAGGTCTTCCAGTACGTGGACAGAGAACTCGTACTAATGCCCGAACAAGAAAGGGTAAGAAGAAGACTGTTGCTAATAAGAAGAAGGCATAGGCGGAGGTAAAGTAATTGGCTACCACTAAAAAACGAAAGGAAAAGAAGAGCGTATATGAAGGTAACGTTTACATTCAGGCTACGTTCAATAATACTATCGTAACTATTACAGACCTGAAGGGAAATGCTCTTTCTTGGGCATCTTCAGGTGGACTTGGTTTCCGCGGAGCAAAGAAATCTACTCCGTTTGCAGCTCAGTCTGTAGCAGAAACTGCTGTGCAGAAAGCACAGAGCTATGGCTTGCGTGAAGTGCATGTATACGTAAAAGGACCAGGAATGGGACGTGAAAACGCAATCCGTTCTTTGGGACAGCTTGGATTGAAGGTAAAATCAATTTCTGATGTAACTCCAATTCCACATAATGGCTGCCGTCCTCGCAAAACACGCCGCATGTAAGGAGATCAAGGAATATGGCAAGATATACAGGTCCTGTTTGCCGCATGTGTCGTGCAGAACAGAGAAAATTAATGCTTAAAGGCGCTCGCTGTATGAGTGCTAAATGTCCTTTGGACAAAAAACGTGGAGCTCCAGGAAAAGATCCTAAAGCCCGCGGTGGAAAAAAGAGTGAATATGGTATTCAGCTCGCTGAAAAACAGAAGCTCAGAAGAATGTATGGTCTGTTGGAAAAACAGTTCCACCTTACATACGAAAAGGCTTCTAGAATGCCTGGTGTAACTGGCGAAAACTTTATCGGCTTGCTTGAGAGAAGATTGGACAATGTAGTTTACAGAATGCACTTTGCAATCAGTAGAAGACAGGCTCGTCAGATTGTATCTCATGGTCATATTCTGGTTAACGGTAAAGCTGTTAACATTCCAGGATATGAAGTAAAGGCTGGTGACATCGTTGAAATCAAGGAAAAGTCAAAGAGACTTCCTATGGTTCAGGATGCACTTAATGAAGTTTCAAAGTCAGGAACAATGCCTTGGGTATCAGTTGATGTTGATGCTGTAAAAGGAACTTTCACAGCTTATCCACGTCGTGAAGAAATTACTGATCTGGTTGATATCAAAGAACAGCTCGTAGTTGAGTTCTATTCTAAATAATTAAAAAGGAGTTCAGATGGCTCGTAAAAACTTGCTCAAAGGTTTCAAAAAACCAAAAGGCATATCATTTGAACCAATTGACAGTACTAATCCTAATTATCAGAAGTTTTATGCTTATCCGTTTGAAACTGGATTTGGTACAACTGTTGGAAACACGTTGAGAAGAATATTATTGTCTTCCATCCAGGGATATGCTATCACATCTATAAGAATCACTTCTTATGATGAAAATGGTATACCTCATGTTATTTCAAGTGAGTTCGAAGCAATACCTAATGTTACTGAAGATACTCTCGAGATAATAAACAGTTTGAAACAGATTCGCTTATGCTTACCTGATGATATCGAACAAGATACATTCAATTACGAGTTTAAGGGCCCTGGAGTTGTAAAGAGTGATAACTTTGCAAAAGAAGGTCAGCTTGAGGTTATGACAAAGGATATGCTTATTTTCAATATGATGGAAAATGCACATCTCGACATCGAAATCCAGGTTGATCTTGGCAGAGGATACGTACCTGCAGAAGTAAATGAGCACTACATTGAAATTGTTGGAACAATTCCAATGGATGCAATTTTCACTCCTGTAAAACGCGTAAAATACTCAATTGAGCCTTGTCGTGTTGGTCAGAGAAATGATTATGACAAGCTTATTCTTGAGATTTGGACCGATGGTACAATAACTCCAGAAAATGCTTTAGGAGAAGCTGCAAAGATTGCTAAAGAACATTTTGCTATCTTTATCAACTTCGACGATAAAAACATTATTGGAACTGATGATAGTGATGAAGGTGATGAGAACATCATTAAACTTCTCAATACACCTGTGGAAGAACTTGAACTTTCAGTTCGCTCATCAAATTGTTTGAAGAATGCTAATATTCGTACAATTGGTGAATTAACTAAAAAGACTGAAGATGACATTGCAAAGACAAGAAACTTTGGAAAGAAGAGTCTTGCTGAGATTAAGGAGAAGCTCCTTGAGTGGAATCTTACTCTTGGTATGACTGATTACAGTCATCTGAAGAATGCTGCCAATTTAACTAAGCAGAAGGAAGAAACAGATGAATCATAGAAATGGTTTTAATCCGCTTTCACGTACAACAGCACATCGTCGTGCTATGTCACGCAATATGGTAACATCACTCTTGAGATACGAGAGAATTACAACAACTAAAGCTAAGGCTCTTGAAGTAAGAAAATATGCTGAAAAGCTTATTACAAGAGCTAAGGTAGACTCTGTACATAACCGCCGTGAAGTTGCAAAGTTTATTTCTGATGAAAAAATCCTTGATAAACTTTTCACAAACATCGGACCACGTATGCAGGAAAGAAACGGTGGATACACTCGTGTTCTTAAATTGGGATACCGACAGGGTGACGCAGCTGATGTTGTAATCCTGGAACTTGTTGACTATAAGCTTGAAGATAATGCAGAAAAAGCTGAAGGCAAAAAAGCTGACAAAAAAGAAAAGACTGCTGCTAAATCTGATAAGCCAAAGGCTAAAAAAGCAACAAGCAAAGATAAGGAAGCTGCTGACGGAGCAAAGCCTAAGAAAACAGCTTCAAAAAAGACTTCTGAAAAGAAGGATGAATCAAAAGCTGAATAAGCTTGCGATAAGGAGTCGATATGTCAAAAAATCATCGTGGTGCTGGTATCAGAACTCTCCCAAACAGTGGAAGAGGAAAATGTCCAATCTGTGGTAAAGACAACATCAAAGTTCTTTACGAAAAAGAAGTAGATGGACAGAAATTGAACATTTGTAAATACTGCAATGCGGCTATGAAAAATAAAGCTAAGAAAGCTGCTCCAGCAGCTGCTGCTGAGTAATACAATATAGTCGAAAAACTATTTACACCAAATCCGTCAATCTTGATATTGACGGATTTTTTTTGTATAATTTAGAGTAACGATTAATTAAATCTTATCTAGAAAAGTATTATGAGTTTATTGCTGGAATAATGGAGTAAAATAATTAAGGTATAACCATGGGAATATCTAATAATAATCAAAACTCTAGATACTACGATTTTTTCCGCGAACAGGAAATTATTTTCACTAAATCTAATATACAAATCCTTCATCTGGACCTTCGCGAAATATATATTAAATTTAACGGCGGTCAGTGGCCTTGTATTATAAACTCAACTTCATTACAGTCGGCAAAAATAATTATTGGTACTGCCAGCGGTGCCTATAAAGAAATGACTCAGAATCCTAAGGTTAATTTAAGCCTTAGATACAGCTTTTTAGAGCCAAACGAAAGCAAGGTACAGTTTTTTGTTGCCTGTTCTGTAGAAAGAATAATTCCGCTTCCAAATACAGAAGAGCTCGTAATTGTTTCACTGCTTTTTACACAGCGTCCGCCTGATGATTTAATTTCGCGAATAGGCGAGTTCATAGAAACAAATGAAAACTTTAAAAACAGAAAAGAAGACCGCATAGAAGTAAATCCTAACAGCATTCGCAAGCTTGGAATTGAACGCGAAGAAACTATTGTTTTTGTAGATGGAATCCCAAGAAAATGTATCTTAAAGGACTTGTCTTTTGGCGGCGCAAAAATAATGTTTGTTGGTATTCCAAAGTTCCTTATTAACAAACCGGTAGACTTGAAGATTCTTTTTTCCGAAACGAACGAAACAGTCGGCATAAAGGGAATTATTAAAGATGCCCAGTTCCTTGAAGGAAGAAAAGATATTGCCGTTGTTCATATAAAATATGATGAAGATAAGGTTCCTTTGCTTTACAAGAGAAGAATCAACAACTATATTACAAACTATCAGAAAAATATGCTGAATAAGAAACCAAATCTCTAGCATTTTGCTGGAATAAACTGGAATAAAAATAATAAAAAGAGTAAACAATGAATCCAAAAAATCCACTTGAATCCGTATATTTTATTAACTTGCCGGAAAACTTTCAGCTTTCACAGGAAGCATTCCCTATTGATAAGACAATTCCACTTCCTGTTCAGAAAAAAACAGCTGATGCTCCAGGCGACTTTAATCCGGAAGAAATCACTGTAGAGCAGGTTCTGGCAGGTTTGCTTACAGTTCTGGCTTACGACAAAAAGAATAAAAATCTTGATTATTACCGTTCTATAATCAGTAAGGTTAGACCAAACATTAAAAAAGAGCTTTGTGAAGCCGCAATATTAAAAACAAAGAATGAAGATTACGAACTTGCAGAAGAAATCTTTTCTGCTTTGTATGGCTATGATCCTGAAGACCTCGCAATTGTTTTGAATATGGCATTGTTTTTTGATCAGCGTGCCGAAAACTATAGAAATATGGGCCTGTTTGATGATGCAGACGCTTATGATGCCGATGCTGAATCATTCTATCAGAAGGCAATGAACGCTGACCCGCCTTTAGCAGACGCTTTCTTTAATGCAGGTTTCTTTTATCTTAAGCTTCACAATTACAGACAGGCAAAGGACTGTTTTGAAACATATATAGCCCTTACCTGCGATTTATCTGATGAAGAGCTTGGAGAAAACGGTATTTACAAAAAGGAACGTGCTCAGGAAGTTATTGCAAATATTTCAAACCAGAATATGGATGATGTTTATTTCCAGGATGCTTATAAGTTAATTTCTACCAATCAGGAAGAAAAAGGGCTTGATAAAATCAGAATATTCCTTCAGAACAATCCAAAAGTCTGGAATGCCTGGTTCCTTCTTGGCTGGGGCCTGCGAAAGGTTGGAAGATTTTCTGATGCAAAACAGGCTTTCCTTAAAGCAATAGAATACGGTGGCGACGATAATTGTGACACTTACAACGAGCTTTCCCTGTGCTATATTGAAGAAAAGGATTTTGACGAAGCCAAAAAGTGTCTTTTAAAAGCCTTTGAACTTGAGCCAGAAAATGTAAAGATTATTTCCAATTTGGGATACCTTGCATTGTCTCAGGGCGATAAGCAGAAAGCCAGAAATTACTTTACAACAGTTCTTGAATACGAGCCAAACGATAAAATTGCCGCAGCAGAGTTAATGAAGCTTGAAAAGGACGAATAATTAAGTGGAATTGGAGCTCGTAGAGCCTGGTTCAAGTTAGTCTAAAAATCCAGCGAAATTGTATCACCAGCCTTAATATTATTTTTAGCAAACCAGCCCTGTGGAACTTCGAGTGCATAACGTACAGAAACAGTGCTTGTAATAGATTCAAGGCTGAACGGTGTCATATCATAAATATTACGGATTTTGCCTCTTGAATCTATGTATGCAATGGAAAGCGGGTGAGGTGTATTTTTCATCCAGAAAGATAAAATCTGGTCGCCTTCGAAAATGAATAACATTCCTGTTCCGTCCGGTATATTTTTGCGTTCCATAAAGCCGTGCGTTCTTTCATCCGGTGTAATTGCAAGCTCTGCATCTACTGTGATTGTAGTTGAATCGGAACGGTGAATTGTAATGGTTTTTGTCTGTAATTTGCTGCTTTTGCAGCTGGTGATTGTTAAGCCAAAAAGAGTGCAGACAAGGACAAAAAGTGTAATAAGTATTAAATAGCTTATTGTTTTTTTCATATAAAATCCTGAAAATTAAAACTCATCAAGGAACATCTGCCTTACGTTTTCTTCTGCAGATTTAGAAATATTTGAATAATTTGAAAGCTCGTCGTAAGTTTCGTTATCAATATATTTAATGGAAAGAGGTTTTTCTAGAATTACAGTAACATCGTTATCTTTCCAGACAGATTTCTGTGGGTCCAGAGAGTCTGGTTCACCATATTTTTCGCATAAAGTGCGGAAAATTGAATAATAGTCAATCTTATTGCGATTAAAGTTTATAGTCATAATATAAAGCTTATCATCATAAAACTGAAACCAGGAGCGTGTAAGGAATGAAGGCGAAAAGTTTAATGAAGTATCTGTTTCTATAAGAATCTGATTTGAACCTGGAATAAGGGAAACATCTCGGTCTCCGTGGTAACCAAAATCAGGATTCCTGAGCAATTCTTCTTTAGTTTCCTGCAGGGTCATTCCAAGCATAATATTTTTATAACCAAATGGCAACTTCTGTTTGGAAGCTACCGTCTGCTTTTGCTGAGAAAAAATATTTACCGAATAAAGCAAAAAAATAAATGAAAAAACAAAAATCTTCTTTTTCATATAAACATTATCGGAAGATTATAATTAACCTTGACTTTGTTTTCTATAAAATGAAGTTTGTTTTACAAGCTCTGGAACATCTTTAATATAGATTTTTCCTTCATTAAGCTTAATATGTGGCGATTGTGAGAAATCCATAATAGTTTTAGGCTGCTGCTCGTTTGGAATACCGCACATATTAACCAGATCCTTAGGAGTAAGGTCTGTCTGCATTCCTTTTGTAACAAGCTTATCAACATTGATTTTCTGCTTTTCAATCTGAAGAGAAAGCATATCAAGCATTTTCTGGTATGGATCACTCAAGTTTGCATTATCAAGCTGTCTGTACATAGACCACAAGCGTTCAGCTAAAGTTGTTGTAAGGCGTGAAATCAACTGTGGCTGTGTTGTTACCATCTGATTAAAGTTGGCAAGGTTTACAACCATAAGCTTACAGTCGCTGTGGGCAATTGCACTTGCAGAACGAGGTTTGTTTTCAAGCAAAGCCATTTCGCCAAACATATCGCCTTTATGCAAAAGGGCAAGAGTTACTTCGTTACCGTCAACTACCTTAGAAATTGCAACTTCTCCGCTCTGAATAATAAACATATCAGCACCACTTTGAGCCTCAGAGAAAATCATTGTATCTTTTGGATAATCACGAGTTAAATCCTTAGTAGGTTCAAAATAAACAGCATGAGTTCTCTGTTTAAGAGAAACAAACCTTTGTTTTGCCAGATCTGCAGAAGGTCCAACCGGACGGGTCTTTAAATATTGGTAGTAGGCATAAACAGCAATATTGTTTCGCATTGCCTTTTCGTAGAACTGTGCTACACGAAGAATCTGGTCAGAAGTGTTTGATGCAACTGTATTCAAGGTTGCCTTTGTAAGCATCTCGTTCATCTGGCGCATTCGATTTGCGAATGTTCGGATGATTTTTAAAGCTACAGGGGTGTTATTTACAATCAAATCTGAGTATTGTTCTTTTTTTACCGCAATAGCCATAACATCTGTAACTGCTACAGCTGTTTCAATCTGAGAATGACCGGACATGCAGGGAACTACACCTACGAAGTCACCAGGACCAAGCATAAATGGCTGGATACCTGAACCGGAAGCCTTAAAGCACTGAACCTGTCCGCGCTGAATAATGTAAAATCGGTCGCTATCGGCTTTACCTTCAACAACCATGTACGAACCACTTTTAAAAGTATTAATTTGTAATTGTAACACTGTAAACACCCTTTAATATATTATTTAAAGTATAAAATCACACGTTCTATTTGTCAACAAAGGAAATTAACAAAATCACTACTATAGATTATCGACAAAAATTATTTCAGGCTCTAGTTTAAATGAATATTTTTTTAAAACAATTTCCTGAATATGCTCTACAAGGGCTTTTACGTCCTCAGAGCGGGCATTTCCGGTGTTTATTATGAAGTTTCCGTGGAAAGGAGCCACCTGTGCGCCGCCAATGCTGTAGCCGCGTAAACCAGCTTCGTCAATAATCTGGCCGGAAGGTTTTCCAAAAGAATGGTTGTTTTTGAATACCGAACCGGCGCTAGGGAACTTAAAATGTCCTTTGGAAATCCTTTCTACAATAAAATGCCTGCTTGTATCTGCAATCTGCTGGTGCTCTTCCGGTGTTTTCTGTTCAAGCAGGAAAGTGGTTGTAGTTATAAAATATCTGCTGTTCTGGAAAGGTGATTTCTTGTAATCCCATTCCGCAGGATTAAACCTGGAGTGTCGCAGCTTTACATTTGATGTTGAATAATCCATATAGCTTACAGAAAAAAGGATATCAGAAATTGATTTATTAAAGCAGCGTGCATTCATATAAACTGCACCGCCAATCGTGCCTGGGAGCCCTGCAAACTCTTCTGCGCCCGAAATATTGTTTTCTGTACAAAAGTTCACAAAAGAAGCCATTGGTGTGCCCGAAAAGCACGTTACAAGCACCTGACCGTCTTCCAGCTCAACTTTTCCAAAATCAAAGGGTAAATCTTCTGCCTTAAAGGTTTCTACGTCATTAAAGGCGTGTGTAGAAATTACAACCGGTTCAAAATCATCATCAGGAAAAACAACATTACTGCCGCCACCCAGAATAAAAAACTTCTGCTTCATTTCTACCAGAATGGAAATTACCTTTTGAAAAGAATTGTAGTTTTCCGGAGCAATAAAGAGCCTTGCTTTTCCGCCAATCTTAAAGGTTGTTTTTGGCGCAAGCGGTTCGTTTTCAAGAATCTTGCCTTCAAACACCTCGTAGCCGCGGATTTTTTCTATGATTGTAGCAATTGTGCTTTTTTCGTCATTTTTGTTCATGTCGTTTTCGGTCATACGAATAATTATATAGGAAATAACCAAAGGATAAAAGAGCATGGGAAAAGTGTTCGCATTCTGTACGCTTATTTTAAACTTTGTGCTGATTTGTTGCTGATTTTTGGGAAAAAGTGTGCGGATTTTGTACGGTTGAGAGTGTAAAATCATCAAAAAAAAACATAATAACGGAGGTTTATTATTATGAAAAAGTTGAGAGTGCTATATTCAGTTCTCTTTACAGTTTGGCTGGGTGCAGCTGTTATAGGCTGTACAAATGCAGGAGGCGGGCTCCCGCAGATAGACCCAGAAGATCAGAAGTCAGAAAGCGACCCTGGAAGTGGTGGAAATGGCGGTAGTAGCAGCGGAACAAACATTAAATTGACTGCCGAGCAGGTAGAAGCATTCCAGAAAAAGCTCAGCGATGCAGCAGAAGGTGCTGTTATTAAATTAACAGAAGGAAAAGTTCCTGCTGGAAGTACAATTACAATCAATAAGGCATTGACAGTAGATGGAAGTGGAGTTGAAGGTCTTACTGTAAAAATCGCTTCTGAAATATTAAAAGATATTAACATAAAGAACTTCAAAAAAGTAAAGATTGAATTGACTAAAAAAACTGGTGGTAGAGAGACTCTTGTAACAGATAATCAAACAGAAAACGGAAGCTTTAAGAAATACGGCGATGATGCACTTCCATTAAAGCTTGAAGGCTGTACTGTTGAAGATTTGAAGGTTGCAGGTGACGTTGCCTTGTATTTAGGTACCGGCAAAGATAAAACTACCATTGAAAATATAAATCTTGCAGAAGGAGTTGAAGATTTTACATTTGTAGAAAATGACAAGGATGATGATGGCAATAATATAGCAGATGGTGAAAAATCTTCAGTAGGAAAGCTTTATGTGGAAAATGGAGTTCGAGAAATTAATCTTATTGGCGGTTCTTTTGGTAATGTTGATTTTGCAAACAATTTCGCTTCTAAAGTAGATGTAAACTATGATACAGAAACCGAGCAGTTCAAGAATAAAGCATTCTTGGATGGTAAAACTGTTGAGAAAAAAGATATTTCAATAGTTGAAAGCGAAGATACTTCAAGTAAATCTGTTTATAAGTTTGAAATGTCAAAAGCTGATTTCGACTATTTTAATAAATATATGAGTGTTATCTTCTTAACAGATGACCAGGTAAAGGCTTTACAGTCTGGTACAGAAGTTGAATCGGCATGGTGGCAGTCTGTAGATTTTGATACTCCTGTTTACGATATGTCTGTTATGGGTACATTCGCAGCAGATGGAATCGAAGGTAATGGACTTTATCCAGTTTATGGAACAGCAGAAATGTATCTTGACTGGAGCTATGCACTCTTAACTAATACGAAGCTTGTAAAAGAAATATACCTTGAAAAGTACAAGAATTATAATAAAGATTCCTTAATAGTAAAGGTTGATGGTGATAAGGTAACAGTATATGTAGATACAGCTGCAATTAAAAAGACCGACTTATTTATGTGTGCATGTCCAGGTTATGATCCAACTTTAGAGTATCAGAAAGCTATTTATGAATGTGGTTCAAAGCTTAGTAAAATTAATGTAGAAAACTATAAACCTTATTTTGTTTTCCACAAGAATATTTATTATGATCTCAATACATTTGTAAATTTCGAGTACCATAATGATATGGATGGTTTTACTGGATTTATTAAGAATAAGTTTTCTGTAAAACCAGTTTGTGAAGATTTCTTCCAGATACCATGTACAAATAACCAGAAATTTGCACGTGATTATATTGCATTCCCTATGGAAGCAGCTTCAAGCTATCCTGATGTTTCATCTGTAAAATATTCAGATATAACTATTACCGCAAACGGTGAAAGTGTAGAAGTATACTATTATGATTCTAACCTTAATCTTGTAAAAAAAGCAAATGTTTTGATAGTGAATGTAAATGAGGATGAAGATTATGAATATTATATGGATGAAGAATTTACTGAAACAAATTCTGACTATATCTTAAACGGTCATGACGAACAAAGTATTAAAACTCTTTATGCTCGTCCAAGAAGAAAAGTTAGAATTTGTCAACAGGCTGACTTATCCTCTCCTGGTGAATCTGGATTTGAGTACCCTGAAATAGATCATCCTTATTTCAATATAAAAAGTCTTTCTGGAGATTGTTCTGATTATCTTGGACATAGAGTTATTGTGTATAAAGATTATGATGAAGCTACTGGTGAGTTTAGTAATAAAATTAGCAGTATAAAGGATATGAAGGATGGAGATACTATTTACATTATCGCAGATTATGTTACTTTGTATATTTTCGATCCAGACTCTCCAGATACTACACCAATTCTTATTGGTAAAAAGAATACAAGAGATTTAGTAAATAATTCTTGGAATGTAGCTGCATATCAGGTTACTTACTATACTGCCCCTAATAAGCAAAACACTATTAGTGTTGATGAATTGCAGGGTAGTCAGCAATGTGGAGCACCTGTTTATTATAATCAGGAAATGGTAGTTAAACAATTGGACCCTGATTACCCAGAATTAGAGATGTATTGTGATAGTGAAAAAGTAGGTTATTTTAAATTCAAGAAGAGAGTTAGTGCTGGAGAAAAGTATTATTTTAGTAGTGATTCAGATACACCTATAACAGTTGAAGACCTTGAAGAAATGATAGAGCAAAATGCTTTTAATTTTGAACCATATTCTGTATTCAGAAAAGGTATTATTGTAAACGAAATTAATTCCGAAGGTAAAATTGTTCCTGGAGAAAAATCTTTACAAAGTGTTTTGAGCATGTTCGATGAAGGATGTTACAGTTTCTATTCAGATTCTGAAATGAAGAATTCACTTTCAAGAGATGCCCTTGCTGCTCTTAAGTCAGGTGACGAGGTTTATATCCATTCTAATGTATTGCAAGTGAAATGTATGTCTTTATATCATACATCATGTAAAAATGTTGATATTTATGGGTCTGAGTATGGGTATTTTGATGTTTATGAGGATACAGTTGGCAATATTATTTCCAGAAATAAAATACATCCATTGGAGTTTTATAAAGAAGAATCTTTAACTAACAAATATACAGAAGAGGATTTAAAGAAACTCCCGGAAGGAACTCTGATTTATACAAAAGAAGATTGTGTTCAGCCATATGTTATTTATTATAATGATATTACGGAATTTGTTTTCGTGTCAGGTATTCCTGAATATGATTTCTATAGTATTGATCGTCTTATTGAGATGCAAATACTTCCTAACGATGGTCGCTACTATACAGATAAGGAAAAAAAGAATGAAATTAGTAAAGATGAAATAGGTACACTCCCGGAATGTTCTCCTGTTTATGTATATGTAGAAGAAGTGGTTGTTGTTATCGAGGGTCCTAAGCCATATCTTATCTATTATAATGATGCTGAAGAACCGATATCTGTTTACGCGACAGAAGATGCTCGTTATAATAGCAACTATATTGATAATCTTATTGGAAGTGTAATTGCTGAAGATGCTCGTTACTATACAGATAAAGAAAAAACGAATGAGATTTCTAAAGATGATATAGGCAAACTTCCAGTTGGTTCTTCTGTTTATGTATATTATGTAGAAAATAAAGTTAATCTTCATTTTTTCGAGGGTATAATTGTGGATTACTTTATAGAAGACATAATTCGTTTTTCATCTGATATATCTTTTTACAAAGATCTTTCATTAACAGAACTCTTAACAGCTGAAGAAATTGAAAAACTTGAACCGGGAACAACAATATATCAAGAGCCAGGTGCTTTTTCTAATGGAGAAGGTTGGCTTGTGAATTATGAAGGTGTAGAAAAACCGGAATATCTTGATTCAAGAGAAAAACTTCTTGAATTATTTGATGGAGAAAAATATGTTGTGTATTCAGATTCAGAAATGAAAACTCCTTATGAGTTTGAGTTGGAATATGAAACGTATGCTGATGGTTCTCAAGGAATTAATACTTTTCACGTACCTCCAAGCGGCATGAGATTCTTCGTAAAAGAAAAATAGCCCGTATTTAAAAATAGTTTTTTCATTGATGTGTTATGCATCCTTTGTTAAAGCATAACACTTCCTACCTCCTCACTGGGGCTGCTTGAAAGTTTTTCAGGTGGCCCCAGTTTTTTGTGGCATTGAGAATCCCTTGCTGTTATAAACACATTGTCATATAAATTGGCATATATAAAACATTATCTTCGAAGGTAAGGTCTTTTGTGTAAATAATGTAGCGGTTATTCATTTTGAGCTGGTATTTTTCCTTAAAATAATCAAATGAATTGTGGTTTTTATAACCGGATGATTTTACCTCTATTGGCGCAAAACGTTTTCCATCAGGAATTAAAAAGTCTATTTCATATTTTTTTGTAACAGAGTTTTCTTTTGCACAATATTCAAACTCATGAAAATACAGCTCATATCCATTTGCCCGCAGCATTTGTGCTACCATATTTTCAAATATCATTCCCTGATTAATTCCAAGCTTATCAAAAATCAAAGAGCGGTACATTTTATTTAAGTCCTGTCCCTGCTGGATAATATATGAAACCAAAAGCCCTGTATCTCCCATAAACATTTTAAACTTTTTTCTGTCGGCATACAGTTCCATAGTGACTTCTGGAGCATTTATATTAATGCAGTTGTTTACTATCATAGATTCATTAAGAAAATCAATTGCATTACCCACATTTCGTGTACGTGCATTTTCATTAACATTAGAAAGACGGAAAATACTGTTGTGATTCATTAATTGAGAAGGTAATGATTTAAACACAACTTCCGCACGGTCACCATCTTCTCCATCGTGTTTTTGCAAATCGTTGATATAAAGACGAAGTATTGCTTTTTTTGCCCTGTCAATCTGTGAATAATCTTTTCCCTGTACATAGGCATCAACGGCAGTTGGCATTCCACCCACAGCCATGTAAACACGAAACTCTTTCATAATTCTTCTGTGAATGGTGTCTCCAAGCGGCTTTCTGTTATTAAAAGAATCACGGATTGTTTCAATCATTACCTCATTTCCAACAGCCCACAAGAACTCTTCAAAATCCATAGGAAACATTTTTATATTTTCTTCTTCAGAAGGAATAAGAATATCTTTTACATTTTTGTTGATTGAAATAAGTGAACCTGTTTCTATGTAATCAAAGCGTCCGTCTTTTACAAGATATTTTATAGACTGCCGTGCCTTTGGAAAAAGCTGCACTTCATCAAAAATAATTACACCATTTCTTTTTTCCAGTTTTTTTCCTGTAAGGATAAAAAGGTTTCTGAAAAATACATCAAGATTATTTATATTTTCAAAATTGTTTTTTATATCTGCACTGGCAGTTGAAAAATCTATGAGGATATAATCTTTGTATTCGTTCTGTGCAAATGCTTCTGCAACTGTACTTTTGCCGACTCGTCTTGCACCTTCAATCATAATTGCTGTAGAACCGTCAGCTTCTTCTTTCCACTTTTTTAATCCGGCGTATATTTTTCTTTTAAACATAACTCGATACCCTCATTTATGTATTTTACATCGAGTCTGTTTATTTTACAACCGAAAATACCAAATGTTTTGGCTTGAATTTGCACGAAATTACTAAATGTTTTAACTAGAAAATGCACGAAAATACCAAATGTTTTAGCTTAAATCTGCACGAAATTACCAAATGTTTGCACTATTTTGAACGATGTGCAAGTTGTATTTTCTGTTCAATAAATGCGGCGGCTTCTTCGGCCCAGCTGTATTGGCTCATAAATTCACCGGCAAAGCTTTTTACAGCCTTTTCGTCACCGGCAAGAAAATCATAGTAGTCGCAATTTATAACTTCAGGATTAATTCGTAAATTGTTGTATTCCCTGATAAAGAAGTTCTGAATCTGCAGCTCCGAAAGAGAATGACTTATATCTGAAATAAGATTACGAAGATTTGCACCATATTGTGAAGAATCTGCATGGTCACCCCAAAGCACAGAAATCAGTTCCTTTGACTGTACCGAGCTTCCATTTTTATAAATAAGATATGCAAGTAGCTCTGGAGATTTTGAACGGTTAAATTTAATGACCTTATTGTTATACAAAAGCGTAAAGTTTCCAAAGGTTTTAGCTTCAAGATTCTGCTTTTGTTTTTTGAGCATTAAAATGTATTGTTTTTCAACAAAGCGTTTGTAAAGAGAAAATAAGTACATAAGAAGTGCTGCCAGAATCGTATCCATTAAGCCGGTAACACCAAAATTTTTATAAACCCCCGGTATTAGAAAAGCAAGTCCAAGAATAACAGCAAGCGAATAGAATAAAGGCGAAAAGTCGAATGCAAGTAATGCTACAAAGCCGGCAATACAATAAGAAAGAACTCCATTAAATGGCTGACCAAGTAAATGAAAATTATAAACACCAGCAAATAATCCTATATAAAGAAATATATAAGCGGGAATTGTTTTTATGATATAAGCTTTTTGGCGGTCAACATTTTTTGTCCATTGTGACCATAAAAACATAAGAATGCCGGAAAGAGTAAAGATTCCAAAATAAATTATTGATGGAATATAATCTCTTAAATTGTGAAAATGAAGACTAAAAATAACAATTAAATCGAGCACTCCAATAGCGAACACAAAAGGACTTGCAATTAGAATATGTAAACGATTTGTTTCCCCAAAATCTGCCAAATCTAAAGGTTCAATATAATAACGTTCTTTATAGTGTTTAAAAAAGTTTTTATTCATAGAAACATTCATAATAATAAAAAATTATAATGTGCTTTTTTCGGGTTTGTCAAACTGTTTTTGTGGTGGAAATTGTGTATTTTATAGTAGAAATTGTGTATTATTTTTTGCGTGGAAGACCAGATAGATACTCTGCAATTTCTTTTGCCCATTCATACTGGCTCATGAACTCACCCGTAAAGCTTTTCCTAACTCTCCTTACACCCGCAAGAAAATCATAATAGTCGCATTTTACAACTTCGGGATTTATACGGAAATTATTATATTCTGTAATAAAGAAGTTTTGTATTTCAAGCTCGGAAAGAGTCTGTTTTATATCAGCAATAAGATTTCGCAGGCTTGCTCCATAAGTTGCAGAATCTGCATGCTCGCCATAAAGCACAGAAAGAAGCTCCTTTGTTTTTACAGAGCTTCCGTTTTTATAAATAAGATATGCCAGAAGCTCCGTTGATTTTGATCTTTGAAACTTTATTATTTTATTGTCATACAAAAGCGTAAAGTTTCCAAAGGTTTTTGCTTCAAGGTTTTTTCTTTGGTTTTTAAGGAGCAAAAAGTGTTTTTTCTCAAAGCTTCTTTTGTAAAGTGCAAGCCCGAACATTATTATAGTAACTACATATAAATCTATTGTCGATAAAATCCCATAAGTTTCGTAAACACCCGGTGTAAGAATAATTGCCGCAGCTAAAAGTTCAACAATAAAAATAAAGGGTGAAAAAGAAAAAACAATCAGAAATAAAAATCCGGATAACAAAAAAGTAACAAAGCCGTTATGAGGGGAGTCCATAAAATAAAAATTGAAAACGCTTGCACTTAAACCTACAAAAAATACCAGATAAATTGGAATTACTTTTACCCAGTATTTGCTGTTTTTTGAATGGCGTGCATAAAGAAAAGTAAAAAGATTTAATGGAGTATAAATGCACAGATAAATAATATAATGCAGATGTTCCTTTAAGCGGGAATGATAAAAAATAAATAGAAGAAGAAAATTGATTATATCTGAAAGCAAAAGAAGGGAGCTTACAACCAGAACCGATATTCTGTTAGACTCATTTGAATCTCTTAAATCTGAATAAGAAATCTGTAATTTTTTCTTGTAAAACTGTTTGACTCTTTCGAAAAGCATTTTTATTATCCGTTTTTATGGAAAATTATAGCATAATTTTAAAGAAATGTGCAGTTTTATTGAGAAAAATCAAAAAATCTGATAAAATATGTGCCCATAAGAGGAATATTATGAGTTTAAGATTGTACAATACTATGGGTCGCAAAATGGAAGAGTTTAAACCTCTCAAAGAAGGATTTGCCGGTTTTTATGGCTGCGGACCTACAGTATATAATTATGCTCATATTGGAAATCTGCGTGCTTATGTTAGCTGGGATATTCTTGATAAAACCCTTAAACTGTTCGGCTACGATGTAAAGCATGTTATGAATATTACTGATGTTGGACATTTAACAGGTGATAATGATGAAGGCGAAGATAAAATGGCAAAATCTGCTGCTGAACGTCATCAGTCGGTTTTGGAAATTGCCCAATCCTATACCGCCGCCTTTATGAAAGACATGGACGCCTTGAATATCCGCCACCCGGATGTTATCTGTAAGGCAACCGAGCACATAAACGACATGATAGAGCTCATCAAAAAAATAGAAGCAAACGGTCACACCTATATGGCAGGTGGCAACCTCTACTACGATATTTCCACCTATCCTGATTACGGTAAGCTTGCCAACTTGAATATGGACGAGCTCAAAGCAGGAGCCGGTAAACGAAAGGTTGTAGTTGTTGATCAGAACAAGCGCAATCCCGGCGACTTTGTACTCTGGTTTACAAAATCAAAGTTCGAAGATCAGGCAATGACCTGGGATTCTCCATGGGGACGTGGTTATCCTGGCTGGCATATTGAATGTTCTGCAATGAGCATGAAATATCTTGGCAAACATTTTGACATTCATACCGGCGGTGTAGACCATGTTCCGGTCCATCATACAAACGAAATTGCCCAGAGTGAAGGCAGCTTTGACGAAGCAGAACGCGCAAAAGGACCTTGGGTAAATTACTGGATGCACAACGAGTTCCTTATTCTGGAAGGCGGCAAAATGTCAAAATCTACCGGCAACTTTATCACGCTGCAGGCAGATTTACCGCCGGAGAGAGGCTTTTCTTTAGTTTCTAAAGGCTATGAACCTCTCGACTACAGATATTTCCTCCTTACCGGCCATTACCGAAAACCGCTTACTTTCTCTATAAACGGAATGGATTCTGCAAAAGCTTCACGCCAGGCATTGAACGAACGTGTTGCAAAGCTTATTGCAAAGGCTAATGATGAAGAAAAACTCGGACTTACCGTAGAAAACTTTGCAGAGATCCTTGGAAAAATCAATTTTGAATCAGAAAATTATGCAAAGTTCCGCGAAGGCCTTTCTAACGACCTTGCAACTCCTGTAGCTCTTGCCGCAATGCAGAAAGAATCAAACGGTAAGGGCGGGGTAAAAGCAAGTCAGGCATTAAGTTCAATAAATAAAATGGATGAAGTCCTGAGTCTTGATGTAATAAAAGGCGGATTTGCCGTACTTGAAAAACAGAAAGCAGAAGCAGAAAATCAAGCTGATTCACATGCCGGTGATTCAGAAGCTGAAGAAATAAATGCTCTTGTTGCAGAAAGAACTGCAGCTAAAAAAGAGAAGAACTTTGCCCGTGCTGATGAAATACGTAACCAGTTGTTGGCGCGGGGTGTTGTTATTATTGATACTCCTAATGGTCCAACCTGGAAGCGTCAATAATTATTTAGTAACTATTAGGAAGTTGGTGTGTTTAACATGGAAGAAGGAAATCTGTCTGAAATTCAGGTGGCATTAAACGCTGGTAATTCAGCTGATTTTAATAAGATTTATGCAGCTTCAATGCAAATGCTCTTCAAAATATCATACAGAATTGTAAATGATGAAGAGGTTGCTGAAGATTTAGTGCATGATTCTTTAATCAAAGCAAATGAAAAGAGCTTGGTTTTTCCATCCTTGAACGATGCAAAATATTGGCTCATTAGAGTTGTAAAAAATGCTTCGTTAAACTATGTAAAGCGCAAGGATAGAGAACGAAAGGCTTACGAGAAGGTTCTTTATGAGGACCATCGTAAGTCTGAAACAGGCGAAGTTAATTTGCTTAAGAAAGATACTATAAAAAAGGCGAGAGAAGCTCTACAGAAGCTGCCTAAGAATCTTCAGGAAGTTCTTATGTTGAAGGAATATGGAGACCTCAACTATAAAGAAATCGGAAAAGTTCTTGGCATTACAGAAGGTAATGTAAAGGTAAGAGTCTTTAGAGCAAGAGAACAACTACTAAAAATATTAGGAGAAGACGATGTCTTTTTGTCCAACTGATGATCTTCATTCAATTTATTTAGATAACGAAATGCCTGAAGCTCATAAGGCAGAGTACGAGTCTCATATAAAGGTTTGCCCTGAATGTCAGCGTAAACTTGAAAATATCCGTAAGCTTCACGAATTATTTGAGTCTGATTCAAAATCAATCGAAATGGATGATGCCCGACTTGAAAAAAGCTATGAAAAGCTTATGTCAAGAATGGCTTATACAAAAAATATACATAATGCTGAAAGAAAAACTCATTCAAGCTGGAAATATATCTGTTCAGCCGCTGCTGCAGCAATGGTTTTTGCCCTTATAATTCCGCTCAGACTTAATTCAAAGGGTTCTTCAGTTGAAGCTGGAAGCACAACAGTTGCTAATATCAATGCAAGTTCAATGCAGCCGGTAACAAACGTTTCTGTTGGCGGTGGAAATGGAGTTATTGTTTCCGGTAACATTCAGAGTTCTGTAATGCAGGTTTCTAACGGAACTAATAATCTGGCTCAGAATATAAACACAAAAACAAACGAAGGCCTGTTCCTTACTGATGTTGATGTTTTCAGACCTGCTTTTGAAGGTGACAATTCTCTTACAATCAAAATTACTATTCCTGCTATGAATAGTGCTTTTGTACCGTCTACACATTATTTACCTGAAAATGAAGCTGGTCAGACTGAGTGAACTCCTCAAATAGATTAAGTTATATCTTAAGAAAATATTCTCTTGTAAGGGCTGCGATTGTAGTATTTTTAATAGCAATTGCGGTCCTGATTGTTTTTATTACAGGAAAAAAGAAGAAGACAGAACCAGTAATTGAATCCCTTACACCGTCTGTAGGTTCACCTGGTGATATTGTAGTTATTAATGGAAAGAACTTTGGCGATACCCGCGACATGAGCTATGTTGAGTTTGCCGGTTCAAAGCTTACAGCCAGTGCATATATTTCCTGGAGTGATGACTGCATAAAGCTTGTTCTTCCTGCAAATGTTCAGGATGGTCTTGTAGTTGTTGGCACAAAGGATATGCGTTCAAAGCCTGCTCTTTTTGCAAACGAAATAGATATTCCTGTTCCGGTGCCGGAAGTAGTGCAGACAAACAAACCTGTTATTACATCTTTATCAGCTGAAAAAATTAGTGTTGGCGAAGTTCTAAGCATTTACGGTAATAACTTTGGCGATTCCCGGGGACGTTCAAATGTTTATTTTACAATCGATTACGAAAACAAAATAAAAGATTCTGATTATAAAACAAAGGCTCTTCTTACAGAAAATATGATTGCCGCTTCTGATTTTAATGGTGATTATGAATACTGGGATAATTCAGAGATTCGGGTGCGGATTCCAGATGGAGCTTATACCGGACTTGTAATTGTAGATACGGGAAAAGAAAAATCAGAGCCAAAGGATATTACAATTCTACGGCAGAAGGGCTATAAAGAGTTTGTTTCCAAAAAGATTTATCTTGTTCAGTATACCGCAGATATTTCTGACGTTATTACAACAGATATTTCTACAATTACTCTGCGCTGTCCGGTTCCTGTAGAAACGCCTTCGCAGCCTTCGGTAGAAATTACAGAGATTTCTCCTGAACCTTTAATGAATAATTATCAGAACTGTATAATTCATCAGATTACAAAAAAACGTAATAATTTACCAAAGAGTGTTTTTAAGCAGACTTTTGTTCTTCCTGTTTACGAAATAAGAACTTCTGTTGTTCCGGATAAAATAGGGGACTACAAAGGTATGAGCGAAAGTCGTTATGCTTCTCTTGTAAAAGATGATGAAATTATTCCGGCTGGTGATGAAGAAATCAAAAAGCTTGTAAAATCAATTATTGGAAAAGAAACAAATTATTACAGACGGGCAAAGCTTATCTATAATTATATGCTCGATAACTATAAGATTCAGGAAAAGGTCAGAAAAAATGATGCTTCGCCGCTTGATTTGCTTTCCAAAAAATCTGGTGATGCTTACGACTTTGCAGTTATCTGTACAGCTTTGTTCAGGGCGGCTGGAATCCCGAGTTTAATTGATGCCGGTGTACTTATCGGGCAGGATTTAATGACTCAGCCCCACTGGTGGACAGAGTTTTACATTCAGGGAATTGGCTGGATTCCAGTTGATACAGCTTTGGGCGCCGGCATGGAATACAAAAAATGGCCGGAAGTTATTGATGAAAGGGCTTTTTATTTTGGAAATGTAGATTCTCACAGAATTGTTTTTTCTCGCGGTATGAAGCAGCTTAAACCCTTTAGTCAGGATAACAAAATCGTACAGTATCCTAAATCTTTTGCCTTGCAGACAATTTGGGAAGAAGCTTCTGCAAACACAGCAGAATACAGCTCTTATTGGAGCAGTTCTGTTATAAAAGGTGTATACTAATAAGGCGCAAATTGTATTGTGCTATAATTTCTATATAGAATAGAGGTGAAAATTATGACAAAGATTTTAAGTGTAGGCGGTTCAATTATTGCTCCAGACAGACCAGATTCAGAGTTTTTGAGCAGCTTTGTAAATATGTGTAAGAAATGGCTCGACAGCGACAAAGATAATAAACTTATTCTTGTAGCAGGTGGTGGTGCTCCAGCAAGATTCTATCAGAATGCTTATAAAGAAGTTTCAGAAAAAACAGGCTTTAGCTTTGATGCAAATGCGGCAGACTGGATTGGAATTATGGCAACACGTATAAACGCACAGCTTTTAAAAGCCTGCTTTGGTGATTACTGCAAAAACGATGTTGTTTATAATCCTACGCTCGAAGATTTAAGCTTTGACGGAAAGGTTCTTGTTGCAAGCGGCTGGAAACCTGGTTTTTCTACAGATACAGATGCTGTTTATCTTGGCGAAAAGTTTGATGCAAAAACAATCGTAAATCTTTCAAATATAGAAAAGGTTTTCACCGATGACCCTAAAAAGAATCCTGATGCAAAACCTCTCGACACAATTTCCTGGGCTGAGTTTAGAAAAATGGTTGGTGATGAATGGACACCTGGCAAAAACTGTCCGTTTGACCCGATTGCTTCTAAAAAGGCAGAAGCCGACGGAATGAAAGTTATCTGCGCAGGCGGAAAGAATATTGCTAATATTCAGGCAATTCTTGAAGGAAAGGACTTTATTGGTACAACAATTGGTTAATTCACCATTTCTTCCATGCGGGATAGAATGCTTTCTATTTTAATTGCATAATTCGGGTCTGTGGCCCAGGTGCCGGCAAGCCCGTCTATTGTCTCTATGTACTTTGTTTTATGAACCCAGTTGTAGCGTGGGTCAATAAGCTCGTTGTTTAAGGGCTCGTCTTCGTGGGTGGCGTATGCCTGCAGGTGCTGGATATGGGCTCTTACGCCCAGCTGCTCTGTTTCAAAAATACAGCCCGGATTTTCTGCATCCATTGCGCCTAGTCCGCAGTAGTTGTGGAACTCTGGTTGTACAAGTCCGCCAAACCGAAGATAACCTGTTTCAAGACACATCTGGGCAAAAGCTACATCGGAGTTTATTCCTTCTGCGGCTGCTTCTACAATGTAATACTGTGCAAAATGTACTATTTCTATGTAATCGTAATCAGGGCGTTGTAAAAGGAAAAAGTCTGCAAGCTGAGTGGCAGTAAGCTGGCCTTTATCTGCAATTCTTCTGGAAATGACAATTTTTTGTGGGACTGGAGCTTCTGGTGTTTCGGTTTCAGAATCCTCTGACGGTATGGTAACAGTTTCTTCATCATCACTTTTTGGAGTAGACTGACAGGAAACAAAAGTTATTGCAAATAATACAAATAGTAGACTTTTTAAAAGAATATTTTTTCGTAAAATCATAACCTTAAAATCGGTGAAAAAA
Organism: Treponema sp.; assembly: GCA_016290335.1. The sequence goes on along the minus strand of JAEETM010000004.1, from coordinate 36,442 downwards.
CGGCAAACCTTAAGTGCAACAAAAGCAGGAAAAGCCATTATTCATCATCTTCTTCATTACCGAATAAAAGATGATTTTCTACAAAGCTGAAATAGCTTTCACAGTCTACTATTATATGGTCAAGCACAGTAATTCCTATTATTTCCGAAGCTGCCAGAAGATTTTTAGTAGTAGCAATATCGTCGGCAGAAGGTTGCGTGTTCCCCGAAGGATGATTGTGGCAGAAAATTACGGCAGAAGCATTTTCCTTAATTGCATCAACAAAAACTTCGCGCGGGTGAATGATTGTTCTGTTTATAGTTCCTACCGAAACCACATGAATCTGAATGATATTATGGCCACCGTTAAGCGTGATCGTAAGAAAATATTCTTTTTGATTTATTGCATAATTACGGACAAAAGGAATTAAATCTCGCGGTGTTGATATATGCGCACCAAGATGAATGTACCGGCGCTTTCCCAGTTCAAGTGCAGCTGCAACCGCTAAGGCTTTACTGTTGCCAACTCCCTTCAGGCGCAGAAGATTTTCCACAACATTATCATCATTGGAAGAATCGAGGATATCTGCAATTTTATGGGACATTGCTTCAATCGGCATATTTTTGTTACCGGAGCCCAAAATCAGCATAATGAGTTCTTCATCGGTAGGGTAGCCGATTCCATATTCCAGAGTTTTTTCCCGCACATCGGGTTTGTAATTTATAATTTCCACATATATATAATTGCAAAAATATGAAAAATTACGCGGTTTTTTTGGGGAAAAATTGAAAAAAAGTGCAGTTTTTATTAAATTATAGGTATGAAACTATATACACGAAGTCAGTTGATAGTATCCCTGTGTGCCGGAGTTGCGATTACAGCTGGAATTACGGCATTTATTTGTTTGAAAGCAGCAGGTGGAAAAAAAGCGGTAACGGGAAAGGAAGTCCAGGCTTCCGTGACCGAAACAGCGCAGACTCCTTTATCACCAGCAGAAGAAAGTGGTAAAAGCCTGCAGAGTGCGCAGTCTGATAACGAGCTTACTCTTGATGAGCTGGAGCAGAATCCGACGGTAATAATTCCGGTAAGCAGCGGCAACAATTCGTATACACAGGATGAAGTTCAAAACATAAACGTTTATTCAGCCTGTAACGAGGCGGTTGTAAATATTAACACAAAGGTTATGGCCTACGACTGGTTCCTTGATCCTTATGTTCAGGACGGTGGCAGCGGAAGTGGTTCTATAATTGACAAGCGTGGTTATATTCTTACAAATGTTCACGTAATTCAGGGGGCTACAAAAATCTATGTTTCCCTGTTTGATGGAACTCAGTATGAAGCAGAAGTTGTCGGCCAGGATTTAGACAGTGATTTAGCTGTTATAAAGTTTACTCCACCGGAAAACCTTGTTCTTAAAACAATATCCTTTGGCGATTCAAGCAATCTTAAGGTTGGACAAAAGGTAATTGCAATTGGAAATCCGTTTGGTATGGAAAGAACTATGACAACCGGTATTGTTTCGGGGCTTGGTCGTCCTATCCAGAACTCAAACAAGCGGATTATCCGTAATATGATTCAGACAGATACAGCAATTAATCCGGGAAACTCTGGTGGTCCTCTGCTCGATACAAACGGAAGAATGATTGGTATAAATACAATGATAATGTCTAATTCCGGCAGCTCTGCTGGTGTTGGTTTTGCAGTACCTTCCGAAACAGCTGTACGTGTAGTTTCCGATTTGATTAAATATGGAAAAGTTCAGCGCGGTACAATCGATGCTGTAATCATACAGCTGAACAAGAGAATTGCACAGTATGTAGGACTTGATATTTCAAGCGGTATTCTTGTATCAAAGGTAGAAAAGGGCGGAAATGCAGAAAAAGCCGGTCTTAAAGGCGGAACGGAAGCTGTTTATTACGGAAACAGAAACAGTATTATTTACCTTGGCGGCGACATCATCACAAAAATAGACGATATAACAGTTTCTTCTCTTGCTGATTATTATTCTGCATTGGAAAGCAAAAAGCCTGGTGATGTTGTTGAAATTACAGTACACAGAAATAAAAAAGATGTGGTTCTAAAAATGACGCTTGCCGAATAAGTGTAATTTTTTAATGCTGAAATCATTTTATTCTAGAAACACATTGTTTTAACACATTTTGAAACACATTATTTCCAGGGGGATGATACATGAAAAAAACATTGTCGGCTCTTGCATTGTTCTCTTTTATGGTTGCAGCCTTGTTTGCAGAAGGCTTTGGACTCGTTTTGTCCGGCGGTGGTGCTAAAGGTGCTTACGAGGTTGGTGTCTGGAAAGCTTTGGAAGATTATGGAATTACTGATGATATAACTGTTATTTCGGGAACATCTGTTGGCGCTTTGAATGCGGCTTTATTTGCGTGTTCCAATGCAGGAGAAGCAGAAAAGCTCTGGCGCGAAGAAGTAGGTTATTCATCTTTTTTAATGCCGGATACAAGTACTTTTTCTGAGGTTGCAGCCTTTGCGGTTCGTAATGCAAAAAATAATCTTGGTTCAAGAAACATGCAGGATAATCCATACGGTTTGCCCGAAGAATTGTCCCCAATGGGCAACGAATTATTAACTCAGCTGCTTGATGGAGTAACCTTTGTTGCAGATACAGGCATTGGTCTTGCAAAGGGAACTATAAAAAACATTTCGGAATACATTTTCAGCGAAGCTCACAGCGACGGCATTTTTGAGCGCGATACCCTGAAGGAAATAATGGAAAAATATATTTCCCTTGAAAAGCTTGAAAAATCCGGGATCGAAGTTTATGCAACAGCTATTCCAAAGGACGGCTATTTACTCATAAATACACTTGGCTGGCTTTTCGGCATGAATAATGTTCATTATTTTAAGTTGAATGAGCAGCTTAATAACACAAATGTAAACGATATTCTTATGGCCTCTTCGGCATTTCCGCTTGTTTATGAATCTACAAGACTTTCTGCAAATATAATTGAAAATGGAAGTGTTGTAGGCCGTTCTTATGAATATATTGACGGCGGTTTTGAATCGGTTGGCGGTAAAAATGTTCCTGTTCTACCGGCTGCAAAGTCAAATAAGGTTGATAAAATAATCGTAGTTTATTTGAAATCAGCTGATGAAATCAATAATTCGTATACAAGCAAATGGGTTAGTGAAGAAGAAACAAACGGTAAGGAGCTTATTCAGATTGTTCCTTCAAAATCGCTTGGAGACTTTGTAGAAGGTACTGTAAACTTTGACCCGGAAAACATAAGCGAATTGATTGATCTTGGCTATAGTGATGCGTGTGCTGTTCTGGAAGAAAAAGGCTATTCAAAGGAAAGCAGGTTCAAGAGATTTATAAAGAATATATTTTAGCGGCGGTGTTTTTCTTAAATACTAGCATACAAGTATATTAGTTGATAAATCACAAAAATAATGGTATACTCAAACAATAACTCGAGAGGTTTATCTTAAGGAGACTTTTTTATGGAAATGACATTACGATGGTACGGAACTGGTTTTGATTCCGTAACCCTGCAGCAGATTAGACAGGTGCCTGGAGTTCATGGCGTTATTACAACCTTGTATGATTCTGTACCTGGTGATGCGTGGGAACTTGCTGCTATAAAGAAAATAAAGGGCGAGGTTGAAGCTGCGGGGCTCAAAATTGCCGGTATTGAAAGCGTAAACATTCACGATGACATTAAGATTGGCGGTGGAGACCGTGATAAATATATAGAAAATTACATAAAAACTTTGGAACGCTTGGGCCAGGAAGACATTCACATGGTATGCTACAACTTTATGCCTGTGTTTGACTGGACCCGCTCTGAGCTTGCCCGTGTCTGCGAAGATGGTTCAACGGTTCTTGCCTATAATTCAAAGGCTATTGATGGTGTAAAGCCGGAAGAAATGTTTGCTTCTATAGATAAAGATTCTAACGGTTTTATTCTGCCGGGTTGGGAACCGGAGCGTATGGCCCGCGTAAAAGAGCTTTTTGAAATGTATAAATCGGTTGATCAGGAAAAGCTTTTTAACAATCTGGTGTATTTCCTGAAGGCGATTATGCCTGTTTGTGATAAGTATAATATTGATATGGCAATTCATCCGGATGATCCTGCCTGGCCGGTATTTGGTTTGCCGCGTATCATCACAAGTCAGGAGGGTGTTTGCCGAATGCTCAAGGCTGTTGATAATCCTCACAATGGTTTAACCTTCTGTACAGGAAGCTATGGAACAAACCGCAAAAATGATTTGTGTGAGTTTATTAAAGCCGCTAAAGGACGCATTCACTTTGCACATGTACGAAACCTTAAGTTCAATACTGCAATTGATGATCCTGTTCTTGATTTCCAGGAGTCTGCTCATCTGTCAAGCTGCGGTACCTTTGATATGTTTAAGATTGTGCGCACTTTGTACGAAACTGGTTTTGATGGAGTTATCCGCCCAGACCACGGCCGTATGATTTGGGGCGAAAAGGCAATGCCTGGTTACGGTTTGTATGACCGCGCTCTTGGTGCAACTTACCTTCAGGGCTTGTGGGAAGCCTGCGAAAAGACAATTGACAGAAGCGGAGTGAAGTTGTACCGTTAGAGCTTGTGAGCACTAAAATGAAAAAAATATTATTATCCTTTTTGTTTTTACTGTGCGCAAGCTTGTTTGCAGAAAACAAAAAGGATGAATGGCAGCTTCAGGAAAATCAGCACGAAAATTATTTGTATTACACGGTAATTTCTGCACCCGCGGATTATGAAAGTATAATTGGAACAAATGTCTGTTTATCCCTCTCTGAATATTCTTATAAAAATCTTTATGGCGAATCGTGTGAAGAAAAGCTTCTTGAGTTTTTGAATGACGGTAAGTTTACAATCAGGCAGGTGAATGGTGCTGATGGTATTTTTGTTGATTCGTCATTTATAAATCAAGATGATATCAAGTTTTCTAAAGAACAGTTGAGTTATATATGGAAAACTATGAGCTTAAAATATGCCGGCTTTTCAGCAATGAAAAAAAGAGGCTTTTCAAAAATAGCATTGTTAAGCTGTCACAATGGTTCTGATTTAACCAGATTGTTTGATAAATATATAGATGACTGTCATTTTTATATCTTAGCGGGTGATTACTTTTATCGTCAGAATCCTGCAAAGGATGAAGGAACGAGTAAGAGTATAGATGCACCTGGTACTTATTTTGAAAAAGAAACTTCAAATGCTTATTATGTCCGCTTTACAGATTGTACGGGTACAGATTACAAGACAAAGATTGGAGCGTCTGCATATCTGGCATTAAACAAAGATTTTTTTATTCTTGATGCACGTTCTAATAATGGTGGAGACGATACGCCGCAGTTTTCACTTATAAAGGTTCTAAATGCAAATAAATATGCAGGTACAGTAATCATTCTTCAGGATAACTGGAGCTTTAGTTCTGGTGAAGTCTGGCATGTTTTTGGGCGGTCTAAGTGTCTGTTTGATTGCAAACTTGTTGGTACACATTCCGGTGGCATGCAGAATTATGGAAACTGTAAGGTATACGAAAATAAGGATTTGGGTGTTTCTGTATATTTTGGATCAACTGATTTTTCAAAAGATTTACCGTCAAATTATTCAGGTGATGGAAAAGGCTACGAGCCTGATGTCTGGGCAACAACTGAAACAATGGGGGCAGTGCTTGAAGGAATGGGTGTAGATACAGGGGATATTATTTTCCAGTAAAAATCGGGAGAGAATTATGACATGGAATGAAAGTTTTATGAATATTGCGTATGAGTTCGCAAAGCACAGTACCTGTAAAAAATTACAGGTTGGAGCAATTCTTGTAAAAGACAGGCGCGTAATCAGTACGGGATATAACGGTGTGCCGTCCGGGATGGAACATTGCTGCGATCGTTTTAAGGATATTGATATAACTACACCTGAGGGCAGGGAGCTTCATCATAAGTTTTGTGTACAGAACGAGCTTCATGCCGAGCAGAATTGTATTGCGTATGCGGCGCGTTCCGGGGCTCAGATTGATGATACCTGCACACTTTATGTTACGCATGCCTGCTGCTGTGATTGTGCAAAGCTTGTTGTTGCGGCGGGAATTAAGCATGTAGTTTATAAAGAAGCGTACAAAACTCTGGATGGAATTGAGTTTTTGAAAAAGGCCGGTGTGAAGGTTGAATGTGAAAACTGAACGTGAAAATTGAATGTGAAAACTGAATGTGAAGTTTGAATGGGAAAACTGAATGCGAAAACTGAATGCAAAGGTTGAAGAGGTAAAAAATGGAGTTCAGGGAATTAAATAAAAATGATATACCATCACTGCTGGAATTGTATGTTCAGCTGAATGATGAAAACGAAGGATTTAATGTAAAAAAATCTGAGGAAATCTGGGACACGGAAATTGAAGGTAACAAAAATATTCACTATTTTGGCGCTGTGGAAAACGGCAGGGTTGTTTCTACGTGTTACTGTGTTATAATTCCTAACCTTACGCGTGGCGGGCGGGCAATCTGTTTTGTTGAAAATGTAGTGACTCACAGAGATTATAGAAAGCAGGGACTTGCCAGAAAAGTGATTGAAATGGCGGTGGAGACAGCCCGCAGGAATAATTGTTTTAAGGTGATTTTGCAGAGCGGAAGTGGAAGGAAAGAGGCTCACAAGTTTTACGAAGGAATTGGGTTTGCGGGCGATACGAAGAAAGCGTTTGACATGAGGCTTAGTGACGGAGTAAACAAATGATAATTTTGATTACCGGTGCTTCACATGCTGGAAAGACTTTACTTGCGCAAAAGCTTTTGGAAAAGTTTGGGTTTCCTTATCTTTCAATTGACCATTTGAAGATGGGGCTTATCCGAAGTGGTTATACAAAACTAACGCCAGAAGATGATGATAAGCTTACAGATTATCTCTGGCCGGTTGTGCGGGAAATGATTAAGACTGCAATCGAAAATAAGCAGAATCTTGTGGTTGAAGGCTGTTATGTACCGGCGAACTGGCGGGTGGATTTTGAAGAGTTGTATCTTTCGGAAATTAAGTTTGTGTGCCTGGCTTTAAGCGATTCGTATATTGATTCTAATTTTGATAAGATTGTTTCTCATGCAAGTGATATTGAAGCGCGTCTGGATGACAGTGATTGTACACGCGAGTTTGTAAAGGCTGGAAATGAAAGCTTTATTAAGATGTTTGAAAAGGCCGGAGAAGAAGTTACGGTAATTGATGGGGATTATGAGGCAGCGATTGAAAAGCTGATTTGTGAGACATTGATTTAGGATAACTAATATGCTAGAATACTAGTTAAGAGGCGTGATATGAAACTTACTATCGAAGGAATAAAAAATACTGCTGAATGGGAAGCAAAAGGGTATGAGCTTCCAAAGTTTGACCATAAGGCTGTTGAAGCTGCAACTAAGGCAAATCCGTTCTGGATTCATTTTGGCGCGGGAAATATTTTCCGTGCGTTTCAGGCTAATGTTGTGCAGGAGCTTTTGAACAAGGGTGTACTTGACCGCGGACTTGTTGTTGCAGAAGGTTATGATTACGAAATTATAGAAAAGATGTACCGTCCGCACGATAATATTGGTGCCCTTGTTACATTGAAATCAAGCGGTTCAGTTGAAAAAACTGTTGTTGGCTCAATCATGGAAGCACTTACTGCCGACAGTGATAACGAAGCAGACTGGGCCCGCCTGCGTGAGATTTTCCGTGCGCCGTCACTTCAAATGGTAACGTTTACAATTACAGAAAAAGGTTATCTTCTGAGGAATGCTGCCGGCGTTATGATGCCTGGTGTAGAAGAAGATTTTGAACAGGGACCGGTTTTACCAAAATCATACATTGGTAAGGTTGTAACTCTGCTTCACGAACGATATGTGAACGGTGAACTTCCAGTTGCTATGGTCAGCATGGATAACTGTTCCCACAATGGTGACAAATTGTATGCCGCAGTAAACGAGTTTGCCAATGTCTGGGAAACTCACGGTGTATGTAAGCCTGGCTTCCTTGCGTATGTAAATAATGCGTCTAAAGTCAGCTTCCCGTGGACAATGATAGATAAAATCACTCCGCGTCCGGACAGCAAAATTGAAAAGATTCTGGCTGATGATGGAATTGAGCAGCTGGAGCCTGTAATCACTTCTAAGAAAACTTATGTTGCACCTTTTGTAAATGCAGAAGAGTGCCAGTATCTTGTTATAGAAGATAATTTCCCGAATGGACGCCCTGAGCTTGAAAAGGCAGGTCTTTATTTTACAGACCGCGCAACTGTAGACAAGGTAGAAAAAATGAAGGTTTGTACCTGTTTGAATCCGCTTCATACTTTCCTTGCTGTTAGTGGCTGCTTACTGGGTTATACTTTGATTGCAGACGAAATGAAGGATGCTGATTTGCTTCGTCTTGTAAAACGTCTTGGCTATGAAGAAGGGCTGCCTGTTGTTGTTGACCCTGGAATTATCAAGCCTCGCGACTTTATTGATGAAGTTGTAAATATCCGTATTCCTAATCCTTTTATGCCTGATACTCCACAGCGAATTGCCTGCGACACATCACAGAAATTGAGCATCCGTTTTGGCGAAACAATTAAGGGCTACCTTGCCCGCAAAGATTTGAACGTTGGCGACCTTAAAGTTGTCCCTCTTGTTTTTGCTTTGTGGCTGCGATACCTTATGGCAATTGGTGATGATGGTAGTGTCTTTGAACTGAGTCCGGATCCGCTTTTGGATGAGTGCAGAAAATACGTGGCTGGAATCAAACTTGGTGACGGCACAATTCCAGCCAGTTTGGATTCACTTCTTCATCGCGCAGAAATCTTTGGAGTAGATTTGTTTGAAGCTGGACTTGCAGAAAAAGTAAAAGCATATTTTGTACAGCTTATTGCAGGAAAGGGTGCGGTAAGAAAAGCATTGCAGAGTCTGTAGGCAAAAGTACACTATAGTTTAATACAACATAACAAAATCCTTAAAAAAATAGGAGCCTGACTCCTAAAAGTTTTCTCCTGGATAAGCTATAATATTATTATAGAATACTGGCTGCCTGACGGGCGGCTTTATACAGGAGAAAAGGATGAAAAAAAGAATTGTTTTTGTGGTTGTTATCTGTTTTTTATTTGGAATAAAGGCTTTTGCACAATGCATTGTTTCTGGTGGCAATTTAAAGGATAGTTTGCAATATCAGACTGTTCAGCAAATGCAAGATGATGTAAAGAATATTAAAAAGGCTGCAAAAAAGGATGGCACAAGCTTTAATATAATCATTCCAGAAAAATCAAAATTAGCAAATATTTCTTCGATAAATAAGATTGCAAATGAAGTTTTTGACGGCATCGAAATCAATCTTGACGAGTATGATAATCAATGTTTTAAATATTCAAAACAAGTCAGCTTAAGTGTAACAAGAAAGCAATCAAAATTTTATGTTACCGGAATTAAAGACTTAGTAACTAAAGCTGAGGCAGCAAAAATTGAAGAAGAGAAAAAGGCTGCAACACAAAAAGAACGGGAAGAAATAACCGGAAAAATCAAAGCGATAAAAGAAGAATCAGAAAAATCATTTAGTGAAAAAGAACTGCTTAAATGCAAAGAATTAGGTTATAAAGAAACAACTTTTGATTCTGCTGCAGAAAAATATGAGAAAAATAAGAATTTTATTTTTGCACTAAAGATTTATTATGAAAAAAGTTTGCTTGCAAAACAAGAGCTTCAGGATTTTAATGTAAAAGTTCAGAATATGTTTCAGGCAACAGAAAAAGTTTATACAAAATGGGATAATACTTATTCAAGAATAAAGCCTGTCTATGCTGATAATAAATACGAGAATTTACTTAAAAGATTTGAAACAGGAAATCCATGGACTTACGAATATGATGCGGATTCTCGTTATGCAGATTGGAAAATTCTTACAAAAGATTTTGAACAATATTTTTTGGAAAATCCAGTTTTTTCTGTTCATTATATTGACTTGAAAAAATCTTCAGAAAATAAAGCAAATAATTCTTTCGTTTATAAGTGCAATTTTGAAATTGATGATTATATTTTTTATCAGACGATGGTAAATAGAATTTCCATGGGAATAAGAAAGGCCTGGAAAGATTCCTGGACGGACATTTCTAAAGAATGGATAAAAAATTCTCCGGCTTGCCATCTTGATTATGAAATTAAAATTGATATTGTTGATACGAACGGTAAAGTTCTTGTAAAGGGAGACAGATTTGCAGTGGCTTCAACAAATAATTATGTTTACATGGGACAGGAAGGCGTGAAATTTGGTCAAACTAACAGCTTTTATGAATTCAAAGATATCCCAGATAATGTTGCAGCTTTGATAGAAGAAGGAAATGCTTTTGTACGGCTTGATTCTTTGTATGTAAAATACGGTCCTTCTGATAAAAAAGCAGAAATAACAATTCCAAAGAGTAAAGTTTCTGAATACAACAGAACAAAAGTCTTTAATAGCGCTAAAGGTGAATTTGATAATATTGATGTCAAATTGTAGTTTTATTCGAAGATTTTTTCTTTCTTTTTTGTTTTTGTTTGTTATATCTGGTGCAGTTTTTGCCCAGAATTATTCTTCTGAACCGCTTTTGTTTTTTCAAGAAAGGCGGTCAGAGGATTATGATTTTGCCATTTCGGTTTCGAAAAAAATATTTACAAAACTTGAGGAAGAAAAATATCCTTATGCACTGGAAGTCAGCTCAGTTGTTTTCCCAGAGCTTTTGAGATATTCAGAGTTTAGAAATGAACTTGAATCTTTAATGAATGAATGTCTGGCTTTTGCCTCAGAAGAAAGCAACGGATTTTCAATCGGACTTTTTCAGATGAAGCCTTCTTTTGCCGCAAAGGTAGAAGCCTTGCTTTGTGAAAATCCTGAATTAAAAGGAAAGTATGCTTCAATAGATTTTGGCGGAGATTTATCATCTTTTGATTCCCGATTAAAAAGAATTAAACGACTCAACGATTTTGATTTACAGCTTGAATACCTAAAAGCTTTTGCAGATTTTGAAGTAAAAATCCTTGGTCTGGAAGAAGAAGCTTTTACTCAACGTCTGAGTTTTTTGGCAACCGCTTACAACTATGGAATCCAGATAGACCGGGATGTTCTTGAACCTGTATTAAGCTGGCAAACTTTTCCTTCCGGAAGAAGATATTTGTATTTTAATTATAAGGATTTATGTATTGCTGCTGCGGAAGAAATAAAGAAATAGAATGTGTATTATCTGTCAAAATTACGAAAAATCGAATGTGAATAATATATTAAATTTACGAAAAATCGAATGTAATCTATTTTATGAATAATTAGAGAAGAATGTCAACCAGCTAGTAAATTTCCTCAAAAAATAGGAGTCCGACTCCTAATCACAAAAAAACTGCGGCGTTATAATACCAAGCATAAAGAATTATTATACGGTTGATGAATGTCAGCTAAAAGGAGTGTTTTTATGAAAAAATCGATTTTAGTTTTGGGATTATTGGTATCAATGGTGCTAATATTGGGATGTTCTTCTGGTTCTAAACAGAATCAGGTAAATAAAATTGCGTATACTTACAATATCAATAACAAATCAACAAAAGATATTTCTATTCTTATGACAAGACGTTCCAATGAAAAAGGTACGATTTTGGCTTTGATTAATTATGATATTCCGGCAAAATCAAAGAAAACAATTAATTTTGAAGGTGAAGAAGAGCCAGGAACCTGGTGGGGATTTAGTTGGTTAGCCTGGTATGGTGATATAGAATCTGGTGGAGCAGAATGGTGGTCAAAACAAAAAGAAATTGTTATTGATGAAGAAGGTTGGCTTACAGGTGAAGAAAATGGTTCTATTAAAAGATTTGCTCAGATATCGAAATATTATCCAGTTACTTTTAAAGATTATGATGTAACAATTAAAATCGAAGATCTTTATTACGCTGTACCAATCAATGCACAAAACTCTTGGTATCAAGGGGAAGAGAATACAATTTACAATTATCAGGTTACTCGAAATATTTCAGATTTACTTTGTTATTGTTTTCCTGTTGTAGGTAATAAAGTTCGCATTACCTGGCATGCTAAATCTAATGTAGATATTTCTAAGCTTTATTGTCGTCTTGTAGATGTATCTTCTGAGACTGGTGGTTGGATGGAATTAAACAAAGCAAAACAAAATCTTAATGATCGTGATCCTTTTTTGAAAGATACAACCTTCATTATGAAAGAAAACATTAAAGCTGATGAAGTATTCGATGTAGATTTTACTCTGCCAGTAGAAGTAAAGCCTCTTGCTCAAATGGCTCTTTGCATTTGGTACAATGTTGGTGATGCAAATCCTAATGGTCCTGCTGTAATAAGTTCCGTAATAAAATAACCGTTGTATAAATCACAGATAAAATAACTCTTGCTTTGCTATTTGTGAGTGGGATTTTTTTTATATGGAAAAAACTGAAAAAGCATGTTATATTTTATTTTAGTAGATAGGAGGAATAAATGATAGTTGTTTCATATAATGATTTTTCTGAAGATATGAATAAATATCTAGCTCAAGCCTCTTCATATGGTTTAAAAATTCTTCCTAAAAAAAAAGAAAAAAGGAAATCTGCCAGAACACTAAAATTATTAAAATCGATTGAAGCAGCAACTGGAATTCTTCCATCAGATATTGATATAGAAAAAGAAAAAACAGAGGCAATATTGAAATCATGAAAGTTCTGATTGATACTAATATATGCCTTGATATTCTGTAAAATAGACCAGGATTATACAATTCCTCAAAAGATGCTCTTTTGCTTGCTTCTGATAAAAAATATAAGATGTTTTTAACGACTACCACTGTTATGGATATTATGTACATCACGAGAAAAAGTTTTAAAAATAATAGTGATCAGAAAAATGCTGTACAAAATTTTATTTCTGAATTCAAATTATTAAAAATTTCAAAAAGAAATATAAATTTTGGTTTTTCTGGAATAATGAAAGATTTTGAAGATGCTGTACAAAGTGATTGTGCAAAAAATCATTTTGCAAATCTGATTATTACAAGAAATATAAAAGACTTCATAAACTCACCTGTAAAAGCAATTACACCGGAAGATTTTTTGAAACAATATCAATAAGTTTTTCTTAAAAAGAAAACACACAATCCTCAAAAAATAGGAGTCCGACTCCTAATCACGAAAATTCTGCGATGTTATAATACCAAACATAAAGAATTATTATACGGTTGATGAAAATGTCAGCTAGAAGGAGTGTTTTTTTATGAAAAAAACAATTTTAGTTTTGTTTGTTGTACTGATTACTGTATGTGCTCTAATAGGTTGTAAACGTGATATTGTTTATGATGACGTTGTTCCTGGAGATGGAAAAAGTCCAATTAAATTGCAAATGAAAAATGGTAAATATGTAACTGCAGATTGGCAATATCCGAAATTTCATAAAGAATTTACTTTTGACAATGGAACAAAAAAAGGAGTTACTTGTGCAAATTGGTTGTTTTGTGATACTGGTAAAGATTGTGAATTAATATTTAATTATAATCCAAATAACAATTATTATATGATAGGTGGTGGCAAATCTAATCGTAATAAATTTAATAGAGATCAGTTCCGCGAATACACAGTTGAAGAATTAGAAACTCTAATAGGAATCATTCCTCCAACAGCGGTTTTTGTTGGGTACAATGATAATGCAACTGAATATGTTATATTTGAAGTGGATGGAACATTTACTGATATTGAAGGTTCAAAAAATTCCGAAATGGAGGTTTCAAGAGGAACCTACGTTGGAGATGCATCAAAAGATGGAGAAATCCTTATTACAATTCTAAAAAAATATAAGGATGGTAATTATATTGATTACACAGGCGATGACGCAACGCAAACTGTAAAAATTTCAGAAGGAAAGTTACCAGCTATATTTGTTCCATGGAGAATAATGAATAATACTTATACTCGTCAATAATTGCATTTAGTGTTGTTACATTCTAGAATGAAATAAGGGGTTTTATGAAAACAATATCAAAAAAGCTGATCAGTTTGTTCTTATGTCTTTTGAGTCTTAGTTTTTGCTTTGCGCAGGAAGAACGGGATCCCCGTCTTAATTATGGTGATGATGATAATCCGCTAATTAAAACTGAATACACTGGTATTTACTATATAAAACCCCATTATTCTCAAAAAGAAAATATCGAAAAATACAAGCCATATATAATATTGGTTTATGAAAAAGATACAAAAGAGCTGGTAAAAGGTTTTGATAATGTTGTTAAGGACTGGCAGGGAATGTCTGGCTGGGGCGGCGAGGTTCAATTAACAGATCATACGTTTATCACAAAAGATTATAAACAGTACATTGTAAAAACAGATAAGTGTGATATTAAAGTTATAAAAAAGGGAAAGTTTGAAAATCCTAAACGAACGATTCGTATTCTGGAAACTCTTTGCTGCATTCTGGTTGGCCTGCTTTTATTGATTGTAATACTGATTGTACTAAAGCAATTCAGAAAACAAAAAATACAGCAAAATCATATTCTGCAGATTCAGGAAGAAGAAAAGTCAAAAATCAGCAGGGAGATTCACGATACTGTCGTTCAGGATCTTCGTGCAATACGTATAGAAGCAGAAGCAATTCAGACAGAAGATTTGAGCCAGAAAAGCAGGGTTGTTGAAGATATAACAAAATGCATCATTAAAATGCGCAACATCTGTTATGATTTGTCTCCGGCTGAGCTGGCAGATGCTATGAGAAAAGATGATGATGGAATTGATTTAATCTCCATAATCGAAACCTTGTGCAAGCAGTTTACCACAAAAACAAATATTGACACTTCCATTCAGATTGATAAAAGCATAACATATCCTGAGTTTGACAAAACTATTTGTCTGAATGTTGTGCGTGTTTTTCAGGAGATTTTGAATAACATAAACAAGCATTCGTATGCCACAAAAGTCACTGTACTTATTAAACCGCCGGCAGAAAATTATTTGACGATTTTTGTTATTGATGATGGGGTTGGCTGTAATGTTGAAAAACTTAATTCTAAGAATCTTAAAAATCATTTCGGTATACGGAATATGAAGGAAAGAATGAGCTCTATTGGAGGAACTGTAGATTTTTTCACATCACCGGATGAAGGAATGAAGGTTGTGCTGAAAATCAAAACGGAGGCGTAATTGTTTATGGAAAATACAATTTATATTGTTGATGATCATAAGATGCTGCAGAATGGGTTGCGTTTCTGGTTTGAGCAGAACTCCAGCTGGAAAATTACCGGAACCTTTTAAAGCGTACAGCCTTGCCTTGAAGTCCTTTCAAAAGCAGCCCCAGAAGACCTTCCAGAAATTATCATTGTAGATATTCAGCTTGCAGAAGAAAGCGGCTTTACATTAGTTCAGGAAATTACAAAGAATTATAAACAGATAAAATGCGTAATGTATTCAATGTACGATACAGCCGGTTATATTTTGCAGGCTAAGAACTCCGGTGCAAAGGGGTATATTTCAAAGGTTGCCAGCGAAAATGAGATTCTAAAATGTCTGGACATTGTAAAAAACGGTGGAACCTATCTTGAATCGCGTTTTGAATCAATCATGGAAAATCTTGAGCCCATTACTTCTGTCCTTTCAAAGCAGGAAAGCATTGTTTTTGAAAAAATGCTGCAGGGGAAATCAAACGAAGAAATCAGTAACGAGCTTTTTATTTCCCTGCACAGCGTTCACAATTACGTTACCTACATCTATACTTTATCAGACGTTCACAACAGAACAGAGTTCCTTGAAAAGTTTGGCAAAAAATAAGATAATTATGTAATGAAACAAATAAAACCTGAAGAATTAAAAGATAATCCTTTCAAGCTTATTGATAAGGACTGGATGTTGATTACGGCCGAAAAAGAAGGTCGTACAAATATGATGACTGCTTCCTGGGGTGGACTTGGCGTACTCTGGGGAAAAGATGTTGCAACCGTTTATATCCGTGAATCCCGCTTTACAAAAACCTTTGTTGATGATGGTGATTTTTTTACTCTCTGTGTTCTTGGCGAAGAATACCGCAAACAACTTGCCTATTTAGGAAAAGCAAGTGGCCGTAATGAAGACAAAGTTGCCGGCAGTGGTCTTACAGTAGAACATACAGATTCCAGTGCCGGAAGCGTACCTTATTTCAAAGAGTCCCGCCTGGTGCTTGTATGTAAAAAGCTTTATGCCCAGAAAATGGATGCCGGCTGCTTTACAAAATATGGTAAGGATATCCCAAGTCAGATGTACAGTGACAACGACTGGCACACAATTTATGTGGCAGAAATAGAAAAGGTGTTGGAAAAATAAGAGAGGTTTGCAAAAATGAGACCATTTTTAGATGATGACTTTTTGTTGAAGAGCGAAGCTGCACGAACTTTATATCACAAGTATGCAAAGAATCAGCCGATTTTTGATTTTCATAATCATTTGAGTCCGCAGGAGATTTTTGAAAACAAGCCGCTTGGAAATCTTGCGAATGCGTGGCTGGACCATGACCACTACAAATGGCGTGCAATGCGTGCGGCTGGCGTTGATGAGCAGTTGATTACGGGGCATATCCGTAAGGATGGAAGTGTAAAAAGTGATGAAGAGCGTGGTGGAGCAGAAAAGGTTGCATCGGCTGATTATGAACGTTATCTTGCCTTTGTACGGACACTCCAGCTTTGTGTTGGAAATCCTCTTTATCACTGGAGCCACCTGGAGCTTAAACGCTACTTTGGAATTACTGAGCCTGTAACAGAAGATAATGCACGTGAAGTCTGGGACAGATGTAATGCTCTTCTTGCTCAGGAGGATTTTACTCCGCGCGGGCTTTTGTCTAAGATGAGTGTACGCGAGCTTTGTACAACCGATGACCCGCTTGATTCGCTGGAGTGGCACAAAAAGCTTGCAGAGTATGATTCGTTAAAGGTTCGCCCTTCGTTCCGCCCTGATTTTGTACTCAATGCAGAAAGTCCTGCATTCCCGGATTATATCAGTCGCTTGCAGGCTGCAGATGGTACAAAGTTTTCTTCTGTAAACGATATGATTGCAGCCCTTGCCCGCAGAATGGATTACTTTAAGCAGAACGGTTCAGTCGTTAGTGACCACTCACTTGAAAATGATTTTTATCTTCCTGCAACTTATGATGATGTAAACTATATTTTTGAAAAAGCCTGGATTGGTAAAAAACTTACCTGCGAAGAAATTGCAAAATACAAGGGCTGGATTCTGATTGAACTTGGTAAGCTTTATGCTCAAAAAGGATTTATAATGCAGATTCATATTGGTGCTTTGCGTGACAACAATTCTGCAATGCTCGAAGTTTCCGGTAAAAACATTGGAGAAGACAGCTTACAGGATTTTAATTTTGCACCTCAGCTTGGCGCTGTGCTTAATGCAATTTACAGTGCAGAAGCTAATGCACGAACAATTCTTTATAACCTTAATCCAAAGGATAACGAAGCGCTTGCAACAATGGCGGCTAATTTCCGTAACTGCCAGTTTGGACCGGCCTGGTGGTTCAACGACCACAAAGATGGAATAGAAGAGCAGATTCGTGTATATGCCCGTACCGCACCACTTGGCTGCTATGTTGGAATGCTCACCGATAGTCGCAGCTTCCTTTCTTATCCACGTCACGAATATTTCCGCCGAATCCTGTGTAACTTTATCGGCTCACTTGTAGAAAGCGGTGAGTTCCCATGGCAGGAAAAGAATCTGGGAAATATGGTAGAAGCTGTCTGCTATCAAAACTCGGCAGACTTTTTCGGTATAAAATAATTCTCCGGAAAACTATTGCAGCTCAGAAGTGTCTCTTGTGATGTTTCTGAGCCAGCCCTTCTTCTTGTAGTGCATGATTACAACTGGCATTTTTTCAAACTCATCCAGATAGAGAATAAAGTAAACCCAAAGTGGTGGAAGCTTTAAGACAAAGGCTGCAATAAGTCCGAGTGGAACGGAAACGCACCACATAAAAATTGAATCCATAACAAAACCGAACTTTGAATCTCCACCGGCACGGAAAATACCGCAAATCAATACCGTGTTAATAGCGGCTCCAATTACCGAAACTGCATTTATGAATAATAGAATGTTTCTGTAATGGGCGGCGGTTTCTGTAAGGTCAGCAATAAGCGGAAGCACAGGGTAGAGGCAGACAATGAGAACTGCACCAAGCACTCCAGAAAGAATTGTTGTTTTTGCAAGTCTGGATGCATTTCTTTCTGCAAGCTCCATGTCTCCGGCACCCATGTATTTTCCAAGAACAATTGCGCCACCATAAGCCATTCCAAAACAGAGCACGGAACCAAGCTGTCTTACTGTATTTACAACGGAGTTTGCGGCAACAATATCTTCACCAAGATGTCCCATTATCACTGAGTACATGGAAAAGGCGGCACCCCACACAAGCTCGTTTCCAACAGCCGGCAGCGAATATTTAAAAAAGTCACGGGTAAGAACACGGTTCCTTCTGAAAATACACGCAATTGAAAAATGCACATCCTTCTGGCGGCCTGCATAAACAAAGCAGATTATCATTTCTATAAAGCGGGAAATAGAAGTTGCAATTCCAACACCAAGAATGCCAAGCTTTGGCACTCCGAATAATCCGAAGATAAAAACTGCATTAAGGCTGATGTTCAGAATTAAAGTTGTGGTTGCTGTAATGGAAACAATCTTTACACGCTCAATACTTTTAAATGCTGCCTGGTACATCTGTGCAAAAGAAAGGCAGACATACGAAACGCTTGCAGCCCTAAGGTAACGGCAGCCTTCGCTAATCAAAGCTTCGTCCTGAGTAAAAATGAGCATCAGAATGCGCGGATAAAATGCCGCTACAAGTGCAACAAGAATCTCAACTGTACAGCAAATACGCAGACCGATTCCAAGCAGTGTTTTTATAGATTCTGTATCTTTCTTTCCCCAGTACTGCGCACCAAGCATTACAAGCCCGGAAGAAAGCCCTGTAGAAATCATAAAAAGAATAAACGCAATGTTCCCCGCAAGAGCCGAAGCCGCAATCGCCGTCTGCCCGATAAATCCAAGCATAATTACATCGGCCGAGTTTACCGCAGAAGAAATGAGATTCTGGATTGCCATTGGCTGAACTACATTACGCAGCTCTTTATAAAAGGTTTTTGCTTCGGTTGTCATAGTTTGACAAATATAGCATAGAAGAGAATAAAAAACTAGCGTCAAAGGATGATGAGTAATTTTGTTTTAATGGATAACAATTTTTTTTATTTCCGGTTTACAGCGGCATGATGTGATTTTTATAATTAAACTGTCGGTGTTTAATGGTTTTTCAAACCGTATTATTTTTTTATACCCGATTGTTGTTCCGCTAAATAAAGTTTCATATTTTTCACTGCTGTTTTTTGCAAGAACCTCAAAGCTTTCTGCTCGCTGGCTTTTTTCAATATCTTCCTGAATGATTATGTATTTTATTTTTGATAGCGGTAAGTCAATCCTAATAGTGTAACTGTCTGTTTCTGATGTTGTGTTAAGTTTTATTTCCTTTTTATCTAATTCTTTTATTGGATTTGCAAACTCATTCCGCAGAAAATCACCAAGCTCCTGCAGGCGTGCAACATCATTTTTGTGGAACAGGCCTTCGCGGGTAGGGGGAATGTTCAGCAGGAATGTTGCATTGCCGCCAACGGAATTAAAGTATATGTTTGTCAGTTCTTCCAGACTGCGCACTTTATCATCTTCGTATTCATGATAGAACCAGCCCGGACGGATGCTTGTGTTTACTTCGGCAGGATACCAGATCAAATCATTTTCATTTTCAAGGATTGCACGGCTGCCTAAATCTTCATCACTCGCACTGATTTTTCTCTGCCTGAACTCTTCGGAATCTTCGTGCTGGCTTCGTTCCTTTATAATTTCTGTATCTTTTGTTCTTGCAGGAACAACACTCCATTCAGACTTGCGGCAATGACCGGCTTCGTTACCACACCAGCGAACGTCAGGACCACAAACACTTATGCAGGCATCTGGTTGTAAGTCTCGTATAACTTTATAATATCGCTCAAAATCATAAACCTGTTTTTTCCCGTTGGGACCTTCACCGCAGGCTCCGTCAAACCATACAGAAAAAACTTTTCCATAATTCGAAAGTAATTCAGTAAGCTGGTTTACAAAAAAATCATCGTAAGGTTTTCCCTGCCCATAAAGCTGACTGTTTCTGTCCCACGGAGAAAGATAAACACCAAACTTCAAGCCGAACTCACTGCAGGCTTCTGACACTTCCCGTACAATATCACCTTTTCCATCTTTATAAGGGCTTGCCGCTACTGTGTGATTCGTAAACCTGCTTGGCCACAAACAAAAGCCGTCGTGATGCTTGCAGGTAAGAATAAGTCCCTTCATCCCGGCTGCTTTAATTGCCTTGCACCACTGGCGCGCATCAAGCTTTACAGGATTAAAGATTTCAGGACTCTCTGTTCCGTCACCCCATTCCTTATCGGTAAAAGTATTTACGGTAAAATGCACAAAAGCATAAAACTCTGTCTGCTGCCATTCAAGCTGTCTTTTGCTCGGGCGGATTTTTACAAGGCGTTGATTCAGTGTATCATTCATATATAACTCTTGATTGATTGTCGGATCAAGTCCGACAATGACAATGTTTAAAAATCTTCATATTTCTTTGGGAAGGCTGCGTACTCACCGATGATTACCGGATAGCCGAGCCTTTTCTGCCAGCGTTCATACATTGTAAAATCGTTGCGCAATTCGTATTCGTGCTGGAACGGAGTCCATTTAGCTGTCATTGTAGTCCAGGTTGCATCATTAAAGCAAAAGCCTTGCGGTGTATAGTTGTGAACTTCTATGATGATGTGATTTTCAACAGAATCGTGAATCTCGAAAATCTGCATGTCGCGGTCGGAACCGCTGCAACCGCGTGGAGAAACAACAAGGTTTCGTTTTACATTGTTGCCGCCTGTTGCTCGGACTGTATCTACAAAAAGCTGATTCCATTTGTTTATGTATTCAAAAGTAGATTTTGGCTGAGCATTCCATTTATCTTCTTCATCAATAACTTCGTTCATGCTTGCAAAAATAAGGCGTTCATCATAATCAGCAAACTCAGTTGCAATCTGAGTCCACAGGCTTTCAAAGCGTGGAGAAAACTTATTATACATTCTTTCTGTTGCGCAAACCCAGCCGTCGTGGTGAGTGTTAATCATACAGTAAAGTCCTTCATCAATTACATAATCAACAACCTCGTGAACGCGCTTCATCCAGTCGGGATCAACCTTGTTGTTTTCATCAATATGCTCGGCCCAGGTTACAGGAACTCTTACGGCACCAAAACCAAGCTCCTTTACATAATGAATCATTTCGCGTGTCGTAACCGGCATACCCCAGGCAGTTTCAAAAGCTTTTGTTGTTACCTTTCCGTTTGAATCCTTTTCGCCCCACTGTAAAATCCATCCGATTTCGTTAGAACCGGAAACTTCTTTTTTCCAGTCGTAGCTTGTGGCATCGAGTGTGTTGCCAAGATTCCAGCCGGTTTTCATATTGTGAACAGCGGTTGCGGCATCTTCTTCAACAAAGCCTGTGGTAGTTTTTGTGTAGGAATATTCTTCAGGTGGATAAGAAGCCATAATTGCATCAATAATCTGCTGGCGACAGGTAAGATTCTTTCGGTCAACCAAATCATTGCAATCCCACCAGAATGCAGTATATCCGGCCTTTTTACAGAGAGAATGAAAAAAAGTTGCATACTGTGCGACATCTTCATCATTCCAGCCAGTTTTTTTCGTCACCTGATTACCGGCAGCTTTATCTGAAGGGTCAGAAGATGCAGAAGATTTACATCCGGTAAAAGCGAGTGTAACTGTAACTAAAAGAATAGCTGCAATTTTTGCAATCCGTGATGATATAAAAAGTTTCCTGTTCGTTTTCATATTTTTTACCTCGTTTCATATTGTATCACATAAAAAACAGATACTGTACCAAGATATTTAGTGATAATTCCTTAGTTTTTTATGATGACATAATCCCCGCAAAGTGATAGAATGTAACTAGAATACTAGTATATTAGAGGAAAATATGAACGATACACTTAAACAGATAGGTTCAATAGGCATTGTTCCTGTTGTAGTTTTAAATAAAGTTAGCGATGCTGAACCGCTTGCCGAAAGTCTGATAAAAGGCGGTCTTGCCTGTGCCGAAGTAACCTTCAGAACAGATGCTGCAGAAGAAAGCATTCGTGCAATTTCTAAAAAATTCCCTGAAATGTTTGTGGGAGCTGGAACAGTGCTCACTACCGAGCAGGTTGACCGCGCGATTGGTGCCGGAGCTAAGTTTATTGTTTCACCTGGCTTGAATCCTAAGGTTGTAGAATACTGTCTGAAAAAGGGCTACCCGATTACACCGGGAATTATGACTCCTACAGAGCTTGAGGTTGCTCTTGGTTTTGGTCTTGATGTAGTAAAGTTTTTCCCTGCTGAAAATGCGGGCGGCTTAAAAATGATTAAGGCAATGAGTGCCCCTTACACCATGATGAAGTTCATGCCAACCGGTGGAATCAATGCAACAAATGTCCGCGACTATCTTGCCTGCGACAAGATTCTTGCCTGCGGTGGCAGCTGGATGGTTAAAGGTGATTTGATTGCGGCTGGAAACTTTGCAGAAGTTGAACGGTTAACAAAAGAGGCGGCAGCTATAGTAAAAGAAATTAGAAAATAGACAATCATTAGCGGGTTCTTAGGGTGCAACCCTAAGCGGTGCTGGTGGAAGGAGAGGGTTTGGGAGAGGAAAACACCCGCATCCGAGTAGAGGGGGTTTCCTCTCCCAAAAACAGGGGGATTCCTAAGGGGATCTCCCCTTAGGATAAGGAGAATTATATGAAAGTAGTTACATTTGGTGAAATAATGTTAAGACTGGAACCTGAAGGATATTTCAGATTTGTTCAGGTTGATAAAATGACTTCCACATTTGGTGGCGGAGAAGCTAACGTTGCGGTATCTCTTGCAAATTACGGACTGGATGCTTATTACGTTACAAAGCTTCCAAAGCACGAAATTGGTCAGGCTGCAATCAACAGTCTGCGCCGCTATGGTGTAAACACAAATTATATTGTTCGCGGCGGCGACCGTGTGGGAATCTACTATAACGAGCGTGGTGCAAGTCAGCGTGGTTCAAAATGTATTTATGACCGTGCTCATTCTTCCATTGCAGAAGCAAAGCCGGAAGATTTTGACTGGGCAGAGATTTTCAAGGATTGTAAATGGTTCCATCTTACAGGTATTACTCCTGCATTGGGCGGAAACCTTGTTCAGATTTGTATAGAAGCATGTAAAGCCGCAAAGGCTGCGGGTGCAACTGTCAGCTGTGACTTAAATTACCGCGGCAAGCTCTGGACTCGTGAACAAGCCCGCGAAGCAATGACTCAAATCTGTAAGTACGTTGATGTCTGTATTTCTAACGAAGAAGATGCAAAGGATGTTTTTGGAATTGAAGCTGAAAATACAGATATTACTGGCGGTAAGCTTAACAAAGAAGGTTATAAATCAGTTGCTAAACAGCTGGCAGATAAGTTTGGTTTTAAGAAGGTTGCAATCACCCTGCGAACTTCCATTAATGCAAACCGCAACAACTGGGCAGCACTTTTGTATGATGGTAAAGATTACTGCTTCAGCAAGGAATACGAAATGTATATTGTAGACCGTGTTGGCGGCGGTGACAGCTTTGGCGGCGGTTTGATTTATTCACTTTTGAATGGAAAATCTACGCAGGATGCTGTTGAGTTTGCAGTTGCCGCAAGCTGTCTTAAGCACACAATCGAAGGCGACTACAATATGGTAAGCGTAGACGAAGTTGAAAAGCTTGCTGCCGGAAATGGAAGCGGTAGAATCCAGCGATAAGAATTGTCAGCAGCGTTGAGTCGCAGGGGTTAGCACAAAACAAATGCTTTTAAAAACTCTGCGATTCCGTTGTGATTGTTGTCTTTTGGGGTGACGTAATCTGCAATGTTCTGGATTTCTTTAAGTCCGTTGCACATTGCTACACCCCAGGTGGCACGGCGAATAAGGCTTTCATCATTCATGCTGTCGCCAAAGCCCATTGTAAGAATCTGTTTGCCGGTTTTTTCTGAAATATGATTTGCAAGCCAGTCTACAGCTTCGCCTTTTCCACAGGCCGGTGGCAGTATTTCCAGAAAGTATGGCTTGCTTACAAAAATAACGGCACGCTCGCCAAACTCCTTTCTAAGCTCAGCCTGAAGCTTCTGTAATAATTCAGGTTCACCCGGGACAAGCATTTTTGTAAAAGGTGTTTTCAAAAAAGAATCATAATCTTCAACAACCTGTCCCTTTAATCCGCACAAATCAACATCAAGCTTTGTCCACTTTGTTTCTTCACGGTAAAAAATTGTATCTGGTGTATAAACTTCGGTTCGTAATCCCCAGCTTTCTGCAATTTCGTTTGTGCGCAAAAGAATGTCTGAATCAACCTTGCGGCAATAAATCTGCTTGCGTTCGTGTAAATCAAAAATAGAACATCCGTTGATTGCTATAAGATAACGGCCTGTTTCTTTACCGGCAATTTCGAGCCGTCTTACAAAAGGCAGAATTGCTTCTTCTGCGCGGCCGGAACAGAGAACAATGTAAATGCCGCGGTCGGCACATTCACGCAGGGCAAGAACTGTTTCTTCATCAATCTGGCGGTTATCATTTAAGAGAGTATCGTCTAAATCAAAGGCAATAAGATTTGGAGAAAGTTTATTCTGCATAATATTAAATTATCCATTCTGTATCGGGAAGCTCTTCAATATAATCTTTGGAATTGTTGCGCTTGAGAATTATAAAGGTGATGTCATCATTAGGAGCTTTATCCTGAGTAAAATTGCTGAGTTCTTCGTTGATTTTGTTGCGGATTGTTATTGCACTTTCTTTTGCATTCTGCCTGATTATTTCTTTGAGTCTTTCCTTTCCAAAATCTTCATTCTGAGGGTTACTGGAATCTGTAAGTCCATCTGTAAAGCAGACGATTATATCATTCGGCTTCATCCTAAAGCTTACAGGTGGAAATGAAACAGGCAAATCTGAAAGACCAATCATACCGTACTGCATTCTTGGATCTTCATACTGGATTTCTTCAATTTCACCGGTATCGGCTTTGTATAAATAAGGATGAGGATGACCAGCATTTGCAACTTCAACACTGCAGGTATCTTTTTTGTTAAAGCTGCTGAATCTGAAGAGCAGACCGGTAATATAATTTTCAACGTTTACCTTTTCTTTAATATAAGTCTTGTTAATCTTTTCAAGTACCTGGGAAATCGGTTCGGATTGTGTAATGCCACTTAAGAAGTGTTGCGAGATAATTCCTTTTGCGAGGATTGTCATCAGACCTGACGGAATGCCGTGACCGGAAACATCAAAAATACCAATACCGTCAAGATTTTCGCCGGTGTAGTAATAGTCGTACAAATCACCCGAAACTTCATTAACAAGCGGCTTATAACTTATTGCAAGCTCCCAGCCACGGAAGGTACGTTTTTTAGGCGGCAAAAAGTTTTTCTGTACGTTTGAAACCGCGTGAAGACCTTCGGTGAGAATAAGATTTTTTTCCGAAATCTCTTTTGTACGTTCTGCAACCTGATTTTCCAGATGTGAATTAAAATCTGCAAGCTGATCAGTAAGCTTTATGTTGTTCAAATACAAATTGGTAAATTGCTTTACAAGAAAAGCTGTAAACGTAATTACAGTAATCTGCCAGCCGTAAATTGTAAAATACGGCCAGTCCCTGTATGCAAATCCAATCCTCATTATAAAATCAACTGGAATACAGCAGAGAACCGGAGAAAAGCCCTTAAATAGTTTTTTGGCATTTGCCCTTGTTTCCTTATTCTTAAGGTGCTCGATAATCTTTGGTATTGTAAAACCGAACTGAGCAAGGGTGAGAAAGAAAGAAGGTATAAGTAAATAAGACAGAGATTTGTAAGAAGGAGCAAACAATGCCGGAAGTACTCCTACTGCAAAAATAGCTGTTCTTATTATCATTATTTTATCTGACTGACGGATTTGCAGGAAGCTTAAAATAAAGCTGTTTGCAAAGTAAATGGTAGAAAATGCACCAAAGAAGAACGTGAACTTTAAAAATGTCAGATAAGAAATTACTGATGATGTAAGAAATGGAATATCAGAAGCAAAGAACATTAGAAGAAAGTGGATGGTGTAAAAGTTTAAAAGCGCAAAAACTATATGCTCCTGATGGCGATTTACCTTTTTTAATCCAAGGAACATCAGGAAGTAAAAAACAAAGGAAAGGAACATTGCTCCTGAGAAAATTAGTATTATTTTTGAATTGAAAAATGTCAGAACTGTTGAATGGAACTGTGCATGGCTTGCTTCGGAAATATAAAGGTTTTTGGAAATTGCACCTGAGCCACCGGCCCATATTTTGAGATATATTGTATTTTCACCATGGGTGTTAAGCAGAGTCTGCGGTAAAAGAAAATAGTGCGAAATATAGCCTGGTGAAAACTCATTTGGCGGGAAAGAACCGTAAGAGCCTACAAGATTACCGTTGAGGTAACATTCAGAACAGGTTTTCAAATAAGGAATGTTGAGCCCCAAATCTTCGTTTTTGAGACTGTTAGGTATTTCAAACACAGCCTTAATCCAGATATAAGATTCATAATCGGTGTATCTTGAAAGATGATCAAAATCCTGAGGGTCAAGCTTTGTAAAAACTGTTCTCTGGCCATTATCAATAAACTTTATTGAGGCAATGTTTGAGCTTCGGTCTGCGGAATAATAATAGAGGCTGTCTGTTAAATACATTCTTTCAGGTTTACTAATTCCTTTGCAGGAAATCAGTGTTTGCGAGAGGATGATAACCAGAAAAACCGACAGAAGCCTAATTTTTTTCCACATTAATCTATTATATATATAGGAAGATTAATACTCAATAACCTGACGGTAAATAACTTGTCAACTAATTCTGAAGCCTGGAAGTGTTCGACTTTAGCCTAAAAACGTTCGGCTTTTTTGCCGGCTTTTCGGTATAGAGCAGCATTTCCGGAGCGGTTTGACTGTGTATGAACATTAGGACGGCTGCCTTTCTGTCTGCCTTCAACGGCTTCGGAGCTCTTTTTTCTGGATCCGCTTTTTGGACCGGCAAAAGAATCTTTCTTTGAGCTGTTGTGATTGTCGCGTTTTGTTTCCGAACGTTCTTTTTTGCCACTGTCTTTGCGGTCTTCACGGTTTGGTCTGTCGCTGTTACGGCCATTGTTTGAAATGCCGGAATTACTGAAATTGCCCTTTCGTGAACCGCGGCCTTCTTCTTTTACATCAAGATGCATGTGAGGAAGCTTTCGGTTGCTCTTTGAAAGTTCAATTGCTTTTTTAGCTGATGCTACCGGTAGGCTTACGAGTGAGAACTGCTGTGCAATATCAATATCGTCAACCATTCGGCCTGGAATATGGAGCAAGTCGCTGAAGAAATCTGCTATTTCACGGGCACGGAATCCGTCACGTTTTCCAAGCGAAACAAATACTCTGAGCTGGTCGCCTTTTGGTCCGAAATCTTTTGAAGAAATCTTTCCGTAATGCTTTGAGCTGAGTTTTTCACCGTACATAAGCGAAAGAACACCTGCAAGCACTTCTTCAGGGTTCTGATTTTCGCAAAGTTCGTGGGCAAGCTGAGTGTATTTTGCAGGCACATCGCGGAGAACCTGGCAGGTTTGTGTTTCTGCTTCTGCTTTTGTTTCTGGTTCCTGTGCATCAATTTGTGCTGTATCTTCTGTCTGTGCTACAGTTTCAGTCTCTTCCTTTTCAGAAATCACTTCTTCTGAGCCTGCTGGAATCTGTTCTTCAACTTCAAGTTCAACTGCTTCCTGTTCCTTAGTTTCAAAAAGCTTTTCTTTAAGTTCTGCAACTACGCGCTTTTCTTTGATTTCAAGAACATCGTGGATTGAAGGAATTGCTTCTTCTTTAAGCTCGCTTTTTGTTGCCCTTGAAACATTTTTTACAAAAAAGCCCAGCTTGCGTTTTTCTTCGGGGCGCACAAAGGTAACTGCAATACCTGTAGTTCCGGCACGCCCTGTTCGTCCGATTCGGTGAACATAAGTTGCAGTGTCAAAAGGAAGAGAGTAGTTTACGACGTGAGACAAGCCTGAAATATCAATACCGCGGGCTGCAACATCAGTAGCAACAAGAATGCGTGTTTTTTTCATGCGGAAACGTTCAAGAACTTTTTCACGCTGGTTCTGCATAATGTCTCCGTGGAGTGCTGCTGCTTCGTAACCGCGCAGGTCAAGCTGCTTTGTAACGTTGTCGGCATCCATTTTTGTCATGGTGAAAACGAGTCCGTAAAAATCAGGAGACATATCAATAAGGCGGACGAGTGCTTCAATTTTTTCGCTTTCTTTTACCATCCAGTATTTCTGGTCGATTAAGAGTGCTTCATCTATTACTTTTTCTTCCTCGATGATTTCGTACTCGCCCATAAAGTCAGCTGCAATTTTTAAGATTGGAGCCGGCATTGTTGCGCTGAAGAGAAGGATTCGGCTTTCCGGGTTGGCCTGCTTGAAAATGTTTTCAATGTCTTCAATAAAGCCCATATCGAGCATTTCGTCGCCTTCATCAAGAATAAAATATTTGATTTTGCTGATGTCGAGTGTGCCTTTTTCAAGATGGTCCTGAACTCGTCCTGGAGTTCCTACAACAATTTCACAGCCGCGTTTAAGGTCGCGGATCTGGGTAGTGTAGGAGGCGCCGCCGTAAAGAACGGTTGTGCGCGGAATGTTGTTAGTTGAAAATGACTGCATTTCGGCACAGGTCTGCATTGCAAGCTCGCGTGTCGGTTCAAGAATGAGTGCCTGAACGCTGTCGCATTTTTCGCGGATGTTCTGAATGATTGGAAGTCCGAAAGCTGCTGTTTTACCTGTACCTGTTCGCGCGCGTGCAATCATGTTGCTGTCGCCATTCAAAAGTCTTGGAATTGCAAGAATCTGAATTGGTGATGGGGTGACAAAACCCTTTCGCTTTACGGCATTCAATGCGTATTCGTCGAGTCCTAAATCTTCGAATGTAACTGTGTCGGATGAAGAATCTGCTGAATCTGGTGTTTCAGCAGCATTGTTTAACTGTTCAGACACAATAGTCTCTGTGTCCACAGTCTCCTGAGAAATAATCTGATCTGTATCCATAAAACCTCTGCATTCATTTACCGAAAGCAAAGTTTACAAACAAATCAATTCCCCGAATAAACTGCCGCTTCCCAGAATAAATGAATAATATAATGAGTCTATAATATATAGGAATAATATGAAAATTGCAAGAAAATGGTTGAATATTTCGCAATTGTTTACAAATAAAGTTGTTTATAGTTGTTTTGTAAAAAATTGAATTTATCTGAAAATTATGTTATAATAAAACTGTATTATGGAAACAAAATTTAGTATTGACCAGAAGGTCGTTTATCCTAGTCAGGGTGTTGGTAAAGTAATTGACATTTTTGAAAAGCAGTTCAAAGACGAAATGCTGCTTTATTACAAGATTTATATTGACTCCTCTGATATGGTTGTTATGGTTCCTGTCAGCAAGGCGGACGAATTGGGAATCAGGCAGATTGTTTCTGCAAAGGAAGCAGAAGAAGCTTTGAATCTTCTTTCTGAAGAGTTTGAACCGATTACTTCGGACTGGAAACTCCGCTATCAGATGAACCTTGATTTACTTAAAAAAGGCACTGTAAAAGATATTGCTGCAATTGTACGATGTTTGTACAACAGAAGTAAAGTAAAAGAGCTCCCTATTCTTGAGCGCAAATTGTATGATTCAGCAAAAAGACTTTTGGAAGATGAGATTTCTTTTGCACTTGGAAAATCACCAAAGGAAATTGAAGCTGCAATCCATACTAAGCTGGAGCCATTTGGTGTTATTCAGCGCACAAAACATATCGTTTCTTTAGATGATGATGAAGATGACGATTTAATGAATGATGTAAATGACAAATCAAGAGATTCTGATGACGACTTGGATGATTCCGATACTGTAAGCACGGATGAACTTGAGGCGGAAGAAGAAGATTTTGACGATGACGAATTTTAAAAATGTTGCTGTAATTATTACCGCCGCCGGCAGTTCAACAAGAATGGGTGGCGAAGTTAAAAAAGAGTATTTGCCCCTTGGTAATGGTACCGTTCTTTCTAAATGTGTAGCTGCTTTTGTCTGTGCTTCCAAGCATCCAAAGTTAGGATTTAATCTTTCTCACCTTGTAATAACAGTTCCGGAAGACGGTTCAATGGGCGCTGTTGATGCAGTTTCTGCTTTCTTCTCTTTTCAGGGAGATATTCAGGAAAAGGTTCATTATGTAAAGGGCAGTGAGACACGCCAGCATTCGGTTTACAATGCAATGACTTTCTTAAAGGACAGCAATGTAAAACCTGATATAGTTCTTATTCATGACGGTGCACGACCTTTTGTTACATCACGAATCATCTTTGATGTTATCGCTGCTGCTGAACAGGAAGGTGCGGGTGTACCGGGTATTCCTGTTGTTGATACCATTAAAGAAATAAGTCCTATGGGAATTGTTGCAAGACATATCCCGCGAAAATCACTTGTTGCAGTTCAGACACCTCAGGGCTTTGATTTTACACGTCTTCTTTTTGCACACATGCAGGCTATAACAGACGGAAAAGAATATACCGATGATTCAGAGATTTTTGGCGAATACTGCGGTATTGTAAGAATCGTTCCTGGTGATGTAAAAAACATTAAGATTACGTATCCCGGTGATTTAGAACGCGGGATGAAGATGTAGCTTCCATTCATCATTTTACACTTAATCTAAAAGCCGAGAGGTTAATATGATTCGCGTTGGCATTGGTTATGATTTACACAGGCTTGTTGCAGGAAGAAAGCTTCTGCTTGGCGGTGTTGAGCTTCCTTTTGAAAAAGGTGAAGATGGTCATTCCGATGGAGATGTTCTTTTTCATGCAATAACCGATGCAGTTCTTGGTGCCTCAGGTCTGGGAGATATAGGCTCTTTTTTCCCACCTGAAGATAATAAATGGAAAGATGCTGATTCTGCTGAGCTGCTGCGTACAGTTATGAAAGAAGTGCGTGCTAACGGCTGGCAGATAGAAAATATTGATTGTGTCGTAAAGCTTGAAAAACCAAAGTTTATTCCATACCGCCAGCAGGTAATAGAATCTATTGCCAGTGTACTTGAAGTTTCTGCTGACCGTGTTTTTGTAAAAGCCAAAACAGGCGAAAAGCTTCCCCCCATCGGCACCAGCGACGCAGTGGAGTCTTACGTAGTGTGTTTGCTGTCCAAATCTTCTGAGTGACACCAGTTTTGCGAATGCAAAGCTGGAAGCGGGAGCAGTAAAAGGCAGCGGTACTGATTAAGTAAGAGCTCCCGCTATTAGTCTGGCAATTCCAGAAGCAACTCAATTTCTGTCGGTGTGCGCTTGCATCTCAGAGCAATTTCTTCAATAGTCCAGCCCTGTCGTTTAAGGTCACGAATTGTATCACGCTCTGCCGGAGAAATACCGTTACTCTTTGGTCCCTGATTCTTTGCAATTTCAACTTTTGTAAGATCATGAAGGGCTTTAAACTTGTTGTCAACTTCGCGACTTAAAGTCTGAACATCAAGCTGAGTTTTCTTAAGACCATTGTTTACAGCCTGCAATGAATCAATCCTGCGTTCTGTTTCTGTAAGTACATTATCAAGAGTTGCAAGCTTGTTTGCTGCTTCTGTAATCTTAGGTCCGTTCTGCAAAAGCCTGTCAACATTGTTCTGAACTTCTTTAATTTCCTGTGGAAGGGAAGTAACCATTCTGTTGCAGTCTGCAATCTGCTGTTCAAGCTGCTTGATATTTTTCCAGGAGTTATCAACATCAGTCATTACGCGGTTAACAAGCTCATCCTTTTTATCAAGACGCTCGTAGTGCTGTGAGATTTCATCCAGCTTGTCACGGTAATTTCGTACGGCAACTTCCATAGAGTTAATGTCATCGGAAGTAATGTTGAGGTTTTTAATCCTGTCATCGATTGTGTTTGTAAGGGCGATAAGCTGACCAAACTTCTGTTCAATTGAAGTAACCCGCTGTTTCTGCTGTTCAATAGAATTAAGCTGCTTAGTCATTTCGTCATTCATCTTAAGCATGTTGTTGTAATGAACAGTATACTGGTCTGAAATCTCGGTATAACCTTCAACACGCTCAAATGATTCAGAAAGCTGCTGGAGTTTGTCTTCAAGCTGCTTTTTCATAACATCTGCTTTTTCGAACAGGGCAATATTTGAACGGATAGTCTGAAGCTCTTTAGAAAGCTCGCTCAGGCGAACCTGCATTTCGTTTGAATCATTCTGCATTTTAAGAACGAACTGAGACTGGTTAGAACGATTTTGTTCGGATGCAGTTTGAATATCCTTGCGGAGCTGTGCAAGACTCTGTGCGGAATCTTCATTCTGTTCACGAACACGCTTTTCGGTATCTTCAAGCATATTGGTGTAGGTTTCTTTAAGCTGAGCAATAATCTGTTCAGAACGGGCTTCATATTCCTGGATAGAAGCTTCTGTCTTATTCTGGAGCTGAGAAATCTCATTATTAAGGTCTTCCTGCTGCTGACGGATTGAAGAAATATAAGCTGTCATATCTTGAGAAATCTTTTGTTTAGCTTCATCAATACTTGTCTTTGCTGCAGAATGTAAACCGTTGAGTTCCTGCTGGAAAAGTCCTGTAGATTCTTCCATCTGGTCTTTAATCTGTTTTTTCCAGGTGTTGAACTCTGCAAGTGCAACATCAATGGAAGAAGTACCCGTTTCCTGACGTTCAGAAATTGAAACCTCAAAGTTCTTAAGGTCGCTCATCAGTTCATCCTGAACCTTTGCAAGATTGTTCTGAATGATATTTACATTTCTGTCAATTTCAGACTTAAGCTCTTTTTCGGAATTAACAGCAATCTGATTGATTTTAGATCTTGTTTCATCCTGGAAGTCGGTGAGGGTATTCTGCATTTCTGTAATAGTGATTTGCATACCCTGGTTGTTTTCGTCAATTGAGTGTGAAAGCTTAGAATACTGTTCAGAGGCTTTAGTCTGAATGGTTGCAAGATTAGTTTTGAGAGATTCAAGGTAAGAGGTTTCAACTTCTTTTCTGGAAGTTTCGTACTGGTTTGTAATAGAAGAAAGCTTTGAATCGAGCTCTTTTTTCCAATCTGCAAGGCTTGAATCAATTTCGTTATTCTTTGTGTTAAGATTGTTGTCAAAGGCTGTCTGAAAATCTCGGAGTTTTGCACTCATGCTGCCGGTGGCGGTAACCTTAAGGTCATCGAGTGATTTGTCAATTTCGTGAAGTCTGATTTCAATTGTGTCTGAATCATTCTTAATTGTTTTTGCAAACTCGGTATGACGGCGCTGCTGTTCTTCGGTAAAGTTATCAAAGTCGCCGAGAACCCTGTTCTGAACCTCCTGCATTGCGGCACGAAGGCTCTTTTCAAGGTTATCAACATCGGCACCGGAGTTCTGGATTTGAGAAAGCTTGTATTCAATATCCTTTTTATAAAGGTCAAGACGTTCTTCAATTCCTTCAAGCAGGTTGAGGTGTTTTGATTCGCTGTCGGCAACAGAGCGCTTGAGTGAATCTGTAATAAGCTTGTTGAGGTTTGAAAGCTTGTTTTCTGTTTCTTCCTGGAATCGGTTGATTTTTTCTCCGATAATGCTGATTTTTTCATCAATCTTAGGCTGTACAGCTTCAGCTTTTTCGGTAGCAGTCTGAGTTTCGTCCTGAAGAGCTGCAATAGAGTTCTGTGCTTCTTTAACTGAATTAGAAGTCTGTGCAAGAAGTTCCTGCAGTGATTGTGTAATCTCTGTCTGCATTGTACTGATTTTCTGATTGATGATTGTACTGTACTTTTCGATATTCTGATTTGCGCGGTTGGTGTAATCCTGGAGAGCTTCATTTTCACGCTGGTCTGCTTCCGTCATGGCATCGCGGTAGAGGGTTGCATAACGGTTTTGAATATCCTGGAGCTCCTGAGAAAGTTCGGTCTGGATTGTTTCAAGACTCTTTGAGTTGCCATCAACATCTTTTTTAAGGAACTCGCTTGTCTCGTTACATTTACGGATACTTTCCTGAAGTCTTTCTTCAAGGGAGTTTACCTTCTGGGTGTATTCATCAGAAATTGCATTGAGGCGCTGCCCGAATACAGAGTTTAAGCTCTTTTCTTCTGTGATGTAACTTTCAGAAATTGCGCTGAGCTGACTTTCGAGTTTTTCTGCTCTGTTGGAACATTCACCTTCAATCTTAGAAAGATCAGAATTAAAGTCGTCAATTTTCTGATTAAAGGTTGCAGTCAAATCAGAAAGCTGTGAAGAATAATCTTCTTTAAGCTGTGTGATTTTATTTGTGTAATCATTTTTTATCTGCTCAAAAATGCTTGTATAACCTGTACGGAACTGTGCAAATAATCCTGCATATTCTTTTTTTGTTGAACCGATTTTTGTGCTGTAATCTTCTTTTATGGAAGAAACCTGGGTTGTACAGTCTTCCCTGATTTGAGTAATTTCACTTTCGTAAGAATCTTTAAGGGACTGCATCTGGTTAGAACAATCTTCTTTTATCTGTGAGATTTGTGAAGAATAGTCCTTGCGTATTTCCGAGAACTGATTAGAACAGTTGTCCTTAATCTGTGTTATCTGACTTGAATAATCCTGTTTGATTGAAGAAAGCTGTGTGTTGTAATCGTTCTGAAGCTTAGAGAACTGAGAAGCATAGCTGTTTTTGAAAACTTCAAAGTTATCTGCATAATTGCCTTCGAACTTAGAGAACTGCTCTGAATAATCATCCTTGAGGGCGGTAACCTGTTCTTCGTAATCCTGGCGTGCCTGTGCAATTTCTGTGGTGTAATCACTCTTGAACTGGGTAAGGCGTTCAATGCAGTTGTTTTTGATTTCTTCCATCTGATTGTTGCAGAGGCTCTTGATTTTTCCAAGCTGATTTGTGTAATCGTTTTCAATTCCGTCCAGCTGTGAGTTGTAATCGTTTTTAAGCTCAGAAACTTTTCCTTCGCAATCATTACGGAGCTCATCAATCTGCTGATTATAAGTTCCCTGAATCTGATTGAACTGTGAATCATAAGCATTCTGAAGCTGGTCAATCTGATTTGTGCAGTTGATGTTGATGGAATTGATTTTATCCTGGCAGCTGCTTTCAAAGGCTGTAATTTCATCCATTATTCTGCTTTCAATTCCGGTGAGCTTGCCTGTGCTTGCTTCTGAAAGCTGAGAAATTGCAGCTTCATATTCCTGCTGGAGCTTTGTGTGTTCTGCAACAAAGTTTGTATTGAAATCGTTGATTTTTTTGTTGTTGATTGCAGTTGCATTTTCAAAGGCTTTGTTGTAATTCTGTACAAAGTTCTGATAATCCGAGTTGAACTTTTCTTCGAGAGCTGTGTAATCCTTGTCGTTGCGTTCTGTGATTGTGGCAATCTGGGTTTCGTATTTCTGAGAGATTTTAGTATAATCGTCGGTGAACTTTTCTTCAAACTTGGCAATAATTCCGTCGTTTTTGTTGGAAACTGAATCAAGCTGCTGGCTGTATTTGTCGTGAATTGTCTTAACCTTTGCAGTGTAGCTTTCTGATAATGATTCAGACTGCTTTTTGAATTTGTCATCGTAGGTTTGAATGATTTCGGCAGATTTGTCATTAAGGTTCTGACTTACCTTAGAGAATTCTTCATCAATTTTCTTATTAGATTCATTTGTGCGTGAACCGAGCATTGCAGCAAGCAGGGTGAACTTTTCGTTCAATTCTTTTATGTAATTATCTGAACGTTCTGTTGCCTTCTGGCTTAAGTGTTCAAAAGCTGTATTTTCCAGAGTATCTGCTCTCTGTGCAGCTTCTGTGTACATATTCTGGATTTCCTGCTTTGTCTGTTCAAGTGCTTTTTCTGCATTTGCTTTTGAAGCTTGAATTGCGGCTGCAAGACTGTCTGCATAAGCTTTGTATTCATCAAGAAGGGTAGAGGCAACGGCTTCGAGCTGTTTTCCATTGTAGGTTGTAAACTTATCTGAAATCTCAGGGATTCGTTTTTCAATTGTGTCGATTGTGTGCTGCTGTTTATTAAGAGTGTTTGTAAGATTATTTACGATTGTACTTTCTTTCTGAATGCGCTTAAGGTTTTCTTCAACCTGACCTGTCATATCGTAAAGGTCATTCAATACGCGGGAATAATTATTTATCTGCGCACCTATATTGTCTACGTTTTGCATATACTGAGAGAGAAGCTTGATTTTTTCCTGGAATTCATCATGTTCCTGTGAAAGAAGCTTTACAGCCGCATTAGCCTGTGACTGTCGAGAATCGAACTCTGTAACAAGAATAGTAAAGTCATGCTCAAGTTTTTTGAAGAGCTTGTTAAGATCTTCTTCTCGTTTATCAGCATAATGCCTTACTTTATCCATGGCATTTTTTCTTTTGTCTACTTCATGAAAATAAATAGAAATACCTAAAGATATTACAGAAGCGATTAGAATTGAGATTACGATTTC
>JAEETM010000136.1 GCA_016290335.1 Treponema sp. | reverse complement strand
AATGTAAATGACAAAATCTTAATTTCGCCAAGAATTGAACTGTGATGAATAATCAGAATATCGTTTGTTACACCTAACGTAATAATCAAAAGTGCAATGATTGCCATTAAACTTACAAAAT
Organism: Treponema sp.; assembly: GCA_016290335.1. The sequence goes on along the minus strand of JAEETM010000136.1, from coordinate 6,793 downwards.
CTTTATCTTTAATAATTCGAATAAAGAAAAGAATAATATCAATGATGATAACAGCAAACATATAAACCTGCATAAACGGAACCATTCTGTTTACAATTCGTATAGGTAAAGCAAAATCAAGAATCAGGAATACTAATGCTGGAGCCGCAAGAAGTTTTGCAGGAATAAGCTTGAAGATTTTTTTATTCAAAGAATCAAAATAAAGCGTTTGCGAAGAAGGAATAACAACCAGCGAAAGATACTCAATTCTAAGAAGGCTTGTAAATGGAAGAGTTGGAATTATTACCTTTATGAGTGGAAAAATATTCGCTATAAGGCGTGTGAAAATTCCTGCAATCATAACGGCAAGATAGAAGCTCGAAATATCTTTTTTCTGCAATCCCAAAAGAAGACAATACAAAATCATCAAAATCAGGATGCCGTAAAAAATACTGTACTTAATGATGGAACCTCTAAAAAGAGTATCGTAAGTTTCATTTTCGCTTAAGGTAAAGTTTCCACGGAAACCACCCTTTCTGTAAAAGTTGTTTGAAACATAAAAGGTCAATGTGCAGCAACCGTTTGAATCCGAAACAAAAACAGCTTTGTCAAAGGCCTGTTCAGGTTTTGTGTCTTCCCATTTTTCTGCAGGAATGCCAGAGTCAAAAATCTTTTTTTCATCTGCAAAAACTGTAAAGGCTGTATAACACAATTCAAAAACAGAAAAAGCATATTCTGTGTCTGGCTTTAAATTTGTAAGGCGAAGTCTGTAGGTACCGGAGCCGTCGCCTTTTTTAGCAATCTTTTTTACCTGTTCAGGAAGTGAATATTTATTCCAGTCGCCTGGAACTGGAACCCGCAAATCAGGTTGTGTTGTAATGTCAGAAGGAGAAATAAACTTGCCCCAATAAAAATCCCAGTCTGTAACAATTGGAACATTTTTTTGTGAAAGGAGCTGGGGATCTTCAATTTTATATGAGGCTTCAGAATAGGTCGGGGCCTGTTCCTTTGCAAAAAGCCTTGAAGAACCGGCCAGAACGAGTAAGGCAAAACTAACAAAAATCAAAAACTTCTTCATACTCTTTTTACCTCATAAATCTGCAAAGGTTTTTCCTTGCCTTTTACAGCAACATCTTCAAGACGGTCAAGTTCAAAATCCTGAGCTGTTCCAATTTTATCAACAAGCTCCTGTGAAACGATGATAGTCTTGTCTAACTTTTCACAAACAGATTCTATTCGCGATGAAGTATTAACTGTGTCAGAAATTACAGTATCATCAAGGCGGTTTTCTTCGCCAATTGTTCCTATAATCATTTTGCCGTAATGGAGGCCCATACACACTGAAATCTTGTGATTCTTTGCAGAAAGCGTATCATTAAAATCATCAACACACGACTTTATTTCAAGTGCAGCATAAATAGCATCAAGCTCAGACTTTGGAAACAGGGCCATAAATCCGCCACTCAAGAATTTGCTCACAAAACCATTGTGCGCTTTTATAACTGGCGAAACTCGTTTTAAGTATTCATCAAAAATATGAAAATGCTCCTCGAGCGAAACATGATTTACAGGACAATAAATATGCACTTTTGAAAACATAATGCACATTTCAATATTTGAATAATCACCCAGCTGAGTTTTAATAACAGATTCTTTGTTCAAAAGCTTAAGGAATTCACGCGGAACAAATCTAAGATAAGCCTCGTTAAGCTGCTTGAGCTTTTGAGTATTCTGGATTGTTTCGAAATAAAGATCCTTTTGAATTTTTGCAAACATCATAATGAGAATCAAAACGAATATAACCAGGAAGAATGGCATCAAAGAAATTGAAACATTTTTTGCACCATGAGAAATCAGAACATCAATTCCGGCACCAATGATAACAGACAGATAACTCAAAAAATTAAAGATTGAATAACGCCTGCGCTTGATCAGATTTATAAAAGTCAGGACAATTACATACGCACAAATAAGACCCATTCCTATTTGAAGCGCAGGCACAAGGCGGTTTGTATAATAGGCTGGAACACAGAAAGAAATGAGCCCAAGCACAAGATCCGAAATTATAAGAATATTTTTTAGGATTTTTCCAAAGCCCTTATTTTGCACTGGATAAATACAAAGAAGCATTTGAGTTACGCAGGCCGGGACAATCCACATTGCAAGATATTCTATTTTGAATTTAAGTTCAGCCGGTAAGCCCGGAATAATAATTGAAAGAAGATTCGGACTGTTTGTAGAAATTCGCAATGCCAGGGCAATGGATGTAATACCCAGGTAAAAATATTCTTTGCGTTCATGATTAATAATGAACTGACACAGACTCAACAGACCTATAAAAATTAAGGCTCCACAAATGATTGCATATAAAGTTACATAGGCATTATTTGAAAAAAGCTCAGCAGGGCCAAAATAGACTGTATCATGGAGGCCCGACTTTCTGTAAAAATAATTTGAAATGAAAAACAGAATTTCTGCATTGCCATTTTCGTCGGGATAAAATTCAAACGAAACTGGTTGAATAGAGGAATGAGAACCCTTTGAAGGATTTGCTTTGAACAATTCAAAAGGATCGCCAATCTGCAAGGCAAGCTTTCTGTTCACATAAACAGCGCACGAAGTTTTTGGCGAATCCTTTTGTAGAATTGCATATTTTTTTGAAGGGTCCAGTCCGGAAAGAATTGTTCTGTAGCAGCCGTAGTCCTTTTTGTCTGCACGCTCCAGGTTAGCTTCTTCTAACAAATGATTCCAATACCCCGGCCCCGAAACTTCAAAATCAGCAGCAACGTTAGCATCAACTAACTCAAACACCTGCTCCGGGCTTTTCTGCACAAACAGCTGCCACTCATTTAATTGCCGCAACGCCTCCGCCGCAAAAATAAAAAATGAATTAAATAAAATCAGAAGTGCCGCAACAACAATTTTCTTAGTCTTCAAAGGGGAGCTCCGAGAGTTTCTTGATTTTGGTGTATATTATTATAACATATTTCCCAAGTTGTTGTTACATAAAAAAACCGCCCCAAATGGAGCGGTTTGTGGATTGCTTCGCGCTGCGCGCTCGCAATGACGTTAGCTGTTAAACTCACTAACCAGCTGACTTACTGTAGACTTGGCATCACCGTAAATCATAACTGTATTGTCGTTTGTAAAGAGAGGGTTTTCTACACCAGAGAATCCGGTACCCTTACCACGCTTAAGAACAAATACTGTCTTTGCTTCGTGAGCGTTTACAATTGGCATACCGTAAAGTGGAGAGCCCTGATCGTGGATAGCATCCGGGTTTACAACATCGTTTGCACCAATAATGATTGCAACATCAACATTGCTCATCTGTGGGTTCATTTCATCACTTGTCTTAAGCTGTTCGTAAGGTACGTTTGCTTCGGCAAGAAGAACGTTCATATGACCAGGCATACGACCAGCAACCGGGTGAATTGCAAAGTTTACTTCGGCACCATTTGCTTCGAGCTTGTCGCAGAGTTCCTTTACAGCGTGCTGAGCCTGAGCAACAGCCATACCATATCCAGGAACAATTACAACGTTCTTTGCAGCTTCGAGGATTACATAAGCATCTTCTACAGAAATTGCCTTTGGTTCCTTTGCAGGACCATTTGCACCAGCCTTCTTCTTTGAACCACCAAAGCTCTTGAAAAGAAGGTTAGAGAACTTGCGGTTCATAGCCTTACACATGATGAGTGTGAGGATAAGTCCAGAAGCTCCAACGAGACATCCGGAAACTACAAGTACTGTATTGTTGATTGCAAATCCGGCGAATGCAGCAGCAAGACCAGACAAAGCGTTCAAGAAAGAAATGATAACCGGCATATCGCCACCACCAATTGGAATTACCATTGTAAATCCAAGAATAAGGAAGGCAGCAGTAGCAGCTACAATACCAATAAATTCGATGTTAGCAAGACCAAATGGATTTTCGGCGCCAAAGAAAGAATAAGCAACAATTGCAAGCAAACCAATAATACAGATGATTGCGTTGATTGCGTTCTTACCAGGAATTGCAACGTTCTTTTTGAAAGCCTTTCCGCTGAGCTTACCCCAGGCAACAACAGAACCAGTGAATGCAACAGCACCAATGGCAATTGTAAGACCAAGAGAAACAGCAGTAAAGTAGTCGCCCTTAGGCTGGCAAACATACTGAGCAATTGCAACGAGAAGTGAAGACAAACCACCAAAGCCGTTGAACAAAGCAACAAGCTGAGGCATTCCTGTCATTTCAACTTTCTTTGACCAGATAATACCGATTACAGAACCAACTACGATAGCAGCTGCAATAAAGAGGTAGCCGTTTTCGAGTGGGTTTGAACTCCATGAGCCAATTACCTGCTTTTCGCAAAGAACTGTTACACAGGCAATGAGCATACCGATTGAAGAATAAAGGTTTCCCTTGCGGGCTGTATCTGTTTTACCAAGCAGCTTAATACCGCGGATAAAGAAAATACAAGAAACCATGTATAAGATTTTAATGATTGAATCAGACATTCCCGCGCTCCTTATTTGGCCTTGTTAGCATCTTTTTTCTTGAACATACCAAGCATTCTGTCTGTTACAAGGTATCCGCCCACAACGTTGATTGTAGCAAATACAATTGCAAGGAAGCCAAGTACAAGTCCAACCTTTCCGCCAACACCAACAGCAGTAACAGTGATGGCACCAACAACTGTAATTCCGGAAATTGCGTTAGTTCCAGACATAAGAGGTGTGTGCAGCTGCGAAGGAACCTTCGAAATCAGTTCAACACCAAGGAATGCCGCAATAACAAATACAAAAATAAGCATTATATCCATAATATTTACCCCTGATTAAGCGTTCTTAAATCTTTCGTGAATAATAGCTCCGCCCTGTGTGAGCAGACAGCCCTTCATGATATCATCTTCCATGCGAACTTCGAATTCTTTAGATTCTTTGTTGTAGAAGTGAGTAAGGAAAGCAGTAATGTTTCCGCTGAACATCTTTGAAGCATCAAACGGAACCTGGCGCTCAAGAAGGTCACCACTCATAATTGTTACGCCGTTTTCTGTAACAACGTTTTCAAAAAGCTTAGAGCCTTCTACGTTACCACCGGTAGAAACAGCCATATCAACTACGATAGAACCTGGCATCATGCGGTCCAAAACGTTCTTTTCGATCAAACGTGGAGCCTTGCGTCCAAATACCTTAGCAGTAGTAATAACGATATTAGAGCGTTCGCAAACCTTAGCCTGAGCTTCCTTCTGCTTAGCAATCTGTTCCGGAGTAAGTTCCTTAGCATAACCCTGAGCAGTCTGACCCATTTCACCAAGGTCAATCTTAACAAAGCTTGCACCAAGCGACTTAACCTGCTCTTCTACAACAGGACGAGTATCAAAAGCGTCAACGCGGGCACCAAGACGTTTTGCAGTAGCAATAGCCTGAAGACCTGCAACACCAACACCAATAATGAAAACGCGAGCAGGATTGATTGTACCGGCAGGAGTAACCATCATAGGAAGGATTTTTGGAAGCTTGGCAGCTGCATTAACAACAGCAACATAACCAGCAAGAGAAGTCTGTGACGACTGAACGTCCATCTTCTGAGCAATAGTAGAACGCGGAATCATTTCAAGCGAAACAGCCTGAAGTCCGTTAGAAGCAAATTCGTTGAGCAAATCCTTTTCGTTGAACGGGTCCATATAAGAAATATGGAAGGTATCTTTTTTCATACCCTTAGTGCTCTTAGGCTTCATGATGCGGACAATGATCTCGCTCGAATCATAACCATCTTCTTCTTTAGAAATAATTTTAGCACCGGCAGCAGTGTAAGCATCATCAGCAAAACCACTTTTAAGACCAGCACCACTTACAACCTGGAACTCAAATCCCATAGCCGTAAGCTTTTTAATGTCGTCCGGAATCAGGGCAACACGGGTTTCAAGAGGATCCATCTCTTTACAGACAAGTACTTTCTTCATGTCAAACCACCTGAATTGTGTTAATCAAGAAACGCCACTCCCATCGTTTCTCATAATAGTATTAATTTTATATAATAGTTTTTTTTGCAAGTTTTAACAATATATATAGGAAAGATTTAAGCAAGAAAATTTAAAAATATTAAAGAAATTTAATTGGGTGAAAGTACGGGCGGTCCCCGAAGTTCTGTCGACGACAGAACTTCGGGTCGGCTGTTCCGCACTTCGCTAAGCGCTCATCCTCCTCGGTGCCGCCGCTCCCGCGCCGTCCCCTGCGGTGGACTGCTACGCAGGTGCTCCATAGCCTACCGCAAATTCCAAAAAAAAATTTGATCCTTTATTCTTTAATATACACGCGAAATCTCCAGAACTATTAGTTTCGCGTGTATTATCAGACTAGTGCTATTACCAGATTACACGCATTTTTGTAGTTTTGATTGATTTTGCGTGTATTTTTATCATTCCAGCAAAGATTCTACTCCTTTTCATAATTCTTTTCTTTGTCTATACTTTAAACATATCTTAAAAAACGGAGTGAATTATGAAAACAAATAATACTCTTTTCAAATTAATCTGGTTTGGATTCCCGGTGACAAAACTTGTTTATGCATACCTGGCCTATTCCAATCAAAAGGAAATCAATAATTCTTTTCAAATGCTGAGTCTGGCTTTTCTTTTAATTGGCCTTACAACTTCCTGCCTCAGTATGCTCCTGTCAAAAAAAATTTATAAAAAAAGTTTTTATGAAAATAAAATTGTGTCTTCTTTCCTGAGCAGGCAAGCAGCCTCTAACGAAGATGCTTCCCTATCTGCAATTTTCAGCCTTTTTGCAATGCTGCTGGGCCTGGCAGAATCCGCTGCTCTGTTTGGCT
>JAEETM010000135.1 GCA_016290335.1 Treponema sp. | reverse complement strand
TATATGGCAGCCTGCGGTGTTCCAACTCCAAACAAAAATCACGCAGAAATTATGCTCAGGTTTGCAGTAGGCATGTACAAGGATTTAGCTGAGTATAACAAAACCGCAAAAATCAAGTTTAATATAAGAATTGGTTTGAATAGCGGTCCTGTAATTGCCGGCGTTATCGGTGAAAATAAGTTCATCTACGATATCTGGGGCGATACTGTAAACGTAGCCAGCCGAATGGAAAGTGCCTGTTCTCCAGGTCACATCCGAATCACTCAGAGTGTTAAAGACCTTGTAGAAACCCCGACCCGCCACCTAAAATGCCGCATGGAAGAATGTGACGTAAAAGGCAAGGGGTTGATGAAAACCTATGAGTTGTAAACCTAATTTCTAATCCAGTTATATTTCACAGTCATATAAAACTTTGAAGCATCCTGGAAGAGGAAGTTTTTGTTTTCGTCAAAAACATCAAGGTCAAAATGGTATCCCATTGCAAACTTTGTTCTTCCTGTATTTATGGCAAGTTCTACTCCGGCAATCAAAAGCTTATCAAATCCATTTTGGTCCTTTTTTCCAAAGAACATTGGGAGTTCTGCATAAGCTTCCAAATCAAAACCAATGCCCCAAAGGTTTGGAACAAGGTAACCAGCGTGTGGAACAAGCTTAAAAGGATAAGAAGGATCATCAAGTCCTGAGGTTGCAGAACCAAACAGATTGAGGAAGGAATCAGAAGTCATTATTTGTGGAGAATATCTTCCGGTAAGAGCAAGATTGTAAGCAAAGCTGGATAAATAATTCTTAAAGCCGATTTCACTTTCAATTCCAAAGAAAGTTTTTTTCAATTCAAAGTTATAGCTGCCTAAACCCATCAAAGTAAAATTAATAGATGAGCTTTCTCCTTTATCTCTTGCTTTAGAATAAAAAGTATCCAGACCAAAGTTGGCTGATAGTGAATACGTATTTTTGTAGTCTCCATCAAAGCCGCTCAGGTGTTCACTTGTATTTGTTAGTCCACCCTTCAAAGCAGAGAATAAAGTGAGGTCAAGTTCTTTTTCGTTTCCAAAATATTTGTGATAAACAGGCTTTGCAAAACCAAGCTCTGCGGTGTTGTAAGTTTTAAACTCATAAGGTCCATCTGCAATTGTTACGTGAGGAACTATAAAACGTCTGTTTGCAACAAAGTCAATTTCTGTATTTCCAAAAAAATGGGTAAAGACAAAGGTACCGGTTATATTGTTCAGTTTTGGATAATAAATAATTTCTCCGATAGCGGTTCCATTTGCATAATATATGTTAGGTGCATTTAACAAGAAAAGTCCGCCAAAACCAAACTGTGTTTTGTCGTGTTCTTTGTCATTTGTAAACTCAAACATTGGAAGATACAAAAGAGGATTGTAGGGCAGTATTGCTTTCTTTTCATTTTGCAAAGTTGTGATTGTAGTGTTTGCATTTTCAGCCTTTTGCTTACTTTCTTCTGGGCGATGCTTTACAGTTTTTCCTTCAACAGGCTTTGGTTCTTTTTCTTCGACTTTTTTATCTTCATTGTTGGAATCAGAATCAGGAGCTTTGTTATTGTTAGCTTTATCTAACTTTTTTGCTTTGAGCTTTTCTTTGCGTTCTGCTTCTTTTTCTTCTTTTGTTTTTTCAGGAACTTCTACTTCAGACAAAACAACATAGGGAACAAAATCAGGGTAATCATTTTCAAGCTGTCCAAAATGGATTATTTCTCCTGCTGGGCTTGGACCGTCAAAATCAGGAATATTTCCCCATTCTGCTGCAGGTTTGATTTTTATAACTTCGCCGCTTGCAGCCTGTGAACAGTAGAAAATACCTTTTTCATTTTTGTAAGCCCAGGTTGCACCAATAGGGTCGGCAAGAACAGGAAGAGGTGTAGGCTTTGCAGAAGTTTCATTGTTTCCAGCAGTTTCAATTGCATCAGTTCCAAAATCAATTTCAAAGATTTCCAGACGTCCACGGTAATTACAACAGAAAGTCAGGTTTCCATTTTTCTGCCAGTTAGGATAAGACGGGTCATAAATCTTTTCATCATCATTTGCAACAACAGTATATGAGCCTGGATTATTTAAGTCCATAACAGCAACACGGGCTCGTTTTCCGTCAAGTACAAGAAAGGCAACCCTTGTGCCATCAGCATTTACGCTAGGTTCAATAAAGCTGAGATTTTCATCTTCAAGCAGAGAAAAAACAGCACCAGTTTCTGTATCGATTTTTACAAGTCGTGTGTTCTTTCCTTTTTGGTTAACTGCAACTAACACATTTCCGTTTCGGCTTATACTGGGCTGATTAAAGGAACCTTTTTTTGTAAGCTGTTTAGCTCCATCATCTTTTGTCCACTTAAAAATTGGAAGCTCAACTGCTGTTCCAAAATTACCTTCTAAGGCTTCAATAAAGCTGGAATAATAAATATTCATATTTTCGTCAGCTGTAACAGAATCTGTATCTGCGAATCCATATTCAGTTAAAATTGTTTCTTTAAAAACGGTGTTCAAATCTTCTTCAGGATTTGTATCGGAAAGATAATTGCTGCCATTTCTTGCCGAAGGGTCAAGCTTTACAATGGCGGCATATTTTCCAGGCATTGAACGGAGGGCAATGAGTGTACCATCATCAAAAACAATAGCTGGTTTAAAATAATAGTTTTTATTTCCACGTGGTGAAATTATCTGGCCTTCCGGAATCTTTCTTTCATCCGCATATTTTTTTGCAAGGGCAATTCTTACATCACGATAAATCTCCTGAGCTTCAAGACCTGTAACAAGCTTTACACTTTCTTCCCAGGAACCAAGCAGCTTACGATTACGCTCAATATCTGCAAGAGCTTGTATTCCCCAGCGGTCTGCAATGCTCCTCATAATCAGATAACCCATAACATAAATCTGACCACTCGGAGGTTCTTCTTCTTTACCAATATTGTCATAAGAAATAAAGGCATTGTCCAAAGTTGGAGCCTTATATTGAAGCTCCCAATAAGGACTTCGGCCACGACCACCATCTGTTAGTTCAGTTTCAAGAACAGTTGTTAGTCCCTCTAACGCCCAGCCGTTTACAGCATTAAAATCAAGTGTATAACCAAAGCTACCAATTACTTTTGGAAGGATTTTATTTCTGTCTTCAAAATTTACGTTTGCAATATGAATAAGCTCGTGTGTAAAGAATAATTTTTTCCAGTCATCGCGGAAAGTAAAGGTTGGTTCAAGGTAAGGAGTGTCGAACATTGCAATGTATGGTGGGCTGAAAAACGTATAAGCATTTACAGTGTTAGTCCGAGCTATCACATAAACATTTGTCATATCCTGTGGAGGCGAATAGATTTTTGTGATTTTGTTCCAGGCATCATCAGCAAGCAGAGCATATTCTTCTGCTGTAGCCTTAGAAGCATCTTCATAAAAAAATTGAAAATGCTCGGTGTTTGCTTTTTTCCAGCCGTGAAACTTTGGCTGTTCAAAATCACCAGGATCACATTCCTGCTGTGCAAAACCAGTACCAGTAAAACAGGTAAGTGAAATTAAAACACTTGCCGCAATTTTTTTGATAAAAATAGATTTATTCATAACAGTTTCCAATAATACTATTAACAAAATGTTTTAACTATAGTAACAAAACTAAAATTGTCATTATCAAATCATGAAAATGTCATTATCGGGCTTGACCCGATAATCTATCAATACTATGTTTATGTAGATTGTCATAAGTCCATTTTTTTTGGGAGTAAGACAGTATCAAGAATCCTTCGTAGGTATTTCAATAAGGTTACGGATTTTTGTTTGGCGTTGAGTTATTATAATACTCTCTCCAACCATCTGTTATAAACTTTGTGATTGGTTCTTTAGGTTATAAATGTTTGAGTTTTGCCATAATTGGAAACTCTTTTTTGAAAAGATCAATCTGTTCTTTTGTTAATTTATCTGGAACATCTGGCCAAAAATTGAAGATAGTTTTTTTATCAAAGCTAAAAAGCCATGGTCCTAATTTTTGTTCGACAGTATCTACGAGCCATATTTTATTTTTCTTGTTATTTTTATAAAAAATATAATCTTCTAATTTTTCTTTATCTTTCATTTTTTTTCCACTCCAACTCCTTTTAATTTGCTGTCATTAACCGTATTTTGGTAAAGATATTCGGGGCTGCAAATCAATATTCTACATTTGGATTAAAAACTATCTTTCTGTTTTTCACTAAATCAAAAAGACAATCTTTACCTTCTTTTAGGCTACCCTTAATAGCTTCCCAATATCGTTCATAGTCAGAAATGCTTTCTGCATGCAGTGCATAATAATCTTTTTTTCTTTTTGGAGAATAAGCAATCGCGCTTGGCTTTAATATTCCTATGGAACCAAATTTTTTACAGAAGTCATCTAATATTGCATCACTCTCTTTTCCAATGTTTTCCCAGACATAATCAAGAAAATTCATTTCTTCAACATAACTAAAAGAGTCCAATTCTATGCCCAATTTTTTACAGAACATTTACTTGCCCCCTTAAGAAATCAATATACATATCATAAGCATTTGGAAATACTTCCTTAAAGCCTTCTGATTCATCTCTATAAGGATTATACAACGCCTCTGTTATGATTGCTATAGATTCTCCTTCAATATGCTTTACTGTATCATTAAAGTCAAAATATTTATCAAACACAAACATAACACGCATTTTTTTAGAATGGGTGATCTACTTTTCTTCTGCTAAAAGTGGCAGTGTTAGGAGTTACCAGCAAAAATAAGAAAAAAACTTGACAAATCTTTCACTTATGTTATATATTTATCACATAACAAATGTTATAAATATATAACATATAGGAGAAATATTTATGAAGAAAATTGTAAAGCTTGAAACTTACTTATTATTTACAAATCTATTACAGGGTATCTTTTGGATTATTTCAGGTATTGCTGATTGCATAAAAGATGTTCCAAAGTTTGTAAGCCTTTTTTTTGTTGTATTTATGTGCATTTTTATATTTACGGATATTTTTATTTTGTTTTCGAAAAGAGAATCTTTTGATGAGTTTTCTCAAAATATTAAACAAAAGGCAGATTCAAATATCTTGGGGATATTAGTTAGCATATTGGTTCTTGTAAGTGTTCTGGGAAGTGGACTTTCTTTATTTAATAAAGAACTTTTAATTCCCTGGTATGCATTAGGAAAAATATGTGGAGGTTTTGTTTATTGTGCACAATATATTGTTTATATAGTTATGGAAAAACAGTTATTGTCAAATGACGAAGGTGATGAAAATGTTCAAGACTGATATACATATGTTGCGCTGGGAAACAGGAATGAAACAGGAAGAACTTGCTGAAAAAGTTGGAGTTCGTAGAGAAACAATCAGTGCTTTAGAGAAAGGAAAATATAATCCATCTTTAAAACTTGCAATGGATATTGCGAAAGTTTTTGATAAGAAGGTTGAAGATATTTTTCATTTTTATGAGGATCCTTTAGAACAATAAAACATCAATATTCTCTTACTTCATAAAGTCTAATTTCAGTGATATAATTTTGAAAAATAATAGATTTGTAAAAGGTTATATTTATGCCTACGTTAGATTGGATTGGAAAGAAAAAAGTTGTAAATCATCATCTGGAAGTGCCCTTTCGCGTACTCGAAAAGAAATATGATTTTTATAGTAAGGATGGGGAAAACAAAATCATCCACGGTGATAACCTTGAAGCTTTAAAATCTCTTCTTCCCGAATACGAAGGCAAAATTAACTGCATCTATATAGATCCTCCATACAACACCGGAAACGAAGGTTGGATATACAATGATAACGTAAACGACCCGCGCATAAAAAAATGGCTTGGTGAGGTTGTAGGCAAAGAAAGCGAAGATTTTACCCGTCATGACAAATGGCTTTGTATGATGTATCCCCGCCTTAAATTGTTGCAGAAACTTTTAAGCGAAAACGGAGCAATTTTTATTAGCATAGATGACAACGAACAGGCAAACCTAAAACTGATTTGTGATGAGATTTTTGGAAGCGCTAATTTTGTGGCGAATGTGAGTTGGCAGAGAACGTATTCAATCCGTAATGACAGTAAGGGTATTCCAAGCGAAGTTGAACATATAATTGTTTACAGTAAGAATCCAGAATGGCAGCCAAATCCATTACCAAGAACGGCGGAGATGGATGATAAATACAAAAATCCAGATAATGATAAATTACCATGGACGAGTAGCGATGCTTTTGCTCCAGGGGCAGTAACACATCAAGGTATGGTTTATGCAATTCAGCATCCATTTACAGGAGAAATGATTTATCCATACAAAAGTGCCTGTTGGCGTTATCAGCAGGATGCAATGCTTGAATACATGAACGGTTGGTGTGAATACAAACTTGAAGATTTGCATGATGAAGAAGAACGTGCAAAAGTTTGTGGTATTTCAAAAGATGAAGTTCGTAAAGATGTAAAAGCAATCGTACTTACAAAATCTATAGAAGAATCAAAGAAACAGGCACAGGTTATTTATGAACGTGGTCAGTGGCCGCGTTTTTATTTTACTAATGGCGGAAAGGGTGGTATTCGAAGAAAGACCTATCTTGATGCAGTTGGAGGCAGACTTCCTACAAACTTTTTCTGTTACGAAGAATGTGGTCATACTGATGAAGCTAAAAAAGAAATCAAAGCTATTTTCGGTGGTTCAGCTCCATTTGATACTCCCAAACCCACACGCCTAATCGAACGTATTCTGCAAATTGCTACAAACAAAGATTCCATCATCCTCGATTCTTTCGCCGGTTCCGGTACAACTGCTCACGCTGTTTTGAATATGAATCGCAAAGATGGCGGTAACCGTAAGTTTATCTTAATAGAAATGATGGACTACGCAGAATCAATTACTGCAGAACGAGTAAAAAGGGTAATCAATGGTTATGGTGATGTTGAAGGAACTGGTGGAGACTTCAGCTTTTATGAAC
>JAEETM010000003.1 GCA_016290335.1 Treponema sp. | reverse complement strand
AGTGGGCAATCCACATAACAACTGGTTGTACCGCAGCGGGCTTGACCCGCTGTCGGCTACGAACCTTTGTTATGACAAAAATATTTCTTATACAAAATTAGCTTTCTTATTTTTTTTTCTTTAAGAAAATTCTGTACAACCATTAGAAGCGTATGCTTCTATTATTAAACTTTTCCTAAGCGGCGTAAAGCCGCGTACTACTGCTTCCTTGCGCAATCCCTAAAGTTCTATTTCATTTCAGAAAGCAAGCTTGACTTGCTTTCTGAAATATTCTTTTTCCTTAATAGAATTATTCCTTCATATATAAAGGAAATTGGAATTATTATACCAGATTTAAACCACAATATTGAATCCATATTATTAAAACCAAAAAAGCCAATAATCCAATCATTAGCTTTTATTAAATTAAAAATACAACTTATCAGAAACATAAAAAGTGGAACAGAAAAAAAAGAAAAATAAAGAATTACCAATTCTTTTCGCGAAAGCTGTATTTTATTTAATTTAAATGAACAAAAATTAAAACCAAATGAAAACAGAGAAATAAGTATAAGCGAAATAGGTTTGTAAAGCAAAAATCTAAGGGGCGAAAATATAATTAATACTCCACTTGGCCCTGCTATATGTGCAATCATAATCAGACATAATAAAATTTCAAAAAATATATAAAATATAATTAAATTAATAATAATTCTTGGAATTCTTGTAATTAGCCGAGAAAAATAAGCCCAAAGTAAAAACAAAATAGGGGTAATAACAAATGTTATTCTTTTTTCATCTATCCAATCCCAAGTGTTTGTAATAAATGGATTTACTTCGATTATCCAAATTATCCATGATAATATTGAAAATATAAAAAGAAATAAAACTGAAATACTTTTTTTCATTTTTCTTCCTTTAAAAAAGGGCAGGCCAGTGTGCCTGTCGTCATAACAACTGGTTGTACCGCAGGCAGCTTGACTGCCTGTCGGCTACGAACCTTTGTTATGCTAATATTTTATATCATTTCGGTATGCAATTCTTTCTACAACGGCATGCGGAAATACTTTTTCAAATTCTGCAATATTTTGTTTATCAAATATGATAAAATCCGTTATATCAAGTTCTTGTGTTTCTTCTTCATCCTCAATCAACGCTACTCTTATCGCTCCATTTACAATAAGTTGATAAGATTCTGGATTGAAAATGTTTACCCACAAATAATACTTAGGCCATGCTATGCCTGCAATTGTAGGTCCATATCGTAGAAACTCACAAGTTATTATGTAATCTTTTCCTTTTACATAATTTTTCAAAATATTTTGTTTGATTTCATTTATATTTATCTCATGATTAATGCCTTCTTTTTGTAAGATAATTTCCATAGTTTTATTTGTTATATAAATTCTATGATTTAAGTCTTCTTGAATCCATTTATATAAAGTAGAACTTCCGCTTTTTCTATATTCGCTAACAATTTCTACAGGAAATAATTCTTCAATATTTTCATCATTAAATTTAAATCTATCCCACAATATACTTAAAGCCAAATCACCAGTTGTTAATTCACAGTTCATTAATTCAAATACAAAATTTGTTTCTTGATTTGTAAGTGCCCATTTATAGTAATAATCAAGATTAATTCCTTTTGAATTGATTATATAATCATAATATTTATTTCCTGATTTATGATTTACATCAGTAAATGATAGGTAGACTTTTTCTTTTCTTTTTGATGCAGAATTAATCATTTTTTCAAATAATTGATCTCTGTTCTGTTTACAATTCATAAAAAGAAGTGAAGAAAAAATCACTATTAATAAATACTTTTTTTTCATTTTTTTCTCTTAAGCACCCCAATGCGGGTGTCAGCATAACAACTGGTTGTACCGCAGGCAGCTTGACTGCCTGTCGGCTACGAACCTTTGTTATGTGTTTATTTTTTTCTGTAAATACATTTCATATAAAATGTCACCGTCAAAGCCAAACGTAGATATTTCATATTCCTCTGTATTTTTAGTTTTTATTTTTAATTTTATTATACCCCATTTTTTTATTATTCTAACCATTTCTTCAATCTCAGAAAATGGTATAAATTGATTCAGAAGATGAAACCCATTTTTATCAATATATTCTTGTTCAAGAGAAGAATATTTTTTCTTTGTAAAAGACAATAGAAATGCCACAAAACTCATTACAGAACAAAAAACTGAAATTGCCAGAAAAATATAAATTGCTAAATCATTAGTTCGTTCTATAATTAGATCAATACTGCATAATACTGAAATTAAAAATATGATGATTAAGCCTTGTCTTTTATGTTTTTTTGTAGCTGATTCATCAATATTAATTAATCGTTTTGATTCATCAAGTTCTGAAAACTTTTTTTTATAAATTGCTTCAATATAATTTTTATAAAAGTATTCAATTATTTCCGTTGTTTTTTTATCAACATGAATTGAAACTGTTTCACTTGGAAATATAAAAGAAAACACTTGTTTTTTTACTAATACTTTTTCTAACATATCAAAATTGAAAGTTTGTGTTTTAGTAATCTTTCTAACAATTAAGGAATTGTTTTCGATTTTATATGTATTCCAAACAAATCTTTTTTCTTTAACATAAAAAATTGTTGTAAATAAAAGAAATAGAGGTATAGCTTTAGGAAAGAATTTTAAGATTAATGCTATCAAACATATAGCCGGCATCAAAGTTATTGATAATAAAAAATCGAATTTTTCTTTAATTGTATAACCAATAAAATCTTCCATTTTTTTCCTACTAACAGCGCCCCAGTGCGGGCGTCCACATAACAACTGGTTGTACCGCAGCGGGCTTGACCCGCTGTCGGCTACGAACCTTTGTTATGCTTTTTAAAACCTTTAGGGCATTACAATTACTATAACAACATCAATTTTTCAGAATTATTTCTTAAATAATCCCAAGAAACCAGTTTTTTTCAATTCATAAAAAGGCTTATTATCTGCTGCATTTTTTCCAAACTCTTCGGAATATGGAATTACATAAAGAAACATTTCTTTAGGAATATACTGCTGGGCAACCTGAAAAAGTTGATCAAAAATTATATTTCTATCACCTTTAAAATCAACAATTAAAAGGAAACTTTGTTTTCCTTCCATAAGCATCAACTTAAGAAAAATTTTTTTGATATTATCGTTTGTTTTTGCATAATTCTTAATTGCTTCAACCATAGTAATCGGATAATCTTTTGGCTCACCAAGCATTACTTTAGTGTCTTGTTTAATTTCAATTTGAGATCTATGGCTGTTATTTCGTTCATCAAGAACTTTCTTCATATTTTCTAAAAGAGAGTTTTCTAAAAGTAAATTATGGCTGAAAGGGTTTAATACTGCTCCAGTATTTTTCTTTGAAAATGTATAAACATCCTCAAATGTTAAAATCATTGTTTCAATTTCACCAATACTGTGATTTGGATTATCTCTAAGATTTTTCCAATCAGTATAAAATGGAAAATAAGTTTTTCCATCATTGGTTGAAAGAGATTCAAACTGAATAACTGTATCTTTTTGTATTGTGGAAGTACCGTCTCCATTGTTATGGATATTACTTTTATCAAAATGCGTTACTGCAAGAAAAGTTCCTTCTTCAGCTATGTACTGAAGAATATTATTCATAAGAGAATCCCAACCTTCATCCTGTGGAGATATCTGATTTCTTTTGTCTAAAAATTCAATCAGTTTTGGATTTTCTACAGGTTTGTTTACATCAATATTTCCGCGTTCCATTACTTTTTTTTATCTCCTTATTTAACACGCCAGTGGCGTGTAAGCATAACAACTGTTTAAACCGCAAACCGGCTTGACCGGTTTGTCGGCTTTGAAACTTTGTTATGTGTTATAATAATTTTTTTTTATATATTACATCAGTTGCTTTCAAAAAATAAAGCTGAACTTAAATTTGTAATATTTAAAATAGCTGATTCAGGTAAACAAAATGGTTCTTTTACTAAAACCTTTATTTTCTTAATTTTTTTGTATTTTCCTAAATCTACTGTTTTATATACAATTCTTGATATTGTTCGTTCTTCATATGAAGAATAATAATATTGTTCAATTTTTCCTTTATTTAAAATATTTTCTTCATTTTCTCCATCCTGATTTTCTATTACAACTAATAATGAACCATTAGGGAGAGCATTAATAGAAATTCCTTCAGGTATTATTATTTCTATATTAAAGGAATTTAAAACATCATTAACGCTATAACTTTTTTCAAAAGATTGTTCATTAAATGAAAATTTTTTATCCTGTATATTTAATAATTTGCTTTTTGA
Organism: Treponema sp.; assembly: GCA_016290335.1. The sequence goes on along the minus strand of JAEETM010000003.1, from coordinate 81,650 downwards.
ACAACATGAAAGTGAAAAAATGATTATCAAAATGTATAAATACTTTTTTCTAAATTTCATATGTATTATTTTTTTTCCTGTTGCCCAGTGGGCAATCCACATAACAACTGGTTGTACCGCAGCGGGCTTGACCCGCTGTCGGCTACGAACCTTTGTTATGGCAAAAATATTTCTTATACAGAATTAGCTTTCTTAATTCCTTTTTTCTTTAAGAATTATTCTGTAAAATTTTTGAAGCAACGCTTCTATTAACATTTATTTTTCAAGCGGCGTAAAGCCGCGTACTACTGCTTCTTCGTCCAAGCCCTAAAACCTAATTTTATTTGAAAATGTAAGTTTTATTAGAATGAATTTTTAATTTATTTTTTCAAAATAGTAATTATCATTATCTCCGTTTCTGTATGTTACAAAATATTTAGTTCCGCTACTGTTCTTTTTTGCAATTCCATAAGATGATTTTGCAAGATTTAATGCATCTGTAACCCACAAATCATTCAGGGTTTCATATGAAGAAGAATATTCTGATATTAAAGTATTGTTTTCCCAAGTCAAATTCTTTCCATGGGTTTTTGCAAATGAATCATAACGGTGTTTATTTTGCGAATCCATTTCTGTTTCTGACCTGTGTTTTTGTTTTGTCGTAATTATATATCCACCAGTAACGGTTAATTCTTGTACATCAGCTATTTTCAAAGATATGAAATAATAAGTAAGGCTATCATTTCCTAGTGTATATGTACTTTCTATCGGTTGGTGGGTTTTTCCCACATATGTTTTCTTAAAAATCCAATTTCCATCACTAAGGTTGACAGAGGATGTTGTAATAGACGTTTCTGACTTATCAAATAGGCCATTGTAATCTAACGAGGAATTGTAATCTGTACTATAAGTACCATAAGACTGTGAACAACTTGAAATTAAAAATACTACAAGAAAAAGAATACAAAAAAATTTAATTTTCATTTTTCCTTCCTAAAAAAGCAGGCCAGTGGCCTGTCGCCATAACAACTGGTTGTACCGCAGGCAGCTTGACTGCCTGTCGGCTACGAACCTTTGTTATGGCAAAAATATTTCTTATACAGAATTAGATTTCTTAACTCCTTTTTTTTTACGAAAATTCTGTACAACCATTTGAAGCGTACGCTTCTATTATTATACTTTTCCTAAGCGGCGTAAAGCCGCGTACTACCGCTACCTTGCGTAAACCCTAAAGTTCAATTTCATTTAAGAAAGCAAGCTTGACTTGCTTTCTTAAATTTTCTATCTAATTTTTTATTAAAATCCATTTATCCAAATATCATAGAAATTCTCTTTCTGAATATCAAATGAAATATGCCAAAAATTAGTTCCTCCATCCCAAACAACAACTTGTGTTGTGTTAAAATACTCAGCCTTATAATCAAGAATGAAGAAATTTAAATATACAATATTTTTTGTTCCATCTTTCCTTGTAAATAATTGAACTGAATAATTTTCTTTTTTACGAAGAACTTCATAATAAAATCCATTTTTATTTAAATTTTGAAGTAAATATTGAAATGTTTTTTCAATATAGAATTCAGCATCTTCTTTTGACGATAATATTTTTAATTCATCTTCCACAATATAAATATTTTCTTCGTTTATTTTGCCACTATTTAATTTAATTATACTTTGTGCATATAGAGAAAAATTTAATAAAAGTATTGTAAAATATATAAACGTTTTTTTCATTTTTTTTCTAAAAAGCAGGCCAGTGGCCTGTCGCCATAACAACAATTCTCCCCATCCTTCAAAGCTTCTTCCTTCGCCTCTCACTTTCCCGGTAAGAATCTCCGAATCCACCTATAACTATATAATACCACACATTACGAAAATATCTAGTATCTTACACGGATACGCAGTAAACCCAACATTCCGTATCCGTGTAAGACCCGCGCCCAACAACAAGTACCCCACTCCCATCAAGTGCCCCCGTCACCAACAAGTGCCACCAACAAGTATCACCACCCAAATCCTTCACTCCATCAACCTGTCCAACGGACTCACCACACCGTTGCCACCGCGATTCAGCACATGGGTATAAATCTGAGTCGTCTTGATATCACTATGCCCCAGAAGCTCCTGCACAGTCCTGATGTCATAACCGTTTTCCAGCAGATGAGTCGCAAACGAATGACGGAACGTGTGGCAGCTCGCATTCTTATTTACCCCCGCAAGAATCACCGCCTGCTTCACTGCCCGCTGCAAAAGGGAATCGTCCAGATGCCACCTTCCCTGTTCACCCGTCGATTTATTCACCCACCTGTTCCTCTGCGGAAAAAGCCACTGCCACTTCAACTCCTTCTCCGCGCCCGCGTACTTCATCGCAATGTTCCCAGGCAATTCCACGCGCCCCCAGCCATCTTCAACATCCATCTTATGCAGCGCACTCACCAGCTCCACCTGTTTTTTCAACTTCGGCACCAGCTTCTGCGGCAGCATCACATACCTGTCCTTGTCACCCTTCCCATGCCTGATGATAATCTCATTTCTGTCAAAATCCACATCCAGCACCCTCAGCTCAAGAAGCTCATTCAACCGCATCCCCGTTCCGTAAAGCAACTCCGCACATAACCGCTTATCCTCGGGCATAAACTCAATCACCCGCCTCACTTCATCCCTGCTGAACACCACCGGAATCCTTCGCTGCTTTTTCGCATGCACCACCGACGCCAGCTCCACCGGATTTTCTCTCTTCACAAACCTGAAGTAAAACAGCAGAGCCGCCATCGCCTGATTCTGTGTCGACGCACTCACCTTCCTCTTCACCGCCAGCATCGTCAAAAACTCGTTGATTTCCTTCTGCCCTTTGTTAGTCCCGTATAACTTCAGAAACTCCCTCACCCATTTCGAGTACCGCTCAACCGTCTGCACGCTGTAATTCCGCACCTTCAAAAGCTCGCACACCTTTTTCAAATCCCTCTCAATCTCAGCCGCTTCACCATTCGAATCATGTACCGCGTCCGCCGCACTAATCAAATCCCCACTCACTTTCAAGTTTCCACGTGTCCCAATCAAGTCCCCACTCATCATTAAGTTCCCATTCTCCATCGAGTTTCCATCCGCCATCGAGTCCCCCACATTAAAACTTCCAATCCTCCAGATATTTTCCAGCAGCGCCCCAACCGATTTCCTGTCATTCGGTACAAGCCACACAAGCTCCCTGCCATTCCATTGCCTCCCCGGAACCTTGCGCACACAATCCAAAACCGCCTGATCAAACCCACTCGGAAACCCCACCGAAAAAAAATCCCTGTTATAACTTCTAATCTGAATCTCCATACCCCAAAGATAATACCAAAATCTAAAATAGACAATTAAAATATTTATAGCTATATTATCCAAGGAGGGCGGAGCCCCGCCCTACGCCCGCACTCCGTTGCGGCCTACCCACCCAAGCGGGGCTCCTTAACAAACCAATTTAAAGTGAACGCAGTTTCGTTTACGAAACTGCCAGCGCAGATATCTCCCATTCAACGGTAAAAATAAAACACTCAATCTGCGCTGCCCCGCAACGCCCCAACTTGTCCTTCCGCCAACATATCACTAGAATTACCACATCACTCCGGACTTTCATCCTGAGTGTATTTTTTCCCACAGAAGCACCCCATGAAAAAACTCGGCCTCATCGGCGGCACCGGTCCCGAATCCACACTCGTCTACTACAAAACAATACGATGAACTCGAAAACTATCTCTGGGAAAAAATCGAAAATCTTCTTAAATGTAAGTGCCAGATAATTGCACTCACCGCAAACACAATGCACATCGTTTACGAAAGCCTCAAAGCCCGCCTCGAAAAAATCAGCGATGTTCCTTTAATCAGTATTCCGCAGGGCAGCCCGTGAGTATGCCGAAAAAATGGGCTACAAACGCACCGGCCTTATCGGAACCATCTTTACAATGAAAGAAGAGTTTTTCAAAAAAGAGTTTGGTAAGACTAACATAGAAGTTTTTATTCCAACCGAAGAACGTCAGCAAATAATCAACAGAATCATTTCCGAAGAACTCGAACTTGGAATCGTAAAAAAAGAATCACAGACTATTCTTATTGAAAATATTTCATCCAGAAGCTTTGTGAATTATCTCAATGAAATCCACTATTTACATTACATCCATAAAAGTTCACAAATACTTCACAGCCTTCATACACAAACTCTGCATCGGCCACAATTAAAGCAATTCTGTTTTCATACGGACTTTTCAAATAACCGGTCGGCATAACAAAGCTGCAAACCTTATCTGTAATTTTGCTCACAATTTTAGACTCATTATTTTTCTTTGCGACAATATTATAACTCATTTCTTCCAGACCAAAATCGTTCACATCTTTTTTAATCATTTTGATTTCAAAATTAATCGCATTCTTTCTGCTGTCTGCCGCCGGGAAAGGCAACACTCTTACAAGCTCAAGAATGATTTTATTTTTTGCCAGCTCCTTATTGAACTCAACGGCATTTTTATTCAGGCATTCCTTAAATGTTAAAGGCGCTACCGGACTTTCTTCATCATCATCGTCATACCATTTTATTGTTTTTGTATAAATCGTCTCATCTTCAACTAAATCCAGTATCGTAAAAAGAAGATCATGACCGCCTCTCCCGTCAATCAGCCTTCTTTCAACATAAGCAATTTTTCCGTCCTTAGACCAGCCTAACACATATATTTCATTATTTTCCTGATAGATATGCAGGTACATATTTTTTGTTTCATTCATTAAAGTAGAAGTGATTTTGGCATCAAGCTTATAATCATCAATATTAATTTTTCTCAAATCCTGTGCAAAAAGATTGATAGTAGCCCCTAAAACCAAAAGCATTAAAATGATTTTTTTCATCTTATCCCCCATACATAAATTATAACTTCCATTTGCCCTTTTCTTCAATACATGTTATTCTCTCCCCATGATATTAAAGAACGATATACCAATTCTGGAGTTTGACACAGAAAAAACAGCAAAGCTCAATCCCGCAAATCTCGTAGACAAAAAGTTCGACTCTCACAGGATGATAATCACCTTTTTCCCCGAAGCCATAAATAAGCTCAAGGAAAACGGCGAACTCGAATCCTATTACGAAGTTGGCGGCGAAAATCCTTTTACAATTTACCGTTTTGTTAAAGACCCGGATGTTCTCATCGTTCTCGGTCAGGTAGGCTGTCCTTCCTGCGGCGGCAACCTTGATTTATTTTATGCATTTGGAGTTACAAAAGTAATGTTCTGTGGTGGCGGCGGAGTTCTTGACCGCAACATCAAAGTAGGTCAGCTTCTTCTTGTAGACGGTGCAATCCGCGATGAAGGCTTTTCGTATCATTACGTTGCCCCTTCCCGCTTCATCTATACCGACAAAAAAGTCACCGATAAAATTGCCTCATATCTGGAAAAATGCAATGTTCCTTATCTGCGCGGCCTCTGCTGGACAACTGATGCCCTCTTCCGCGAAACCCCCGAAAAGGTTGAACTGCGCAAAAGTGAAGATGCCAAAATTGTAGAGATGGAACAGTCCGGCTGCATTGCCGTAGCCCAGTTCCGCGGCTTTGATTACGGTGCCCTCATTTACGGCGGCGACGATGTTGCATCCGAAGAATGGAATCACAGAGGATGGAACACCCGCGAAGGAATCCGCTTCAACCTCATCATGCTCTGCAAAGAAATCGTAAAAGAACTCTAACTTATTCGTCCTGCCCTGATTTTTACACTGTCTTTTTCACATTCTCTTCCAGCCAGTGCGCCACTGCATCCTCATCATTTGCCCCGATTATTCCCGTTGCAAACTTTTTCAAATCAGCGTGCGCATTCTCAACTGCATAGCTTTCATCCGCAAGCTCAAACATATCAATATCATTTTTCCCGTCACCAAACACAACTACACGGTCGCATTTTAGATATTGCTTAAGCTGCTTTATTGCATTTGCTTTCGACGCTTTCGCCGGAATTATTTCAAGCCACTGCTCCCCCGAATAAATATCCTTCTGATATTCACAATGATATTTATCCTTATACTTTTCATAAAATGGCAAAAGCTTTTCCGGCTCATCAATACACGTTAAATAAAAAATCTCCCCGCGCTTCAACTCTTCCGGCGTGTCCACACAGTTGTACCGTATATCCCCTTTACGGCTTACCGCAAATTGATTCGTTGCATCATTTATCAGCCCCCGCACAAACGAAAACTTTTCCTTCCCGTCAATATACGAATACACAATCGGGTAGATTTTTGCCGCAACTAATTCTTCAACAACACTGTTAATTTCCCCACCAAAAAAGTTCGAAAGCATAATCTCGCCCGTATCGTTATCCAGAATAAACGCCCCGTTATAAACAATAATCGGTATTTTCGCATCCATCCCCTTCGTAACTTTTTTTGCCGTCACCGAAGACCTGGCCGTTGCATACGAAAAAATCATCCCCTGCTCAGTAAGCCTGTTTATAACGCTGTTAGTATATTCACTCGTCCTCTCGCACGACCTCAAAAGCGTCCCATCCAAATCCGAAACATAAAGTGTTTTCAATTCTTTCCCCATAATTATTCCACAGCTGATTTTATCTGTTTGTTCCACCTAACAACTTTTTCACCTCTTCCAGTCTCGGCGGATTCAATGGCAGCGGAAACCTCGAAATTGCAATTGCCGAACACGCACTTGCAAACCGTACAAGCTCGTCATCCTTCATTCCTTTAAGCAGACCATACACGCAGCCAGCCTTAAAGGTATCTCCCGCACCAAGCGTACTTTTTACTTCAACCTTAAACGGCTTCATTTTATGAATCTGTTCACCCTTTCTCGCATAAAGCATTTCGCCGCCGCCCTGCGTTATAATCGTGAGCCCGTCTGTTTCATTCTGCATCAATTTCATAATTTCTTCAGCATTCATTCCCTTATAATGCTGACTGGTACACTCTTTCGAAACAACATTCACAGCCGCATTTTTGTGCAAAGGCGAATCATGCGGACAATCAATCGTAACATACGGAACTCCAAGCTTACCGCAAAGCTCCATCACCTTCAGAGACTCATTTCCAAAAAATGGATCCACCGCTGCAACCTTACAGCCCGCAATATCTTTTTCTTCCGGCACATTCCACCATCGTTTCCCCGAAGAAAACAGCGACTGGAATCTTCCCATCGGTGAACGCACAAGTCCTGCAATTACAACATAATCCATTACGCCCGCATCATCCTTCATATAATGCAAAAGTGATAAATCCACACTTTTGTTTTTATAAAACTCCTTGAGCATCGGTGCTACCTGCGTTCCAATCCAGGTGCCATCCATTGTCACCGAAACTCCAAGTGAACTCAAAACTGTAGCCGCAGTTCCCGTCTCGCCGCCTGGAAGAAAATACTGTTCTTTTATTTCTGCATACTCATCTGGCTGCAAAAATCCATCCTTCAGCAAAAACGAATGTGTTCCCAAAATCTGTCCGAATAAATAAACTTGAGATTTGTTAGCCATCTCTTACAACTCCTTTCTAAAAACAAAAGTTCTGTAATCTTCCTTCTCGCTACTAAAGGGTTTATAAACACCCTGCTCCACAAGCTCATAGCCATGCTCAGTATACCATTCCCAGGTGCATTCACAATCAGTCCAGAGATAAAGCTTTTTATACCCCTTTTCTTTAAACTGCTCACAAAGTTCATTCAGCAGCCTTGAACCACAACCGCGTTTCCGGCTTACATAAAGAGTCAGCTTGATGTCATCCTCATTCATCATGTCAAAGGTCTTTCTGTCCATCTCTTCAATATATTCCCTGCTCATGATGGAAGCCCTTTTTAATTCTTCAGGATATTTTTTCGATTCAACCGCAAACCATTCTTCAGCCCTGCACACATCTCCCTTTCTTGCAAAAAAGGCAGCTGCGCAAAACTCGTCCGAACCTGTCTGCTCGTTATGTTCAACTAACTCATAATGAAGTGTATTTTCAAAAAAATTATTACGCAGAATATATTCCACATCAAAACGTCTGAACTCTTCATCCCCAATCGGCGGACTCCACATAGGCACCACCACATCAAGTATAAAAGGAATATTGTTCATTTCGAAAGGCAAGATTTTTGTTGTCAAAGTTTCCATAATAAAATGATTATATCATTTTCCGTACATATTCTTCCACCACTCCCAGTGGATTTTCATCATCAATCCAATAATCTGGAATAAAACCTTTACCTTCATCAACCTGTTATTCACGCGGTTTGTAATCAACATAAACTTTTTTAAATAATTCTCGATTCATCTTTTTTTCCTCAGATGTATTTTAAACCTTTTTCAAAAATAATCCATGATGATTACAATACGCATAAATATATCTCACACGCGCCCGTTTGAACCGTGCCTCCGCCGTCTGCTCCGGATAAAGCTTTGTAAACTGCACGCCCTGATCCGACACTGCCGCAATAAACGAAATATAATGTTCCTTACTCATCGGATGTTCCAGATGAACATAATATTCATCCTCAACCGATTCCACCATAATCTGGTGTTCATCATCTTCTTCCGCCTCCAAGGGTGGTAGCGTAATCCCACAGCAGCTTATCATTGCTTCGCCGATTGTCCGTATTACATTTCCGCAAACCGGACAAACATAAAACTTGCTTCTGAACATATTCGAAACTCTGTTCCGGTTCTGAATGCACTCTCCCGACAAAAGCTCAATCACCGAAATATCAAGCGCCTTTGCCAGCGGCTCCACCAGGCTGATGTCAGGAAATCCTTGTCCCGTTTCCCACTTGCTCACCGCCTTACCAGTCACAAAGATTTTCTCTGCAAGCTCTTCCTGCGTCATCTTTTTCTTTTCGCGTAAACTTTTAATCACGCTCCCCGTAATATAGTTATCTATCATAAATAATGTACCTCCTGTGTTTAAAGAAACGCGAGCAGTGCGCAGCGTTTCATAGAATTGCAAAATTGGAGAATTGAAAATCTAAAGATTTTCAATTCATCCTTTTTAGTTTAACGCGCGTTCTTTTATGTAATCTCACTTTATCACAACCAACATCACTATCCTACCCACGTATCGTAGACAAACACACTGTTTATTCCCTATAATTACTTTATGCAATATCGCAAGAATAAAAAAAATCAGGACATCTCTCTTCTGGGCTACGGCTGCATGCGCTTTACCACAAAAGCCGGCCGCATCGATTTAGATAAAGCAGAAAAAGAAATCCTTGCTGCTTACAACGCAGGTGTAAATTATTTTGATACCGCCTACATCTATTCCGGCAGCGAAGCAGCTCTCGGCGAAATCCTGGAGCGAAACCAGTTACGCCAGAAAATCAATATTGCAACAAAGCTTCCTCAATATCTTATGTCCAGCATAGCCGCCGTTGAACGCTGCTTTAACGAAGAGCTTTCCCGCCTCCGCACCGATTACATCGATTATTACCTCATGCATTATCTCACTGATTACGCTCAGTGGGAACGCCTTAAATCAATCGGCATAGAAGACTGGATTGCACAGAAAAAAGCAGAAGGCAAAATCAGGAACATCGGTTTTTCCTTCCACGGCACAACAGAAATGTTCAAAAAGATTCTTGACGATTACGACTGGGAAGTCTGCCTCGTTCAGTACAACTACCTCGATAAGGTTTCGCAGGTTGGCGAAGCCGGTGTAAAAGTCGCCGCCGCAAAGGGCATTCCCGTAATAATTATGGAACCGTTACGTGGCGGTAAGCTTGTAAACCTTCTCCCCGAATCTGCAAAAAAGATGATTGCCGCAAATCCCCGCGGATGGTCACCTGCCGAATGGGGCTTCCGCTGGCTTTACAATCAGAGCGAAGTAACCTGCGTACTTTCCGGCATGAACAGCCTTGAAATGGTACAGGAAAACTGCCGCGTTGCAGACCAGGCCACCGTCAACCATTTTACAGCTGATGATTTTGCCTTTATCGACCAGATTATTGCCGAAATCAGGCGCACAGAAAAGGTTGGCTGTACAGGCTGCCGTTACTGCATGCCGTGTCCAAAAGGAATCGATATTCCGGGCATTTTCCGCGGCTGGAACCTTATGTATTCCGAATCAAAATCCTCTGGTATGTTCGATTATTTCCAGACAACCGCCCTCCGAAGGGATTCTGCCTTTGCTTCTGAGTGTATTGGCTGCGGTAAATGCGAAAAACACTGCCCTCAAAGCATTCCAATACGCGAAATGCTCAAAAAAGCAGATAAAGCACTCTCTCCATGGTACATAAAACCAATAGTTCGGGGCGCAAAACTGTTCATGCTGCGCGGAAAAAAGAAGTAATTACCCCTGTTTTTCCACATTTTCGACTCATTTTTTTTAAATTTACAAATCTCAAATTCTGAACTACAATTATAGTAATACCTCAGGAGGTTTTAATGCGTTTAGGATTAAAATTCAAAATTATTATTTTCGTAGTTATTTTAATCAATCTTGCCGTAGTTACAATTGGACTTTTAGCAAGGCGTGAACTGGCTAAATCAATTTCCACAAATACAGAACAGATTATGAAATTGAATGCCCAGAAATCAGCCCGTATTTTGCAGGATGTAAACAAAAAGGAGTTCTATCTTCTGGAATGTATTGCCGCGCTTCCTTATATCCGCGATGAATCCATTTCTCTGGAACAGAAAACCGTTCAGCTTGAAGCAATTGCAAAATCAGACCCTGTTCACTTTGAAAACCTTGCTTTTTACAGCAAAGAAGGTCTTTGTATCCGCCCGGACGGAACTTATGTAGATGTTTCTACAATTGACTTCTTTATTCAGACCATTTCTGGAAAACGAGTTGTAATTGACCCTCTTCCAAAAAGCTATATGATGGAAACAGACAGTGATGATACATTAATGTTCTATTGTATACCTGTTTATGGCGAAGGCAACAGCCGCGAAGCTATAGGTATTCTGTCTTCAATCGTTAATGGCAATGATGTTTACAATCTTTCTGAATCAATCATCATTGGTAAAAACTCTCATCCATTAATCATTTCTACAACTTCAGGAATGCCAATCGGTCGTACTACTTATGACGGTATGACACAGGAAGATATTGATGCAATGCAAAATGGTGGTCAGGTTACTACTGATGATAATACTCCAAAAACTCCGTGGGATCAGATGATGGAGTCTGTAATTGCAGGAGAAACCGGTTATAAGATCGAAATTGACCCTCTTTCAAACGAGAAAAAGGCTGTAGCTTATATGCCTGTTGGCGACGAAAGCGGCTGGTCAGTTGTCTGTGCCGTTCCTTACAAAGAATACTATGACAGCCTTTACAGAGTTACCAATATCATTATTATCTCCGTCATTGCTGCAATTATAATTGTAATTGTCGGCAGTATGATTCTTATTTCATTCCTTATCAAACCTCTTGGATTCGTTAAAACAACAATCAACGATATTTCAACCGGCGATGCAGACCTTACAAAACGAATCAATATCAAGCTTAATGATGAAATTGGTGATGTTGTTACCGGCTTTAATAAGTTTACCGAAAAGCTCCAGACTATTATTGCACAGGTTAAAAAATCACGCGATACACTTGGAAATGCAGGTGCAGCGCTCGACAGTTCAACTCAGAATACTGCAACCTCTATTGAAGAAATCCTTACAAGTATTGATTCAGTTCACAGCCAGATTGACAATCAGTCTAAATCTGTACAGCAGACAGCTGGTGCCGTAAACGAAATTGCAAGCAACATTGAATCTCTTGGCCACATGATTGAAAAACAGTCTATGCAGGTTTCAGATGCTTCTGCCGCAATTGAAGAGATGATTGGAAACATTAAGTCTGTAAACGACTCAATGGAAAAAATGTCAGTTTCCTTCGATGGTCTTGCAACTTCCGCTCAGACTGGTATTCAGATGCAGTTGAACGTAAACACAATCATCGAAGACATTAAAGACCAGAGTGAAACCCTCCAGGATGCAAACTCTGTAATTGCCGCAATTGCCGAACAGACAAACCTTCTTGCCATGAACGCCGCAATTGAGGCTGCTCACGCTGGAGATGCAGGACGAGGCTTCTCTGTAGTTGCTGATGAAATCCGTAAGCTTTCCGAAACTTCATCTTCACAGTCAGAAACAATCGGTTATCAGTTGAACAATATTAAAGCTTCTATTGATAATGTAGTTTCTGCTTCCGAAGAATCAAGCAAAGCCTTCCAGTCTGTTACAAATAAAATTACAGATACAGAACAGCTTGTACGCCAGATTCAGGCCGCAATGGAAGAGCAGAACACTGGTTCTATGCAGATTTCACATGCCCTTCACTCAATGAACGATTCTACAATCGAAGTTAAAACTGCCAGCGTAGAAATGTCACAGGGAAATAAGGCAATCCTCGAAGAAGTTCGAAACCTTCAGGATGCAACCGGAATTATGCAGTCAAGCGTTGAAGAAATGACTCTTGATGCAGAAAAGATTAAGATAACCGGAGTCGCCCTTCGCGAGATTTCTGAAAATATGAAGTCATCTATCGAAGAAATCGGCGGCCAGATTGATAAGTTCAAGGTTTAATGATTAAAATAAAATAATTAAAACCTCTCCATTCACATGGATGGAGAGGTTTTTTTTGCATAAAAAGATTAATATCCAAGCTTCCTGTCTACAAGATATTTCAACGGTTTTCCTTCAATAAAATTATTCAAATCTTCAAGAAACATTTCTACATTCTTCTGCTTTGTATAAGGAAGTGTCATATTTCCTGCAACGTGCGGTGTAATTAAAAGATTCTTAGTGTGCCACAATCTGTCACCCTGCGGAAGCGGTTCAGTCTGGAAAACATCAAGAGCAGCTCCTGCAAGATGTCCGTTATCAAGATTATCAGCAAGTGCATTTTCATCAATAGCAGAACCGCGTCCAACATTTATGATGTAGGCCCCTTCTGGTAAAAGCTCAATTTTCGGTCGCGATAAAATACCTTTAGTTTCCTCCGTCGCCGGAAGACTCATTGCAAGCAAATCGGTTTCCGGTAAAACTGAATCAAGCTCGCTCACTGGAAGAACCTTATCGTATACCGCCGCCTCACTCTTCCCGCTTCTGCACACGCCAATAATGTCAGCAGGCTCAAACGCTTTTACCCGCTTTGCAAACGTTGTACCAATATCACCGGTCCCAAGCACTGTAATCCTGCAATCCTTCAAAGACTTCTGCGGACGCGGAGAAAACCACAAGCCGTTTCCTGTTTCCTCTAAAAACTCGTTCAGCCGCCTCATCATTATAAGAGCCATTGCAATCATATGTTCTGCAATAGAAACTCCGTACGCACCAGCCGAGTTTGTAAGCAGGCACTCTTCGTTTGCAAAATACCCCGGAACCATAAGGGAATCAACACCCGCCCAGGGCACACAAAGCCACTTAAGAGTTTTGCTTGTTTTTACAATTGATGGTGCAAAGCCGTAAATAATATCTGCATCAAAATCGCACTGAGGAATCTCAGCTTCTGTTTTGTAAAAAGCAACCTTTGCACCAAGTCTTTCAGCTGTTGAAGAAATCAAATCAAAATACTTCTGTTCAAGCTGACTGTTAATTACAAGTACTTTCATTTTTCGCCCCCACCTAAAAGTTTTTTAATATCTCTTCCACCTGTTCAAACTCAATATTTTCTACTGCCTTAGAAAGCTCTTCCATTTTCCCTGCCAGCTTTTCCGGCAGCTTTGCCTTCTGCAAAAGTGCAAACTTTTCTTCAACTTCAACAAGGTCAAAGTTGGCACATCCTGACCGAATAGCTTCAATAATTTCCGTAAGCTCTTTTTCTGTAAGCTCCTGTTTTTCACCCTCTTCCTGCGCACCGTAATTTTTTACAGGCTCAAGCAAAGCACCATAACTTCTGTACAGCTCAAGCATTTCTTCATTTTTCTGCAGAAGATTTCCAGCCTCTTCCAAACCGGCAGCCAGTTCAGAAAGCTTTTCAGCACCTAAAATCCGGGAAGCACTCTTTAATGCATGCACCTGAATCGTATAATCCTTTATTGCACCCTTTTCATAATAATCCTGAATCTGTTCTGCTTTTTCAGCAATAGAACCGGCAAACGTTCTTGCAATTGTAAGCCAGTTTTCAAAGCCGCCCGCAAGCTCAACAGCCTTTTTCACATCAAGCTTATCCTGTGGTAAAACAGGGAAATCTTCCGGCACATCAATCTCAGCATCCTTAGTACTGTCTACCATCACCATCAAATCTTTTTTCAACCACTTAGAAAGACAGGCCGCAAAATCTTTACCCTGAACAGGCTTTGCAACAAAATCATTAAAGCCTTTACTCAAGAACATTTCTCTTGCACCGTTCACCGCATTAGCACTCAAAACAATTACAAGGCTTTTTTCTTCCTCCGGCAAATCCTTTTCGGCTTCGCGGATTTTTTCAAGAGTTTCCACACCGTCCATTCCCGGCATCTGGTGGTCCATAAAGATAATGTCAAAGCTCTGAGTCTTCAAAATATCAAGAGCTTCATATCCGCTCATTGCTTTTGTACAATGAATATCAAACTTCTGTAATAATCCATCTGCAACCTGAAGGTTCACTTCATTATCATCAACCACAAGGATTTTTGCCTTAGGTGCCTTAAAGGGTAAAACCGCCTGCTTTTCATTAAACAATCCTGCAAACTCAGGGCTGTTAAGCACCGCTAACGAAAGCTGTTTGAGAGAACTAACATCCCCCGCGCCCTCACGAACAGTGCCTCCCGCTTCAAAAATCGCTTTATAAAACTCTCCACAAGTCTCTTCCGAAACTCTTTCCTGCGGAAGATTCACATAGAAGGTAGAGCCTTTTCCATATTCCGAATCAACTCCAATCGTACCGTGCATAAGCGTAACAAGAGTTTTACTTATAGAAAGTCCAAGCCCGGTTCCACCCTTAGCCCTGTTCATCTGCATATCAACCTGCTGGAAGGCACGGAACAGTTTACCAATATCTTCCTTTTTAATTCCAACGCCCGTATCAATAACACTGAAGCGCAAACCTTCCTTTCCCTGCGCCCCGTCATAAATTGAACTTTTATGCGGCACGCTCTCATGCACCTTACTCAGATCTTCAACACGAATCCTTATGCTTCCCTTCTCAGTAAACTTGGAAGCATTACCCGCAAGGTTAATTAAAATCTGCCTCAACCGCACATCATCACCATGGTAAACCTTTGCAAGCGCCGGATCTATTTCCAGAATCAGTTCAACCGGCTTTCCTTTCAAGCGAACTTCAACAACATTCATAATGTCATTCATCAGCTTAACAAGGTCATAATCATGCGGCATAATTTCCATCTTGCCCGATTCAATCTTTGAGAAATCAAGAATATCATTTATAATTTCAACAAGATTTATTCCCGAAGACCTTATCTGCCGCAGAATATTTTTTTCACTGTCGCTTATATTAAAGTCCATTGCAAGTTCACTCATTCCTACAATTGCATTCATAGGAGTTCTTATTTCGTGACTCATATTTGCAAGGAACATAGATTTCATTCTTTCTCGTTCAAGCGTTTCGCGCAGATGACGTTCCTTAATAAAAGCCGTTGCCGTAGAAATAAGCATGAACACAATAATGTAAGCCCAGTAAGGATTATACGAACCCGCCATATCAAAAATCTTAATCAGCACAAACGAAAGAATAAAACAAAGAGAGTCCACCGTAATTGTTACAATACTGTTTATGTACAGAATGGCCGAAGTTAACGTGACTATAATAAACGCAAAGGTAAAATCTGCAACACCAAAGGTCCGTGCCGTTACAAGAACTGCAATAAATGCACATAACGTAAGGAACAATCCGTAAGCCTTAACTAACTGGTAATAAAAGTTATTCCAATGATTGTTCTTTAATTTTTTATTAGCAAAAAGAGAAAACCCGAAAATTGCAAGGGAAGAAAGAACAAAAAGTCCGTCAAGAATTACAAACAGAATATATGCATTTATGGAAAAACTTCCAAGATTAAAATTACAGTGCGCATAGCTGGCCCTGAAAAGCTTGCGTATATCCCTTATAAACTCCGTTGTCAGATAAATTGCCATTGACGGAGCAAACACAAAAATCCTTTTAAGATTTGCCTGATTCGCAATCTTTTTATACGCCTCGCCTACCATACTCTATCTTCCAAATACAGCACTCACCTTATTTAAAAAATCCACCCTGTCTGTGTTTTTAAGAATGTATCCCTGTGGCTTGAGCTTTAACGCTTCCTTTACCTTTGTCATATCACTAACACCAGTCAAAAACATAACAGGAATATCAGCATAGTCAGGCTCGCTCCGAATCATTTCAAGAGTCTGCACACCGTTACAAACAGGCATTTCGTAATCCAGAAGAATTAAATCCGGACGTGTTTTACCAAGATAAGAAATACAGGCCGCACCGCTTTTTACAACTGCCACCTGATAAAAGTTTTTCAGCCAGTTCATCATGTTCCGCAGACAAACCGGATCATCATCAACAAGAAGAATGGAACGCTTTCTTTCAGCACCCGCAGTATTCAATGAATGCAGCTCTTCATATTTACTGAGCATGTACTCAAACTCGCGCTGGAAAGTAGTTACCGACATTGGAGTTTGAATGCAATGAACATATTCTTTTTCAAGCAGATCCTTGTGTTTTTCAAGCTCAGCTTCGGGCGCCATAATACAGAAATGCACATTTTTTATGTACATAATCATTCGCCGTAATTCAACCACACTCGACGCCGCTGCATTCCACAGATACGCAACAATAATTCTGATTCCTTCTGTTTCACATGCAGCTTCCGCCTGTTTTGCATCAAACTCAATTATTTTAGAATCATACGTACTTCGAATGAATCCCAGAATAGACTCATCCGCATCTTTTTGTTCCCTGATAACCAGAATGTCTTTCATAATGCATTAATTATAACACCCTTTCTGGCACGAGTAAAACAAAACTATTTTTTTCTAAGATTTTTTATTTTCCAACACAGAAGTTCGCAAAAATGCTGCCTAGTACATCATCAGGAGTAACATCGCCGGTAACTTCGCCAAGGAAATCAATTGCATCTTCCAGATCCTGCACAACAGCATCAAGCGTATAATTGTCGTCCGCACTCACAAGCGCATGCTTCACACACTCCAGCGCCTCTGCCACCGCTTCTTTCTGCCTTGCCGACCCAAGCCCCGCCTGCTGCCTTTCCGTACTCACCCCCGCAGTAATAACCGCAGTAATTTTTTCGTACAGCTCCGCCATTCCGCTGCCAGTCTTAGAAGATATAGTTACAGAGGGGAAAGTCTTCCCCACGTTCCAAATGCCTCCGGCATTTTCCACTTCCCCTTCAAGCGGGGCAAAACGTTGTTTTTCCCCGCAACGCCCCTTTTCCTCAATCAAATCTATCTTAGTAAAAACTACAATCAGTGGCTCCCTGCACTTCTCAATAAAATCTCTGTCCTCTTCATTCAGCCCTTCCCTTCCATCCACCAGATACAGCACTACATCTGCATTCTGCGCAAGGTTCCGGCTAATCTGCACACCCTGAGCTTCCACTACATCTTCAGTCTCACGCAGCCCCGCAGTATCAAACAAACGAACAGGGATTCCATTTATACTCGCCCAGCTTTCAAGCCAGTCACGGGTAGTACCTTCGACGTCACTTACAATTGCGCGCTCTTCCTTTAAGATTGCATTAAACAGCGATGATTTTCCTGCATTCGTGCGCCCCGCAAGAACAACCCTTGCTCCATCCTGGTACAGCTTTTCACCCTTCCACGAATCAACAAGGCTCTGCAGCCTGCTGATTGCAAGCTCAATATCTTTACGGTCAAAAGTATCTGCAATCGTTTCTTCATCTTCAGGGTACTCAATTTCAACTTCAATCGAAGCAAGAGTATCAATAATCAACTTTTTAATTGAATCAATTTCTGCAAAAAGCGACCCCGAAAGTCTTCCTGCCGCATGAGACCGCGAAGCATCTGTATGTGAATCAATAATTTCTTTTACAGCTTCTGCACGTGTTAAATCAGTCTTACCGTTTATGTATGCCCGGAAAGTGTACTCACCGCGATTCGCCTGACGGAATCCTATCTTAAGCATTAAGTTCTGAATTGCAGTTACAACAGCAGGTCCACCATGGCAGAAAATCTCCACCATATCTTCACCGGTAAAAGATTTAGGTCCTTTATAAACCGCAAGCATAACCTCGTCTATTTTGTGTCCATCATCGTTTGAATCTGCCTTGTCAACTATCCACCCGTAAACGAGTGTATTTCCACCCGCTTCCAGCAATGCCTTTGGTCTTGAAAAAACTTTGCTTACAAGTTCAATGCAGTCTTTTCCGCTTGTGCGTACAATGCCAAGAGCAGCCGGTGCAAGAGCGGTTGCAATAGAAGAAATAGGTTCTTCAGGAGTATATTGTGATGGTGTCATAAAAGGTCCTTTGTTTACTGAATCTTCAGGAACGGAAGATATCTGCTTTCTACAGTATCCTCTGCATCTTCATAATTCGGATACAAAATGCTGTCCAGAATAGAAATGTCAGACTGTTCGTTCACATGAAGTGGTTTCATTGTAGTACCAATTGCAGGTTTTTTAAACTCCCTGCTTGCTTCCGGTGATTTTCCAGGGAAAGGTTCTGTATCGCTTATATCTGGCGGAGTCGGTCCATATTCGCCGGAATTGTTCCAGCACATATAGCCTCGGTTTATAGAATCTCTTGTTCCGTAGAACTCGTTGCGAATATAATCTGAATCATAATACTTTTTGTCGTAGCTTACAGCAAGGTAAAAGCACTGTACCCACGGGCGGATAATAGCTCTGTTGCGGCACAAAATTGTATTCCTGAAAGAACCGTAATAATAGATTCTGTAAGTTCTGTCTTCTGCCGGCGCATAATTCAGGAATGACTGCTCAAAGTGACTCGGATAGAACATTGGACCAATTACATCAACATGTTCGGCAAGCATTTCTGCATCCTGTCCGGTTCTTGTACCACTTCTGTACCAGCCGTTTGCACCGTAAATATCAATTCCAATAGGAGCATCAATATTTTCGCGCGCATACTTAAGGAAGGAAATCAAGGCACTTTCCTTATCCATTCCCTTGTTGCGCCATCTGTACTGCACATTGTTAAGGTTTCTTCCATCTGTAGGGAAGCGGATATAATCAAACTGAATCTCATCAAAACCACGGCGTACAAGCTCCTGTGCAACTGCAACATTATACTCCCAAACTTCTTCTGAATAAGGGTCTACCCAGTTTTCATCAAAATAAAGAGTTTTCTGTCCGGTTACGTTGCCTTCTTCATCAACTTCATCTTCATACCCGCGGATTCCAACCCATGGCTTGTTCAGCTTTGCATCCCACACTGCATATTTACCGTTCTTATATTTTGTAAGAGAGCGGTCCTTAAATGTTACAATTCTGGCAACCAGATAAACATTTTCTTTTTTAAACTCATCAATAAAATGATCCAGATCAACCGCATACTGAGAAACAACTCCCATCTCGGCAACATAAGGGTCTTTTGTATCATAACGGAGGTAACCATAATCATCCTTCATGTCGATTACAATTCCATTCATATTGCGGTCTTTAATTACTTTCTTAAACTTATCAATACCTTCCTGATTCCTGCACTGATAAGCCGAAGCATAAATACATTTTTTTCCGTTAGCCTTTTCTGCATACGGAGTATTTATAGTTCCCGGATAAAGCAGCCACAATTCGCTCAGCAAAACTCCCTGAGAAAAGCCGCTTCTGCTCTTTGGAATCCAGGCTGTATTTATCATACCCGGAACTGCAGAAAATGCCTTATTCCAGTTAGGGAACTGAACCGGTACCCCCGGACTCTTTAATGTATCTATATCTATTGCGCCAAGTCCTTCAAGATGAGTGAACATAAGTACATTGTTTATGATTGTAAGACCTTCAATTGAGTCCACAGGCTCGGTGCCTTTATAAATGAGCTCGCCCTTTTTTTCTTCCCAGTTTAATCTGTATATTCTTGGAATGTATGATTGAGAAATATAGATTTCTGTGTAAATACTTCCGTCCGCACGTGTTCTTATTACAGGCAGAATATCTGCAATTTCATCTGGCGAAGTCATTGTTGGCATTTTTTCAAATCCGCTGGAAATATCAATCCACTGGGCGCCTTTTTCATGCGGTTTTATGTAAGAAAGCCCAAAAATAGGATGTGCCATAAATACTACGGACTCGCCGTTTATTGTAGCTACAGCCACAGCCTTCATTCCTACAGTTTTTGGACTCATAGAGCTTAAGTTTATCCAGTTGTTGCCGTCATCATTGCTGTAGAATACTGTATCTTTGGTGGCGGTTACCATTTCGTGTCTGTTCAAAGGATTAATAGAAAAATCTTTAAGCTCCTGAATCTGTTTTTCAAGTACAACTTCTTTTTCTTTATATTTTTTGATTGTTAAGAAGGGCAACCCGTTGTTACGCTCTTCAAAGTTCTGTAAATCTTCTGTATAAATAATGCCCTTTTCGGTACGTAAATACCATCCTTTTTTGGCTTCCTGCTCATTTGTAAAATATTCTACCGGAAAAATCTGATCTACACGGCAGCCGGTCCATACCGAAAGCACATAATTGTTCCCGGTAATTTTGTAAAGTCCCGTATCCGACCCAACAAGAAACTCTTCATTGTCTCTTGTATTCGATAATGATAAAGAAGACGAGATTTTTGGCGGCAATTTATATAATGGTTTTATTTCATCAGCATAAACCGCTGGAGATAGTACTAGTAATGATAATAAAATGAGTAAGATAGTCATACTTCGATTATCGGCGCAAAGAAGGGTTTTGTTTAGTATTACAAATGTTTAATCAGCTGAATCATAGCGTTGAAAAATACTCTCGTAACGGGTCCCAGCGACGCGAAAAAATAAGGAATCTCCCAGCTATTCACTCAGTGCGAGTCTTTCAGACCGCACTTCGTTCGCCGGGTCCCCCTTATTTTTCTCGCTGCGTCCCGTTACTACGTATTTTTCAAAACTAGTACTATAATTAAACACTTATAGTACTAACTTCACTAACAATATTTGCTCCACAGTATCTACGCTAGAATACATTGACTCGGAAACCAAGAGAGAACTGCGGTACTATATTCTTAATATCTACTGTACCCGAAACGTCGGTTGGGATGAACCAGAGAGAACCTTCGGTGTACATAGAGAAGGTACTGAACATCTTTACGTCTGGCAGCTTAACTCTTGGGAACTCCAGCTGGAAGAGCATTGCAGAAAGCATCTGTGGGCGTCCACTGTTTGTTTCAGAGAAGCGTGAGAACTGAGCACCAATTGCAACACTGGCAGAAAGCCAATCCCAGTCACGTCCAAAGAAGTAGCTGAATGGTATTGTAGAAATGTTTGCCAGCAGCTTAAGACCGAATACATTACCACCATAACGCTGAGGAGCTGGTGTTGTATGTCTTATATTAATAGCATACCAGTCTCTCTGTGCCTGTGTAAACTGTCCCCATTCAAACTGAACCTTAACGTTATCGTCAAAGAAGGTAAGACCAGCACCAATTTCGAATAATGTAGAACCTAATAATCTTACATCAAGATACAAGCCCTGTACGAATGAAGGAAGCTCATAAGATGACTTATCACCCTTTCGCAAAGCAACTACTACGCTTTCAAGTTTAACATCATCCTGTGAAAGTCCAGATACAGCAAGCTCCTGGTTATAGCTTCCACCATTTGTTGGTGCAATAAGCTTAATTGAAGGAGCTGTATTATCAACCTGAACAATAAAGCGTTCAATTGCAGTTTCGCCATTCTTCATGGTTGCACGTACAATCATAAAGTGATAGCCTTCTGGCAAATCTTCATTTTCTACACGATACTGCCAACTATCTTTCTTAGAAAGGAACTCAAAGTTCTTTCCGTTATTAAAGCTTATTTCAATCTTTTCTACAGATTTTGCAGCAATCTTTTCTTTTTCTTCTTTCTTTGCAGACTTATCCTTTAAGAGAGCTGCTTCTTCTTCAGAAATAGTGTAACCGGCTGTACCACGAACATAAGGTCTGTTCAAAGCAAAGTTACCATACAGGAAGTTATCGAGTGTTACCCAAGGACCATAAGTATTATAGGTGATTGTCTGTGTTCTTGAAGAAACCTGCTGACCGTTTTCAAGCATAGCATCTACACGATAGGTATGAACACCAGTCTGCATATCAGCCTTAGTAATCATAATTGGGTTACCGTCTTCATCATACTCACCAGAACTTACTTGTGATGTAGGAGAAATTGCAAACTTGAAGAAGCCTGAATAGCTGAGTTCTGTTTCCTTTACAAAGAGATCATCAACAAACAATCTTAAAGATCTGATTGGACTTTCAAGATAAGTATTTGCCTGTCCGTAGATATTGAACTGACCATTCTTGTGCTCACCATTCAATGGATAAAGGATATCAACAACTGCAGGTGGCATTGTCTTATCAAGGTGGATGTTACGGCTTACATTTGTCTTGTTACCAGCCATATCCTCAGCAGTAAGCTGAATGTTATAGAAACCATTGCTCAAATCTGAAATATCAAGAACTTCACCAATAATGTTCTGAATCTTAAGGTCACGAACAATTGCATCAGAAGGGTCAATCATATTTCTGATTGTAACGTACATGCGGGTAATTTCTACGTTATCAAATGCATAGCCAGAGAATACAAGTTCACCTGTTGACTGTGAATCGTCAAGAGGTAAATCAAGAGAAATATCTGGAGCATTGTTATCAATATTGATAAGACTTGAGTAAAGACCTGTAATACCGTAATTATCAGTAATTCTAAGGAATACCGCATGTGTACCGCCCACAATTGCGCGTGTATCAAAGGTATATACCCAGTCTTCCTGACCTTCGGCATCGTTGTAGCTGTTACCGTTATCAAGAGAAACTTCTACCTTCTGAATACCATTCTTATCACTTGCATAACCTGAAATTGATATAACTTCTCGTACAGAAGTATCAATTGTAGGTTCAAGAATGGCACCCTTAGGCTCTTCTAGAGAGATTCTGAATGTTCTTACAGTTTCAAGACCTCGTACACCATTCTTATCAACTGCATAAACAGCTACAGTATGCTCATTATCTGTCATAGAGGCGATAGGAACATCAATAGAGAAGCTTGTGCTTGGAGTGTTCATCTTAATAAACTCACCGTCATCAAGCTTATACCAGATTGTAGATTCACCATCATCATCATAAACAACACCAGAGATTGTAAAGTCACGGGTAATAACCTGCATATCTTCCGGAACGTGGATTTCTGCTCTAGGCAAGTCAGATTCACTGTCTATTACAAAGTGCCAGCCAGAGAGCACCTGTGAGTTTCCGGCTTCATCGGTAAAGATGAAGTTCATTGCAGGGTCTATTGGCTGCTCTTCTGTACCAATGTGAGTTACAATAAGAGGATTCAAATCAACTTCACGGCGGATTTCTTCACGCTCTTCGGTTGCAGGAAGAACATATTCTACCTTAGCAAGAACACCGTTATCTTCAACTCTGAATACAATCTCGTTATCACCGTTTACAATATCATCATCAAGAGGCTCTACAACAGTTGCAACAGGAGGTGTTGTATCCTTAAAGCAGGCTGTCTTAACGTTAGCTATATGACCGGCATTATCAATTGCCCTTATATCTATAGAAAGAAGACCGTCTTCAAGGTAAGAAATATCAACATCCTGATTGAAGGTAACTCCAAGATTACCGGCTTCCTGTGGAACAATAATATCGAGTTCTTTCCAGGTTTCGCCCTTATCAAAAGAGTATTCAATGCTTCTTACGCCAAGAGAATCGGCAGCGGTACCGGAAAGATGTACAAAATCATTCTGCCATTCATGAAGCTTAGGTGTCTGTAAATAAACTTCAGGACTTTCTGAGTCTGAAAGGAAGTTCAGGAAGCCAGTTTCATAAGTATCTCCAAAACCATCTGTAAAGCGAATATTTATTTCTTTATAAGTACCGTCTTTTGTTGCAGTAAGTTCAAAGAGTTTACCGTTATTTGTAAGGCTCAAGCCTGTCATGTCTGTTTCAATTTCTGCAGAAACTGGAGCTGTCAGGTTTGCATACAGATAGAACTTTGAACCCTGACTGAGTACCCAGTTTTCATCCTGAGGATCAAATACGGTTCCGGTTCCAGGGAAGGTAAATATCTGTTCAGAATCTTCAATCATATAGCTTTCAACTGAACGAACAACTGTTACTGAACCACGAATTGTCTGTTCAAGTGTTCCAGCCTTTACAGTTACTGCAATATGATTTACTCGTGAAGGAAGATTATTCAATGGGATTTCTGCAATCCAGCGTGTATCACCTGGCTCTGGTTTTGTAAGCTTTACAGATCCTCTCTGTACATCATCACCACCAGGAACTTCGTCACCGGTAATTTCGTAATTAACAGCACTTACAACTGCACCTGTATCAATATAAACTGTAGCTGTAATTGGTGTTTTAGAAACTCCATACGGAAGAACAACCGGCATACCGCTGTAATATGTCTGACCATCTACCAATGCAAAATTAGCAGTAAGAGTAGGATTCTTTACAGCATTGTATTTTCCGGTAACTTCTTTTCCACCATCAAGTGGAGTAACGGTTGCTGTAACAGGATTTGTTCCTTCCTGCATATCATTTCTGGAGAATGCTTCAAAGTTTCTGTCCATTTCGCCCTGGTAAATGCCCACAGCATAAACATCATATCCATCAAGCCAGGCAATTACAGGAGCTTTTGCAGCTTTTCCAAGGTCTTCTGATAATGGAGGAACTGTAGAAACTGCAACACCTTTAGAAACTTCGTTTCCACCTGCACTATAGGCAACAACTTCAACAACAGACATTCCGGCACCAAAAGAAACTGTATCAACATTGAATCTGAAGGTTCCGTCTTCTGTAACTGCTACCGGCTTAAAGGTTTCTGGGTTAGGAATATTTTTAACGGCTCCAATGAGGCCATCTTTCATTTCTGCCTGTGCACCAAGAACTCTGTAGCTTACGCCGCCAACACCTGTTGAGCAAACTACTTTACCACTTATTGTTACAAAACCAGGATTTCCGTCCAAAGCCTGACTATCTGAATAGTTATCGATAGTAAGAGTTGGGAATACATTGTCGTATCTGAAAATCAATGGCTTTGATTCTATATCTTTTTCTTTATCTGTAGTTACTACAACCTTAACCGGTTCTGAACTTCCAATTGCATTTCCCGGAATAAGTCTGATGAGGTTGCCTTTATGTTCAACTTTTGCAAACTCTGTTTCTGGAATAAGTGCAATTTCTTTAATATTTGCACCAATTAAATAACCGGTTACCGGCCATTCAGGATTATTTATGATTGAACCGTCTTCGCCAACAGTACTGTCGTCAAATACAATTTCTGGTGTAGCTGTTTTTACTACTGTTGTATTTGTGATGTAGGCGTGATAAGTTTCTGTTGAAACACGGTCAAGAAGGTCAGTAGCTTCTACAACAAAGCTTACTACACCAAAGCCCTTAGGAGCTTCTACCGTAATTGGGAAGGTAATGTTATAGTTGGTAACATTCTTCAAATCCAGGTCGTTTTCTGTAACACCGTTCTTTCCGTAGAGAACCTTTGTATGAATGTGTTTAATTCCTATCTGAGAAACTGCAGAAACTACAAAAGAAACACCTGCTTCCGGATGGATTTCCATACCGTTTTCAAATGGTTCACTTTCCTTGCCTTTCTGTATGGATGGATTTTCGAATGTAGCTGGAACACCCTTAGAAACAATTGTGATTGAAGTTGGATTTCCAAGTATACCGTTTACATCTGCTGCATAGAAGGTAATTTTGTGATTTCCTGCATCCAAATCAGAAGCTTTACACAATTCCTGATAGAATACACCCTTTGTAGACTGAGTTATCGGCTCTCTGTCATCAAGCTGGATAACTACCGAATCAACACCATCATCATCAAGAGCCAAACCTCTTACAAATACAGGCGCATCATCACCTGTATAAACTTGAGATGCTACAGGCTCGTCAATTATAACAATAGGCTTGTCTTTTTCCTGATTAAGGGCAATATTCAGAGATTTTTCAATAACGTTTCCAGCCATATCTGTTGCACGGACTGTAAACTTTCGGGCTTTTTCTTTTTCAGAACCAGTTGTATCAAGATTAATTGACCAGTATGGGTTACCAGGAATTAATTCAAAATCACCTGTTTCTTCACCAAAGGCCCAGGAAAGTTCTGTAATACCAATTTTGTCTTTAGCAAAACCGGTAACGGTGAATCTTCCGTTCATCTCCTCTTTTTCTACAGGGCTTACAATCTGAACGTCAGGTTTTGTATTGTCTATAAAGTAGAGGAAGGAATAAGCACCAACCGAACCGGCATTATCTATAGCCTTAAACCAGATTACTGCAGGTCCGTCCTGGAACTTTCTTGTATCGATTGAAATATTAAATGTACAGGATGAATCTTCCTTTGATCTTCCAAGCTTTACAGGAATAAAGGTTTCGCCGTTGTCTACTGAGTAGAAAAGTTCATTAATACCGTTTCCATCAAAAACTGTTCCCTTAAAGCTTACATTACCGGAAACAAGCATACCCATTGTTTTTTCTTCGATTGAAGTTATAGGTTGTGTTCGGTCGAGCTGCCAGGTAAGAGTTATAGGTTTACTTGCCAAACCGTTTACATCGTAACCGGTAACCTGAATTGTATGTGGACCTTCTGGGAGGTTTACTGTATCAAGGTAGTAAGACCAGAACTCCCGGCCTTCTGCGCGGATAGGGTGGTCATCATCACCATCAAAAATAAGTTCAACGTAAGATACAGAATCATCATCAACACAAGTACCAACGATATTCAAGTTACTTACAACCCTCATGTTTGGATACGGGTTTGTAATACCGCAGACAGGTAAGTCAGAGTTAGGGTCAATATAGATATTATATGGTCCCTCTATCCTCTGATTTCCACCAATATCTGTGGCGGTAATCATAATATTATATTTTGCTGCCTTATTTGTGGTTTTACCCAGCAAATCAAAAGATTCTTGCCAACTGTTTAGATTTTCAACTTCAAGTTCTTCTATATCGCCCTTTCCATGGGCAAACAATGCAGTGAATGTAAAGAGTGACAAAACTAAAGATAATCCTAATCTCTTCATACTCATTCTCCTGGTACTCCTTTAATCAAAGTAATTCTCTCAAAAAAACACTTTCTCTATAACATTATCGGTAGAATTTTTGTATAAGTTGACTATTTTTTTAATTGCTATTTTTTTTCTTTAGTTCCCACCACTTCTATCTATTGTACACCATAAAATTAATAAAAACAAAATAAATCGTACTTTTTAAAGAGAATAATGAGTCTTTTCGTGGTTTTTTTTAATAAAATGGACTGTTTTATGTTAAATATACTATATCAACATAATGCAGTTCTTGCAACAAGGTAAACAAGCGGAGAATTCCAGTAAATTGCAACTTCATTTGTGCTGTAACTTCCCTGAATATCAATAAAACACTGTAACGGCGGCTTTCCCTGCAAGTGTGTCTTTGCCACTTCATCTGCAAGCCACTCCGAAGGTCCTCCCGAAAGCATTCCCGGCATTGTGGCGCCACTTGCCCCGGAAGGCCTGTGATGCGGATTATGAACTGTATTTGTTCCATAGCCTGTAACATAACACACATTCATCGGATTACACCCCATAAGGTAATCAAGCTGTTTTTTTGCTGCTTCGTAGTACCTTTTGTTACCGAATAAATCGTAAGCAAGCAGCAAAAGATGTGCATTATCGCAGACTCCACCGTTACTTCCCCAGAAAACCTTTTCCAGAGAGGTTCCAAACGATGCATTTTCAACACGTTCAAGCACTTTATCTGCAGTTTCTTTTATAGACTGTTCTAAATCTTCTATTATATTAGCTGATTTTGCAGAAATAAGCTGTTTATTCTTCAAAATAATTTCGGTACCATAACCGGCTACACTACCCCAGCCAAAGCTTTCGCCCCAAGGTCTTTTCCAGGGTTCTGCCTCATTAAACGGAATTGCCTTTGCTTCTTTCCTAATCTGCATGGCTTTTTCCAGATAAGCTTCATCACCGGTAACTGCAAAAAGCGAACACAAAGCAAAATAACGCTCGTCCTTTACGCTCCAGTCACCATAACCGCCAGTTGTAATCTCCGGAGGATTTTTATAAAGCTCATCTTCGTGGGCATCAAGGTATTTCTGTGCTTTTTTAGCTGCTTCAAGTAAAGATTCGGCAAATGCAGGTGAACTTTCCTTATAAAATGTTGATGCAAACGCCAGACAGCCTGCAAAATCGGCAGTTGCAGAGGTAGAAACAGGTGCAAGAACAAGTTCATCGTGCTCATCCTGCGGTAAAATAAACGGACAGAAGTGGTAGCACGAAATCTTATGGTAAACTGCTCCATCTTCACGCTGCATCTGAAGCATCCATTCAAGCTCAAAGCGGCATTCTGCAAGAATGTCAAACCGGCTGCAGGCTTTTTCATCATCCTTTATAGACTCGTAAGCAAGCAGCAAATCCATAACAGTTTTAGAAGCGGCAACTATATAACGTCCGTAATCACCTGCATCATGCCAGCCACCAAGCACCTTTTTTGTCTTTTTAGTGCCATATATTTTTGCAACCCCGGTATGGCAGGCAGAATGATTAAACATCGCAATGTTTTCATCTTCAAACTGAATGTCTTCTCCACAGCGCGATAAAGTAAAATATCTGAGAATTGAATAATAAAGGTCCCCATAAAGCCCGTCGCCAATTGTAAAAGCCACACTCTGATTTTTTCCAGCCTTTATGCTGTAGGTACCCTGTACACAGAACGCAGAAAAATCAGCGGTACAAATATCTTCATCGGCAACGCGGTCTTTTACCGGCGCCTTAAGCTTCCCTGAAAAAACAGCTTTACCTTTTTCATTAACCAGAGAAAACTCATCTCCCTTCTGTGCGCCCCTGACATACGCAAACTTAGTGCCTTTCAAACAATAACCAATCTGATTTACAAAAATATCATTCAATGTACTCATATTGCAGAGTATAGGGGAAATGTAGGATAAATCATTGTATAAAAATCGCTATGAATTGAAAAAAAGTGCTAAAGCGCCGGCTCTTACATCTCTATTACTTCATTTATGGTAAGAAGCTTAGCTATAGGAATTGTAAACACCCTGGAAGTACCATCTGCATTTGTAAGGGTGATTTTAAAATCGCTTGCATTTATTTCATCGGCGGCTTCATTTCCATAAAAAGAGGCGATTGTATCAAGATATTCTTCTACGCTCAGTACTTCATCGTTAAAAACCGGTGCAAGAAGCATATCCAGGAACGAAACAACTTCTTCATCAGAAGCTTTATAAAAATTAAGCAGGCGGTCGGCAGAAAGTGTTGCAAAAAGCTTTCCATCCTTTACAGAAGCAACCCCCGATGTAAATAAAGGAGATTTTTTCTGCAAATCCTTCATATTAATAGATAAATCTGTTCCTTTTTTTGAAACTACATTTACAGAAGAAAAATTATTTTTTGTAAGCTCTGCCGTAATTTCGCGTGTATCAAAAACAACATCACCTTCTTCCACACCGGCCGCAGAACGTATAAGTGTAGCAAAAGCAACCCCGGAAGAACCTTCAAAACGCACGTCAACAGAACCGTCTTTATTCAATGAAATACCAATTTCCGAAGTACAGCCCGAAAAAATCATGCAAAAAAATGATACCAATACGAAAATAACAGAAAAAAATCTTTTTTTCATAACTACTCCAAAATGTCATTGCCGTACTTGATACGGCAATCTTTTTAGGATTATCGGGAGTCCGATAATGACAAATCAAATCCCGAATACCGAAAGCGGAAAACTCACCCTTATTCCGGTATACATTACAAATCCGGCAGCCAGCGATTCCATAAATGAAAGGCTTGCACCATCCAGATTGTTATAAATTGTGTAGCTTACATCCTGAACACCTTTAATTTCAAAAGCTCCAAGCGTAAATGGAGGCGTGATAAACGAAATACCTGCTACACCCGGGAAAATAGAACCTTTAATCTTTTTATCCGTATCGATGAGTATAACATCGTTTAGCGTAAATACCGGACCCGCATAAACTTTAATATAGTCGTTCAGCTTAATCGAAACCGTTACCGGAATCTGCAGTGTATCAAGCCCGTGATTATACCTGAAAGCAACCCCAAGCCCCGGTTCCAGCGTCCAGCCGGCATAATTTACACCAAGCAGTGCATCAACACCTCTGAAGCGGAAAACAAACTGTCTTGGAGAAAGTAACGACCAGTCAAAATAAGCAGTAAAATCAAAAACCAAATCATCGCTCGAAAATCCACCAGATTTTTTAGCAGGTTTTGTATTTTCTTTATCTTTTGCTTTTGATTCAGCCTTTGTTTTTGTATTCTTTGATTTAGTTTCTGTCTTTGATTCAACCTTTTCTTCATCATCCTCTATTACAGGCTGTTCACTACCCGAAGGAAGAAACTGACCAACAGCCATATACTTACTGCGCCATTCATCATCAGCTAAAGAAAAAACCGAAACACAATCTTCGCCACCATCAGCACTGCTGATTGCCGCAATAAACGAATCTCCGCCAAGGAATACTCCCGCAATAGAAATTGAACCACTTTTTGATTTAAAAAAAACAATATCTCCCATTTCTTTTCTATTATTTGGGATGATTTTTGCATCGTTATAAATTGCCTTTACATTTTTTGGAAGAGTTTTTCCTACAGCCGCTGCTCCGTAACAAATAAGACCTGCGCTGTCAAAGCTTCCGGGACCTGCTGCACCGTTTTCAAAAGGTTTATCTATCTGCTTGTTGACTTGTGCCACAAACTTTTCACGCGCTACCTGTGCTTCTGCACGTGACATTTCTGTTGATGAATCGCCTGATTCTGAAAAAGCAGATGCCAGAACCATCAAACCAACAAACAATCCTATAATTCCTTTCTTAGCATTAAAAAAGGTTCTATTGTTTAAAATCATTCTATTATTATAAGATATTTCACGCTTCCTGGCAAATTATATAGGGCTATTAGCTGGAATTGATAAGATTGACAGAAAAAAAAGCTGCCTGAGCGGCAGCTTTCATTTAGATTTTTGAAGTAACAACCACAGAATTATCTGCGTTTGAATAAGGCGCTGGAATGTATTTGTCTGCATTCCAGTCGTTTTCCCATCTGGAATTATCAAGCAAATATCTGAACTGATACTCTTTATCTGCATCTAATTCTATTTTAGCAGAAAAAGAACCATCCTTTGCTTTTTTCATCGGAGTGTCTGTACTGCTCCAGCTGTTGAAATCACCAACAATGTTGATAGTGCTTGCACCTTGAGCTGCCTCAGCCGATACTGTAAATGTTACTGTACACTTTTTTTTATCTTTTGAGAATGATTTTTTTAATCCCATAAACCAACTCCTGCATAAATATAGGATTACTCGTTTAAAACATAAGTTTTAAAGCTTCAATAACATAGAATATATAATTAATTATATTAATTCAATACTTTTTTTTCCAGTTGAAGCTTTATCTCTTTTATATTATATTAATTATACTAACAGGCTATGTGCCTTTACCATTCCGTCGATTTATCCAAATTGCAGAACGGAGGTCTGCGTGTAGATGCAGACAAATCTTGCTAAAAAGGAGGTTCTTTAATGAACACTATCTGTAAAAACAACAATCACTATTTATTTACTTCTGAATCAGTAAGCGAAGGTCACCCGGATAAGCTTTGTGACCAGATTTCGGATGCTATTCTTGACCGCTGCCTTGAGCTTGATCCTAATGCTCACGTTGCCTGTGAAAGCTTTGCTACAACAAACTTTCTGCTTGTAGGCGGAGAAATTGGTTTTCAGGATCCTAACCCTGAACTGCCAAAAATAATTGCGGCAGAGGCTGAAAATATTGTACGAAACGTTGCACTCAAAATTGGCTACAATGCAGAAGAAGTTGGACTTGATGGAGCAACCTGTAAGTTTATGAACAGACTCCATGCTCAGTCAAATGATATAAATCAGGGAGTTGTAGGAAAAGGTCTTGATGAATACGAAGGACAGCAGGGTGCCGGTGACCAGGGAATGATGTTCGGCTTTGCCTGTAACGAAACTCCAGCCTTTATGCCAGCTCCTGTTTATTATGCACATCAGCTTTTGTTAAAGGCTCACGAACTGCGCCACAATGGAACTTTAAGCTGGCTCCGTCCTGATGCAAAATCTCAGGTAACTGTTGAATATGATGAAAATCACAAGCCTTTACGAATTGATGCAGTTGTTCTTTCTCATCAGCACAATCCAAATCATTTCAGTAAGGATGATAAAGAAGACCACGAGCTTTTGCGCCAGGTAATAATCAAAGAAATTATAAAACCGGTTCTTGAACCTACAGGACTTTTGGACGAAAACACAAAGTTCTTTGTAAACCCTACAGGCCGCTTTGTAACCGGTGGTCCGGATGGAGATTCTGGTCTTACAGGACGAAAAATTATTGTAGATACATACGGTGGAATGGGTCGTCATGGTGGCGGTGCTTTCAGTGGAAAAGATCCGAGCAAGGTTGACCGTTCCGCAGCTTATATGGCACGTTACATTGCAAAAAATATTGTTGCAGCAGGACTGGCAGACAGAGCCGAAGTTGAGCTTGCTTATGCAATTGGTGTTCCGGAGCCTGTTTCCATTATGGTAGAAACCTTTGGTACAGAAAAAGTCAGCCGCGCAAAAATTGAAACCGCTGTTGAAAAAATCTTTGACTGTACACCAGCTGGAATTATTAAAACTCTTGATTTGAAGCGCCCGATTTATGCACCAACCGCAAGCTATGGTCACTTTGGCCGCGAAGGACAAGGCTTCTCCTGGGAAAAAACTGATAAGGTTGAAGAATTACTCGCCCTGGTAAAATAATGCCATTTTCGGGCTTGACCCGGAAATCTATGAACATGGAACTTTTATCCGAATCGGAAATCATACAGGTTTTCTCACGCTGGCAGGCACAAAATCCAGAGCCTGCTTCGGAGCTGGAATATAAAAATCCTTTTACGCTGCTTGTTGCGGTTGTGCTTTCGGCTCAGGCTACAGACAAAAGTGTAAATCTTGCCACAAAGGATTTATTCAAAGTTGCTGATAGTCCGCAGAAAATGCTGGAGCTTGGAGAAGAAGGACTTATTCCCTATATAAAATCTATTGGACTTTATAAATCAAAGGCAACACACGTAATTGGACTTTCCCGCAAGCTTATAGAAGATTTTGACGGCCAGGTTCCAGATTCGCGCGAAAAGCTGATGACGCTGCCTGGCGTTGGAAGAAAAACTGCAAATGTAGTTTTAAATGTGATTTTTCATCAGCCTGTTATGCCGGTGGACACTCATTTGCTGCGGGTTTCGCCTAAAATTGGACTAGCAGAAGGCAAAACTCCCGAAGAGGTTGAAGCCTCGCTTGTTTCGCGCATTCCGCCAGAGTTTATGAAAAATGCCCACCACTGGATTTTGCTGCACGGCCGTTATGTTTGCACTGCAAGGAATCCGAAATGTAACAACTGCATCATCAGCGATTTGTGTAAAAGAAATGAAGATGGGAAAAAGATTGTCGGATCAGGTCCGACAATGACAAAGTGAGATTTGACAATGACAACAAATCCTACAACGACAAGTAATAATTTTTTCGCTCCGT
Source organism: Treponema sp. (assembly GCA_016290335.1). The sequence continues at coordinate 48,056 of JAEETM010000003.1, read as the reverse complement.
TTAGCTGGGATAAAATGCTTTCGCTCAATCCTCTGGCAGCAAAACTTAAGCTTCAGGCTTCTAAAAAAAGGCTGCCACAAAATCAGCCAAAGCCCGCACCAGAAGGCTTTATTGAAAGCTACCACAAGATTCTTTCGCCGGACTTTCCGGACTTTTTGAAAAAATACCTTGAGCTGCCACTTTTGCAACGCCTGCAGGGAATTGGTTTGCTTTGCGGCACAGACTGGACCAAGCTTTACAAAAACCGCTTTTATTATTCGCGCCTTGACCACAGCATTGGAGTTGCGCTGATTATCTGGCATTTTACTCACGATAAGGCTCAAACTCTTGCGGGCCTGCTCCACGATGTTTCTACGCCGGTCTTCAGTCACGTTTCTGATTTTAGAAAGGGTGATGCGCTTACTCAAACTGCAACCGAAGCCCCGAACGAAAAAATGATTCGCCACGATAAGGCTCTGCTTTCGCTTTTGCAGCAGGATGGTCTTAAAGTTGATGATGTTGTTGACTATCACAAATACCCGATTGCCGACAACGAGATTCCCCAGCTTAGTGCCGACCGCCTTGAATATATGTACCCTTCCGGCATGGCTTTAGATGGCAGCTGGACTATGGAAGAAATTGCACGCACTTATAACGATATTGCAATTCTTAAAAATGAGGATGATGAGAACGAGATTGGTTTTAATACGCTCACAATTGCCGAAGAATATTGCCGCCATTTTTGTATGATTGGTCACATTCTTCAGCTGAACGAAAACAAGCTTACGCTCCACTTCCTTGGCCAGATTATGAATAAAGCTGTGACTCTTGGGATTTTGCAGGAAAAAGATTTTATGACTTTGAGCGAACGCGAAGTAATGGAAAAGCTGGAAAAAAGATTGGAATTAGCTGACGGTGAGGAAGCGGCTTTACTTCATCGTTATTACAAAACCTTCCGCACAATGAAGTCTATTGAACATACTGAACAAAAGCTCCCGGATGATAAATATTTCTGCATCAGTTTAAAAGTAAAGCAGCGATTTATAAATCCGCTTGTGAGAGACGGGAAAAAAGCTGTAAGATTGTCTGAGCTCTCATCATCATCACACAAGATAATAGAAGATTTTAAAACTTATACCGATACGCCTTATGGTTGCGTGAAATTGGTTTAATCACTAGAATACAAAATATGATTGAATTGACAAGTAAACAGAGAAAATATTTAGAAAAAGCGGCACACGATTTACAGCCCGTAGTTATTGTTGGCGGTGCTGGTGTTACAGATGGTATTTTTGGAATGGTTGCCGCTTCGCTTAAAGCTCATGAATTGATTAAGGTAAAGTTCAACGAATACAAAGACGAAAAGGTTGAGCTCACAAATGAAATCTGCACAAAGTGTGATGCAACTCTCGTAAGAATAATCGGCAACATCGCAATTTTGTACAAAGAAGCCGAAAAAGAAGAAGCCCGTAAATATAGGCTATAAAGTGTACAAGTTTTGCTCCGCAAAACTTGAAGCGGTTCCAGAAAAAGTTTACGGTCAAGATTTATCAGACGGAACCGCTATGACCGCTACCGACAAAGGCTGTAACTGATTTTTCCGGCGACATAATAAGTGAATCCATCAGCGTAAGTCCTATGCGCGCACACGGAAGCAGCCGGAAAAAATCCTTTTGAACTTCAAGCGAAACATCGCCAAAACCGGGACTGAATCTTGGTTTGCAGACAACACTCTTTCCGTCCGAAAAATCAACTGAATCGCACACCGCTTTTTTAATTTCATCATTCACTAAATCAACAAACTTTTCTATATACATTGCACCGGCAGCCTGCATCACAGAAGCCTTTGCCGGATTAAGCGTCTGACAGCGCCTGATTACCGCATCCACCTGCGGCCCGATTGTAGCAGCAAGCAGAGCAACCTTTTTGCACCCATGAAGATTCCGTGCCAGATCTACAGAAATAATTTCTACATCAGCAAAACGAACTGAATGAGGAAAAGCTGTTTCCAAATCGAAAAAATCATAAACCGCCTGTGGAGAAATCACATTGAATAATTCGCGGATGCATTCATCAATCAAACTGGAAATCTGTTCGTCTGGTAAAGAAGTCTTTCGGTAACCAAGATAACGTGCCGTTTCTGAATAATCAGCCTGTACGGGAGAAAGTAAACTTTTATCTGGCACATAAAAGGATGGCATACGTTGAGTATAAATGTTTTTTGAATTAAAATACAGTGTAAAAAAGATGTCAGAGGTAATTATGGAATTGTACAAAAAAGAATTCATCAGCTTTATGCTGGAATGCGAAGTTTTGAAGTTTGGCTCTTTCACTTTGAAAAGCGGAAGACAGTCACCATTTTTTATGAATGCAGGCGCTTACATCACAGGAAGTCAGCTTAAGCGGCTTGGCGAATATTACGCAAAGGCAGTTCATGATAATTTTGGCGATGATTTTGATGTATTCTTTGGACCAGCTTACAAGGGCATTCCGCTGGCAGTTGTTACGGCTGTGGCTTACAGCGAACTTTACGGCAAAGAAGTAAAATACTGTTCGGACCGAAAGGAAGAAAAAGACCACGGTGCCGACAAAGGTTCTCTGCTCGGTTATAAGATTAAGGATGGCGACCGCGTTGTTATAATTGAAGATGTAACGACAAGTGGCAAATCAATAGAAGAAACTCTGCCAAAAATTAAAGCACAGGAAACTGTTCCTGGTGGAATAAAAATTGTTGGCGAAATTGTAAGCCTTGATCGCCGCGAAAAAGCCCCGGACTCCGATAAATCTGCACTTGAAGTTATTACCGAAAAGCACGGGTTCCCGGTAAAATCAATTGTTACAATGAATGATGTAATTGATGCTCTTTACACAAACGGCAACCGAACTATCATTACCGACGATTTAATGAGACAGATTGATACTTATTACAAAGAATGGGGCTGCAAGTAAGTATGAAAAAAGCTTTATACGCCTGCACGCTTCTTCTGACTGCAGCCTTACTCTGTTTTACTTCCTGCACAAAACGAAAGGTACAGTCTGCAAACACAGTAATTCAAAATCAATATCCTCAGAGGATTGTAGCACTCTCCCCTTCTGCCGGCGAAATATTGTTTGCAGTTGGTGCAGAAAATCAGGTTGCGGCAGTCAGCGAGTTTACTGATTATCCACCGGAAGCTGCTTCAAAACCTGTTGTTGGTGGCTTTGACGGCAAAACTTTGAGCATGGAAAGTATTCTTGGCTTCAAGCCGGATTTTCTTTATCTTACAGATGGAATGCACAACTTTTTAATTGAGCAGCTGGAGGCTTACAAAATCCCCTATTATCTTTCAAAGGGAAACTCCATTGCAGCGGTTAAGCAGGAAATACTCGATATAGGAAAAATCACAGGACATGAAGCAAAAGCTAAAGAAATAGTTTCTGAGATGGAGAAAAAGCTTAGCGCGGTGAAAGGGGGCTCATCATCAGATTCCACTTCTTCCCGCACGCTTTATTACGAAGTTTGGAACGCTCCTTTTATGACCGCCGGTGCCCGCTCCTTTATCAACGATATAATTTTTTCAAGCGGTGCCCAAAACATTTTTGCCGATATTGATGAAGCATACCCTATTGTCAGCGAAGAAAGTATAATAGCACGTCAGCCTGAATACATTTTAATTCCTGCCAGCTGCGGCATTACTCTTGAAGCTGTTAAAGCAAGAAACGGTTGGGCTTCCATTCCTGCGGTAAAAAACAATAAAATCTTTTTGATTGATGATAATGTTTACACCCGCCCAGGTCCAAGGGTTGCTGATGTTGTTGTAGAATTAAATGCACTTTTACAATAAGGCTCTGGCAAGGCTACAATGCTGAATAAGATAAAGCTGATAAGGATAGATTTAAGGTTAGATTATTAAGGTTAAATTTATGGAAAAAGAGACTTACCACAAGGATTTTCAAAAGCTCTCAAAAAATAAAGATAAGAGCATTTTCTTAAAAGTCTTTTTAATCATTTCAATCGTAATACTAGCCGCAAGCTTTTTGGCCGCCCTCTGTTTTGGTGCAGAAAAAATAAACCTGTCCCAAGCCTTTGCCTGGGCACGCGACCCATCCTCTTCAGACAAGTTCTCTCAAATTATCATCTGGCAGCTGCGACTCCCCCGAGCCCTTTTAGTTTTATTAACAGGTATTCTTCTTGGTGGCAGTGGCGCAGTCTTCCAGCTCTTTTTCAGAAACCCACTTGCAGAGCCTGGAATTATGGGCATTTCATCAGGAGCAACGCTTGGAGCTGTAACCGCAAGCACAATAATTGCGGCAACCGCTTCTCAATCAGTTGCAACAATTTCACAAAACGCCACTTCATCAGTTCTTTCCAAAGGGATTTTTGCATTTATTTCACCGGTTAACTTCTGCGCATTTGTGGGAGCACTTTTAGCCGGCGCCTTTGTAACAGTACTCGCCTTTACCCGCTCCGGCAAAAACTCATCAATAATGCTTTTGCTCTGCGGAACAGCACTCGGAACCCTTTATTCAGCAATTTCTTCCATTATAATTCTTTCAAGCAGCAAAGAACTTCACTCAATCTACACCTGGATTTTAGGCAGCTTCAATGGACGTGGTTGGAAGGAGCTCCTTTTTATTTCCCCTGCCGCCCTAATTTCAATCATCATAATGTTCTTGATTTCGCAGCCTCTGGACCTGCTCACCTGTGGCGAAAAAACAGCAGGTTCCCTCGGTGTTCAGGTAGATAAACTCCGCATTCTTGTATTGATTTGCGGTGCCTTAGCCGTAAGTGCCGCTGTATGTGCCGGAGGAACAATCGGGTTTGTAGGCTTAATCGCTCCTCACATTGTCCGAAAGATTACCGGTCCAAAAAGCCGCACTTTAATTCCATTCAGCATGCTTTTCGGCGCCATTCTAATGCTCCTTTCCGACACGTTAGCCCGTACCGTAATAGCTCCAAGCGAACTCCCGGCTGGAATCATCACCTCAATTCTCGGCGTACCGTTCTTTGTGAGCCTGTGCCTGAAGAAGTAAGCCCTCTGCCTCATTCAATGCAGATTTGCACAACTTTCTACTATATACTTTTCTATAATATTCCATTATAATTTCTTGGATGTAAAAATCTACATTTATCTAGTAAAAATATATATATATTTTAAGGAGGCTTTATGCCAAAGAGCTGTAAGTCCGTTTTTTCTGCCGATCTTCTTAAGTTTATAGAAGAATGGAAAGATAAACCGGGTAATCTCATTATGATTTTGCACCGTGTTCAGGAAGAACAGGGTTATATTTCAAACGAGGCTGCTATGGAAGTTGCTGAACGCACAGGAATCCCGGTAGCACGCGTTTTTGGAGTTGTTTCTTTTTACCATTTCTTTAAAACAGAAAAACCTGGTAAAAATCAGATTTCGGTTTGTCTTGGAACTGCCTGCTATCTTAAGGGTGGTCAGGATCTGTTCGACAAATTGCAGGAGCTTCTTAACCTTAAGCCTGGTCAGTCTACAACAGATGATGGCGAGTTTTCACTCGAAGGTGTACGCTGCATCGGTTGCTGCGGTCTTGCACCTGTAATTTCTATCAACGGCGAAGTTTACGGAAACCTTACAAAAGCTGAGCTTCCACACATTCTGGAAAAATATCTTTAATAGGAGAGTAGAAAAGTATGACACGTGAAGAACTTAAAAAATACCGACAGGCTTCCTTTGAAGATATGAACAGCTGGTTTGCTGACGGAAAAACAACCCAGATTATTGTTGGAACTGGTACTTGTGGTAATGCTTCTGGTGCACAGGCTACAATTGCTGAATTCAACAAAATTGTAAAAGAAAAAGGCCTTAAAGATGTAAAAATCCGTTCTGTTGGATGTATGGGTCTCTGCTCTTTTGAACCAGTAGTAGAAATCGTAACTCCGGGAATGGAAAAAGTTATCTATGGTGGCGTTAAAGCTGATAAAGCCGCTGCAGTTGTAGATTCTATTGCTTCTAAAACAATCCTCAAGGATATGGTTGTAGAAGGCGTTAGCTTTAAGGAAGATAAAAAAGCTTCTGCCATGGAAAATGCAGTTCCAGCCTTCCACAAACAGAAGCGAATCGTTCTTAGAAACTGTGGTGTAATCAATCCTGAAAATCTTGAAGAATACGTTGCCCGCGACGGATACAAAGCTCTTGAAAAAGTGCTTTTTGAAATGACACCAGAAACTGTAATTGACGAAATCAAAAAATCTGGTTTACGTGGTCGTGGTGGTGCAGGATTCCCAACAGGCTTTAAATGGGAAGCCGGCTACAAAGCAGTTTCAAAAAACAACATCAAATATGTAGTTTGTAATGCTGATGAAGGTGACCCTGGAGCTTATATGGACCGCTCTACAATCGAAGGTGACCCTCACTCAGTTCTTGAAGCTATGACAATCTGCGGAAAAACAATTGGCGCTACAAAGGGCTTTATTTATATCCGTGCAGAATATCCTTTAGCAGTTCACCGTCTTGAAGTTGCAATGGAACAGAGCCGTGCAAAAGGCTTCCTTGGTAAGAACATTCTTGGCAGCGGTTTTGATTTTGATATTGAAATCCGTCTTGGTGCCGGTGCCTTTGTTTGTGGTGAGGAAACAGCTCTTCTCCGCTCTATTGAAGGTATGCGCGGTATGCCAACTCCTAAGCCTCCTTTCCCAGCACAGAGCGGACTTTGGGGTGAACCAACTGTAATCAATAACGTAGAAACCTGGGCAAACATTCCTGTAATCATTAACAAGGGTTCAGACTGGTTTGCTAAGATTGGTACTGCTGATTCTCATGGAACTAAGGTTTTTGCCCTTACAGGTAAGGTTAAGAACTCTGGTCTTGTTGAAGTTCCAATGGGAACAACTCTCCGCGAAATCATCGTTGACGTTGGTGGCGGAATTAAGGGTGGCAAAAAGATTAAGGGTGCCCAGACTGGTGGTCCTTCAGGCGGTATCATAAGTGAAAAAGAGCTTGATACTCCTGTTGATTTTGGTTCTCTTATCAAGCTTGGCTCTATGATGGGTTCAGGCGGTATGATTGTTATGGATGAAGATGACTGCGTTGTTGACGTTTCTAAGTTCTATATGGACTTCTGTGTTGACGAATCATGCGGTAAATGTTCACCTTGCCGAATCGGTACACGCCAGATGTCTATGATTCTTGAAAAGATTACAAAGGGTCAGGGAACAATGGAAGATATCGAAAAGCTTGAAGATATAGGTTCTGCAATGAAGGCTTGTTCTTTGTGTGCTCTCGGTCAGTCAGCTCCTAACCCTACACTTTCTACAATCAAGAAGTTCCGCGAAGAATACATTGAGCATATTCAGAACAAAAAATGTCCTGCCGCTAAATGTAAGGATTTGCTTGAATACTACATCATCCCTGAAAAATGTATTGGTTGTGGTGTTTGTCTTAAACACTGTCCTGTTTCTGCTATTGAAAACAACGCTTCCGGCGAAGTTATGGCAGGAAAGAAGCTCCCTTGGAAGATTATTGACCCTTCTAAGTGTATTAAGTGCGGTGCTTGTGAATCTTCTTGTAAGTTCAAGGCAATCATCAGGAAGTAAGAGGAACTATAAATGATTACATTAACTATAAATGGAAAAGAAGTAACAGTTGAAGAAGGCACCACAATCTTAAAGGCTGCCGAATCGGTTGGAATTAAGATTCCTACTCTCTGTTATTGTGAAGATATTAAACCTTGGGCAAGCTGCGGTATCTGCGTTGTAAAAAACGTTGACCCTAAAACTGGTCGTGCCCGTATGGCTCGTGCCTGCTGTACTGCTGTTACACCTGGCATGAACATTGTTACAACTGATGCAGAACTCAGGAAAGCACGCCGCACAGTTCTGGAATTGATTCTTTCTAATCACCCTGACAACTGTCTTAAATGTGCAAGAAACCATCACTGCGAATTGCAGGAGCTTGCTGCACAGTTTGGTTTGCGCGAAGTTCGCTTTGACAAACACCTTAAGAGCCAGCCTGTTGACGATTCTTATGCAGAAATCGTACTTGACCGCGATAAGTGTATAAGCTGCGGACGCTGTATTACTGCATGTCAGGAAATGCAGAAAGTATTCGCTCTTGAATACAATGGACGTGGTGATAAAACTGTAATTGGTCCTGTTGCCGGAAGAAAGCTTGCAGACAGCCCTTGTATCCGCTGTGGTCAGTGTGCTGTTCATTGTCCTGTTGGAGCTATTACATTCAGTAACCCAATCCACACAGTATTCGACAAGCTTGCTGATAAAGAACTTACAAGCGTTGTTGCAATTGCACCTTCTGTACGTGCTGCAATTGGCGAAGAGTTCGGCTTAAAACCAGGTACACTTACAACTGGCAAGATTTATGCTGCACTCCGTCAGCTTGGCTTTAAGTATGTTTTTGATACAAACTTCTCTGCTGACCTTACAATTATGGAAGAAGGAAGCGAACTTCTTGAACGCATTAAGAATGGTGGAAAACTTCCAATGTTCACAAGCTGCTGTCCTGGATGGATTGATTACTGCGAAAAGAAGTTCCACGATATGCTTCCACACCTTTCAACATGTAAGTCTCCACAGGCTATGCAGGGTGCAATGACAAAAACTTACTTTGCAGAAAAGAACGGTCTTAAACCAAAGCAGATTTTCAACGTTTCTGTTATGCCTTGTACTGCAAAGCTTTGGGAAAGTCAGCGTGATAAGAGCATGAAATCAAGCGGTACTGCTGATTATGATATGGTTCTTACTACCCGCGAGCTTGCTATGCTTTTGCGCGAAGCTGGAATTGATCTTTCTAAGCTTGATGATGATAAAGCTGATTCTTTGATGGGCGCTTATACTGGTGCTGGTACAATCTTTGGTGTTACCGGCGGTGTAATGGAAGCTGCTGTTAGAACTGCATACTTCCTTACAAACAAAAAGGAACTTGGTCCTGTTGAATATAAACCAGTTCGCGGTATGAATGGTGTAAAAACTGCCGAAGTTGATTTGAACGGTACAAAGGTAAGAATTGCTGTTGTTCATCAGATTAAGAACGTTGATGCTGTTATTGAGCAGATTCGTGCTGATTTGAAGGCTAAAAAGGAACCAACCTGGCACTTTATTGAAGTTATGGCTTGCCGTGGCGGATGTATTGGTGGTGGTGGACAGCCTTATGGTGTTACAGACGAAGTTCGCAAGGCTCGTACAAAGGCTTTGTATAAGGATGATGAACAGTGTACTATTCGTCAGTCACACAATAACCCTGAGATTGCCGCAATCTACAAAGATTATCTTGGTCAGCCTCTCGGTGAAAAATCACATCACCTGCTACATACAAAGTACACTAAACGTGACAACTACAATTAAGTGATAAACAAAAAAAAGGGTAGTTCAAATGAACTACCCTTTTTTTATACCTGCCTATTAAAGTGTTATACTTTAAATAAGTCTATTTCTGTACCAATCTGCTTAATGTTATCGGCCATCTTACCGGAAATACCGGAGAGAGCGGCACCAGTTTCGTTTATTCGCTCGGCACCAGTGTGCATTTCCTGAATACTGTCTTTCATTACATCGGTAGCCATCTGGAGCTTCTGGATTTCGGCAAGAATGTGCTTGTTGCCGGCTGTCATTTCGCTAGATGCAGAACGAACCTCAGAAGTTGAATTGTTCATTGACTGCAAAGCTTCAATAATCTGCTTAGAACCAATCTGCTGCTCTTCCATAGCGGCCTTAATCTGTTCAATAATCTGGCTTGTTTGAGTAATACTGTTGCTTATAGCTTCGAAAGCAGTATTTGTTTCGTTAGAAACTTCAACAACATCCTTAATTGTCTGTTGAATCTTCTTAAGCTCAGAACCGATTGTCTTAGACTGCTCGGTAGAAGTAACAGAAAGCTTACGGATTTCATCAGCAACAACCGCAAATCCTTTTCCGGCTTCGCCAGCGTGAGCAGCCTCAATTGCCGCATTCATAGCAAGGAGGTTTGTCTGAGAAGCAATATTTGCAATAGCTGAGTTTGCATCCTGGAGCATCTGTGACTGCTGTTCAATCTGAATAATTTTTCCGTTTGCATTGCTTTGAGTGCTTGAACCTTCAACAGAGTGCTTCTGCAATATAGAGAAGGAATCTATCATCTTACCAACAGAACCGTTTACAGCGTTGATATTTCCAATCATCTGTTCTACGGCAGCAGATGCCTGTGTTACGCAGGCTGCCTGTGATTCAATCATCCTTTCAAGAGACTCAATATTAGAGCTGATTTCGTTTACAGCGCCTGCGGTTTCGTGTACAGAACCAGCCTGTGACAGAATCTGATTATTAACACTTTCTATGTTAGAAATAATTTCTGTAATTGAAGCTGAAGTGTCCTGAGTACTTGCCTGTAAGTCAGAATCCACATTCATAAGGTTTATTTTTGAACCCTGAAGGTTTGTAACAATATTCTGAAGCTTTTCAACGAATGCATTGAAGCCATTTACAACATCACCAATTTCATCATTTGTGGCTTGTGGAATACGCTGTGTAAGGTCTGCATTTCCGCTTGCAATTGTTGTAATTGAGTTTTTAACGGTTTTAAGAGGACGAATAAGGAGTCCTACAACAATAGTAATAATGATTATTGAAATAATCATTGTTGCAAGCATAGCAACAGTAAGAAGCATCTGCATTTTTTTGAGAGAGAAGAAGTATAAATCATAAGGAGCTACAGCAAAAACGGTCCAGGTTGTGTTAGGAACCTTTTTATAAGCTGCGATAAGGTGAGCGTGAATGTTAGGGTCAACAAAATCATCTATACCTTCTTTTCCCTGGAAAATATTTGTAAGAACAAGGCCCAGCCCCTGAGTTTCATCAAGAGTTGCACCACCTTCTTCTTCGCTGGTTTCGGTATTTTCATTTGCATTAGCCACTGTTGTACTTGTTGCCCAGTTAATTACAGAAGGATGCATTCCGCCGCCCATATCAATAGATTCAATTGTACTAAGAATAGTATTACCACTTACAACCATTACAACTGCACCAATAATCTTATTATCAGCATTGTAAACTGGTACGCTGTAATGCTGAAGAATAGAATCTGTTACTGTACTGAAGGTTGGATCTGAAACGTATTCGTGACCGTTAAAAGCTTCTTGGAAATATGCACGTGTCGCAAAATTCAAAATACGACCATCACCTACAATGGCATTACCTTCTGCATCATAAAAGGCTATATTTTCGCAGTTTTCACCAGCAGCATGGGCAACATTAACGAGCTCTGCCTGTTTATCTGCAAGGGAAGCTTTTTCATCTTTAATAATTGTAAGCTCAGCAAGAGCATGAAGCGTTTGAAAATGCCTTTGATTTATAGCTACAATCTGATTTACAACATCTGTTGAAACTGCATCCATGTGATTGTAAACATTCTCTGTCATTCCTTTGGAAGCAGATCTATAGGCTATTGTTCCAATTGAGAAACAAGCTGCAATTATAACGATAAGAAACATCATTAACAGTTTTAACGTTAATGTAAGTCTAAATTTTCCATTTTTTTTCATAAATCTTCCTCTTAAAGCTATATTTTCCCAGATGAAAACTTGGAATACCTTATATTATAACACATTATTTGAAAAACACAAAAAAAAAGCTCCGAAATATAATTTCGGAGCTTTTTTTCTATGCAAGCTTAAACTTAGCGGAGTAAGCTGAGTACGTTCTGTGAAGCCTGATTTGCCTGAGCGAGCATTGCTGTTCCAGCCTGAGAAAGTACCTGGTCTTTTGTGAACTCAACCATTTCTTCAGCCATGTCTGTATCGCGGATGCGTGATTCAGAAGCCTGGAGGTTTTCAGCACCAATATCAAGACCTTTAACTGTCTCTTCAAGACGATTCTGGTAAGCACCAAGGTCAGCACGCTGCTTGTTGATTTTCTTAAGAGCTTCGTCCAAAGTACCAATAGCGCGGTTAGCTTCATCTGGAGTTTCCAAAGTCATGATTGATTCGTCACCAACGTTGCGCAAACCAAGAGCTGCAGCAGACATTGTTCCAATATAAACCTGTGTTCTCTGATCCATGTTAGCACCAATATGGAACCACATAGAACCTGTAACTACGTTTTCGCCTGTAGGTCGAGCAAAGCGGCCTGTGAGCATGTTCATTCCGTTGAACTGAGCAGCGGAAGCAATGCGGTCAACTTCAGCGATGAGAGAAGAAACTTCAACCTGAATCTGCATACGGTCTTCAGCAGAATAGATACCGTTTGAAGACTGAACTGCAAGTTCACGGATTCTCTGAACGATGTCAGTTGTTTCCTGCAAATAACCTTCTGTTGTCTGAATGAAAGAAATACCATTCTCTGCATTTTCAGAAGCCTGATTCAAACCACGAATCTGTGCACGCATTTTTTCAGATACTGCAAGACCTGAAGCATCGTCACCAGCGCGGTTGATTCTCATGCCTGATGAAAGTTTTTCCATACTCTTCTGGGCGTTAAGATCCTGAATTCCCTGGGAACGCTGAGCAAACATTGCACTCATATTGTGATTAATAACCATAATAATCTCCTTATTCTTTGGTTTATTAAAAGATAAAACACGGTGGTAACTAATCCAAAACCACAACGTGGTTTATCTTGTGGGTTTCCACCACCCTTTACTTGATTGTCGGAGACGTGAAAAAAAAGTTAAGCTTTTTTTTAATTTTTTTTGATTTTTTTTCATAAAAAAAGCGTGCCCCCGACATTACAGGAACACGCTTTTCTTGTTGAAACGCTTAGGTTTTACGTTAATACTGGCAGTTATTCAGCTTTCTTAAATTTGTAAGTCAAATTACCATTAATATATGTGATTGAACCATCTTTGCCAATTAACATTGTTGCCACTGTAGTTGTTGATGATAAAATAGTAAGAGTACTATTTTCATAGGTGTATTTATAAGATTCAGCTAAGAGAGCTGCAGCATCAGGATCATCATCTGTCATTACAGTTTCGCTACCACTGATAATCAAACTTGTGTATTTTCCAGAATCACCTAATTCACTTATATCTTTATCAAGCGTAATTGAAATGAAAGAATCTTCCATAAGCATTTCAATATCATCAATCTCGCTTCCATCAGCCTTGCCAGTAAGCTTGCCATCCTTATCAAAGAGATATGTAACTCCACCAGATGTTATTTCATAAGAATAGTAAGTACTTCCAGCAGCTGAAGTTGCACCGCCATTATAATTCTTCGAATCAAATACAATTAAATCATCCTTATCTTTTGCAGTGAGCCATACTTTTCTAACGTATACTGTTCCTTCAACATCCTTGAAATCTGAATTAGCATCCTGGAAGAAGAACTTAATTCTTGTTGCAGCATCAGAGCAGTCTTTTATTATTTCGCTTCCTGTAGACCAGTCAGAGTATTTTTCTCCTGACAAACAAGGTTTAGATAATTTAACATATTTGCCGAAATTTTCACTATAAACAGTTCCTGCATCAGAAGCCATTATTTCATTTGTCTTATCCTGTAACTGGAAACAAACCTGGGTAGCAGCTTTTGATTCTGCCATAAACTCGATATACACTTTTGTATATCCACTTCCAGCAGCTACAGGCTTATCAAAGTCAATGCCTGTTTCAAATCCTGTACAATTCAGAGAATAAACATCCTCTTGAGAATAATTGGCATTGTATTCCTCGCCATAAGTAAATGTTGGTTGACCATAACCAATACCGTATTTCTTACCCTTGTACCAATAATCCCTTCCACAATTAACTATGAATTGCTTGCCAAAAAGCTGGGCTTGTTCCAGATAAGGAGTTATATCAATATCTACAGATCTTTCCTTAGAAGGTGTCACTGTCACATCTTTATGACACTTTGACCAATCGTCATTCCAGATTTGTACAAAGTGTTTTTCGGTAAAAGTAGAATCCTCACTACTGTAATCTGTATATTCAGGAATATTTGTAATGTGCAATACACCATAATCATCAAGATCAAAATCTGCAGAATCATAAATATGCTCATCTTCGCCAATACCAGTTTTTGGTACAATTCCCAGATATTCAGTAACCTTTACATCTCCAATGTTAATATATGCTTCATAATAAGTTCCATTATCAACAAAAGGATAATTCCATTCATAATTCATTTTACTTAAATCATCATCGCTGCACCAAACGTTGATTTCATAACCTGTCACAGTGTTTTTCACAAAGTATTGCAAGAATGCTGCCTTTTTGTTTGTAAACAGGGCCTTAGTCTCATCATTTAAAACAAAGTTAATACCTTCATTATCCTCCAGGCTGAAATAAGAAGATGTTTTAGCACACCATCGTGGATAAAGAGTAAGTTCGTTTTCACCAGATTCGTTATAAAGAGGAGTTTTTTCTATTTTTGTATCAGACCAGAAGTCTTTATTTGTGTACCAGCCAACAAAGTCATAATTATCGGAATCGGTGCGGATTGGAGTTGGTAAATCTAGGCTTTCAAAAGAACTATAATGAGTTGGGAATCCTTTTGGTAAAATATAGTTACCCTTGTCAGCATCGTAACCAACATAATTAATAGGGCAAGCCATATTGAGCTTAGTTGAATCAAGGAAGATATCGCCATGGGTCTGACAACCAGGGGCAACTACAATATAAACAGGCACTGTAGAAACCGTTTCCAAAGAATCTGATTTATACACAAACTTTATGCCTAATTTGTACTCACCTGCTGGAACTTTACCGTGGATTTCTGCAAAATCACCAGAATCAGCTTTAATAACAGGATTATAGCGTTCATCTTCAAAAGAAGTTAAAGTTTCCAAATCCTTTACAGAAGCAGAAATTGACCAATACTCACTCTTTGGATAATGAAGATAAATATAATACTCTCCAGGAGCCTCTGAATCCGGGATTCTGTCAAGCTTAAAAGATATAGTTTCTGCGCTTGTTATGTTCTTTGAGCAGCTTCCTGTTAAAACCGGATAACCTTTATACTCATCTGTAATTTCATTGTAGTCCCAGGCAGTTGCAGTAAGAGTTAAATCCCAGTTACCTCTTTTAATACTGAACTCAGAGCCTTTTATAGAATCATAATTATCCCACTGCATTATTTCGGTAAGATTTTTTGAACCATTGAAGTAACCGGTAAGCTTATAAGACAAGAATCTACCACTGTCCTCGCCCGGCACAAAAGCTTCTCGGGCAGCCTTGCTAACATCAAGCTTTACGGTAACATAATCATCTGCCTTATCAACCTGTTTTTCTGTTTGCTGTCCCTGTATTTCCTGTGATTTTAATCCATCATAATTAACATTCTGCTTACAGGAAAATAAAACTGCTGCCAATAATAAAATCGAACTAAATCTTACTAATTTCCTCATTTTTGTATCTCCAATTTATTTTATGATATTGATATAGATTTCAGCATCGTAATAAGTACCATCCTTTTCTTTGACAAAGAAGGAAAGTACATATTTTTTCTGTTCCAGTTTAGCTTTTTCTTCACCAGTAAGCTCATAGCTTGCCGTTCTGGAAACAACTTCATCCTCAAAAGTCCACATGCAGTATTCGTATTCTTCCAGAAGATTAAGAACTGTAAACTTGGTACCATTGTTTTCTGTTGCAGACTGCTCAATTTTAAGCTTTCCTTGTGAATAATCTGATGGCAGCGTTACTTCCAGAACAGGACCATTCGGAACGTTATGCATAGGCTTTCCGTTTTCATTTGCAAGGGTAAGATAAGCGGTTTCTGCATACATATTTCCGTCTGCATCGTGGGCAATAAGGCTCAAAGCATAGAAACCATTGTATTCAAGCGAAGATTTCTTTTCATTTGTAAGAACAAAAGCTTTTTCTGTAGAAAGACGCTCATCTTCATTCAAATAAGAAAGAATCCAGTCATAAGAAGTAAGCTCTATACCCTTTCTTGTAAGTTCACTGTCTTCACAGGCAAACTCAAGTCCCTGGTCGGTATTAGTCTGTGAGATTGAAATATTACCGGTTTTGTATTCAGGTAATTCAACAGAAATATCCAGCTTAAGCGGTTTATAATCCTCGCCATATTTACCGCCATAAAGTGTTACTTTTATATCAGAGATTGTAAAATCTTCATCCAAAGAGTTTGAATCATAGAAGAAATTGAAGCCTGTATTTGCAAAAGAAACCAGACTCTTGTCTTCTGGAACTGTAAGCTCGTAATACAAGAGGAACTTTTCGTCCTTTTTAACATTCAGCTCTGCTTTCTGGCTGTCAAGAACAGTTGTTTTTACAGAATCTTCAATTAATTCGCAGCCTAACTCACCTTCAAAATCTTTTCCAGCTATACCTTCAAAAGTAAAATACAAGGTTTCGCCACTTGCAGGTAAATCTTTAAACAAAATACCGTTTGAACCCTTTGTAAAATCTTTGATTCTGATGTCGCTGCTATAATATGCTCCTTCTTCAGAAACAGCAGTTGAATTGTTCTTTTTCAGATGTAAAACAGGCTTTAAGTAGAAATGCATAGCTTTGGTATTGTCTGATGCCGCAATTGTATTTACTTTATTGCCTGTAAAGCTTTCGTTTGTATAATAACCATCCAATATAAATGAATGGAAGTTATTATTAGTAAGCTGATTAAGCTCATCTGCATCTGGCAGAACAAACTCGTAGCCGCTCTTTGAATAAACATAATAAACACGGTCGCCAATATGAATATTATGTTCAATTCGCGTAAAGTTTGGCTTAAAATTAAACTCAATCGAATATTCATTAAAGGCCATAACTTCATCACAAGCTTCTTTTTCATAAGAAAGATAGAATTGTGTGTCATTTTTATCCCTTGCATCACTTTCTACCATAATATCAAAAGAAACCGATACAGCATCGCCAGCATTAAAACTAATCTCGCTGGATTCCTTTGCAATTACAGCCGGATTGTTTTTGTTAGAACCTGTTGCAAGGACTGCATCAAAAGTACCGTTGAAGGCTGTATTTGCCTTTCCTTTGAAGGTGACTGTAAAACAATCTCCCCGTTTTAATACTTTATTGAAGTCAGGGTAAAGCTTTATTAAATCTCCGCCCCAAGTGTAATTATATTCTCCGCTGGCTTTATCCAGTACATTTTTAGTAAACTCGGCAGCAGGAATCCTTTTCATTATCAGATAAAGCTTACTTGTTTCGCCACCAGCTATAGCAAACTGTCCGGAACCTTTATATAGTGGAAACTGTCTGACTGTATCGTCGGAATTATAAGCTACAGCATCAACACTATAATTTCCTGCTTCCAGTTCAATTTCAATTTTTTCTCCACTTACAGCTTCCTTTTCCATACTGAAATCAGCATTACCGGAAATATTAAGGATAAACCGCAACTTGTTTTTGTTGAGAGAAAGCTTTTGTTCCGAAATAAGCGGGTTTATTTGTGGCAATTGTATGGAAACAGAACCCTTGTCTTTGTTTGCTTGAAATAGATTAGAACAGGATAAAAAAAGAACGCTCAATGCAAAAGCCAGAAACACTTTTGATTTACTCTTCATAACCAACTCCCGATTTTTCAATAATATTTAATGATAAATCAAATATAGGTAAAAATCAAATTTTATTATGAAAGACTGCGCACTGTTCGTGTTTCTTTCATAAATGATGAATTGTTTCGCGAGGCTCAACAATTCTTCTATTTTGCAATTCTATGAAACGCTGCGCGACTGCTCGCGTTTCTTTAAAACATATTTATTCCATTATATTAGAGAAAGTGACCTACCTTTTAAGGGATTCCTGATTTACTCTTTATTAAGGAAGATATTTAACATAGGAGTTACATAAATATGAATAATTTTACTTTTTACAGTCCTACAAAATTTGTTTTTGGAAAGGATACGGAAAATCAGGCGGGGGCGCTTGTAAAAGAGTTCGGCGGTTCCAAAGTTTTGCTCCATTTTGGTGGAAAATCGGCTGAAAAATCAGGCTTACTTGGCAGGGTTCGCGCTTCTCTTAAAGCTGCAGGGATTGATTTTGTTGAGCTTGGCGGCGTTCATCCTAATCCACTTGATGATTTAGTTTACGAAGGAATAGATTTGTGCAAGAAAAATGATGTTGATTTTATTCTTGCAGTTGGCGGCGGTTCTGTAATTGACAGTGCAAAGGCTATTGCTCTTGGTGTCTGCTATGATGGAGATTTCTGGGATTTTTACAGCTATATTGCCCAGCCAAAAGCGGCACTTCCTGTTGCAACTATTTTAACAATTGCAGCAGCTGGCAGCGAAGGTTCTCCAGATACAGTAATCACAAAAAAGGATGGAATGATAAAACGCGGCTTTGGAAATGACATGTTGCGACCTCGCTTTTCTATTTTGAACCCGGCTTTAACACAGACATTGCCACCTTACCAGACAGCCTGCGGTGCAACAGACATTATGGCACACGTTTGCGAACGATATTTTACAAATACAAAGAACGTAGAAACAACCGACCGTCTGTGCGAAGGCGTTCTGCTTGCAATGATTCACGAAACTCCAAAAGTAATTGCAAATCCAGATGATTATGAGGCGCGCGCTAACATTATGTGGGCCGGAATGGTTGCTCACAATAACATTGTTGGTGTTGGCCGCGACCAGGATTGGAACAGTCACGGAATTGAGCACGAGCTTAGCGGTTTGTATGATTGTGCTCACGGTGCCGGCCTTGCAGTAATAATGCCAGCCTGGATGGAGTTTGTTTACAAACACGATGTAATGCGTTTTGCTCAGTGGGCAACCCGGGTTTGGGGCTGTAAGATGGATTTTGCAGATCCTGAAAGCACAGTTCTTGAAGGAATCAGATGTTTCCGCGAGTTCTTGCGCAGTATTGGCATGCCAATCAACTTTGCAGAGCTTGGAGCTAAAGAAGAAGATATTCCAACACTTGTTAAGAAGTTTGGCTTGCCGGAAGGCGGAAGAACCGGTGGATTTGTAAAATTGAGTTCTGAAGATATTGCAGAAATATATAAGCTTGCTGTAAAGGCTAAAATATAGATTGTCGGGAGAAAAATATGAAAGCATTATTCATTGGCGGAACCGGTACAATCAGCATGGCAATTTCCAAACTGCTTTTAGAAAAAGGATGGGAATTGTATCTTATTAACCGTGGAAACCGCAATAACGACCCGCGTCTTAAAGGCGCCCACTTTATCACCGTTGATATAAATGATGAAGCCGCCGCTTCCAGAAAGCTCGAAGGCATGCAGTTCGACGTAGCCTGCGACTTTATCGGTTTTGTGCCGTCACAGCTGGAACGCGACTACCGCCTTCTTAAAGGCAAAGTACGCCAGTTTATGTATATCAGCTCAGCTTCTGCTTACCAGAAACCATGCGGCAACTACATCATCAGCGAAAAAACACCGCTTGCAAATCCTTACTGGGAATATTCCCGTAACAAAATTGCCTGTGAAGACTATCTGATGAAGCTTTACCGCGACGAAGCCTTCCCTATCACCATAATCCGCCCGAGCCACACTTACGATGAACGCTCGGTACCACTTGGTGTTCACGGAGATAAGGGCAGCTACCAGGTTGTAAAACGAATTAAAGAAGGGAAACCTGTAATTATCCACGGAGATGGCACAAGTCTTTGGACACTTACCCACAATTCCGACTTTGCAAAGGGCTTTGTCGGCTTGATGGGAAACATTCACGCAATTGGCGAAGCTGTTCAGATTATGAGTGATGAAAGCGTTACCTGGAATCAGATTTATCAGAGTATTGCAGATGCACTTGGCGTAGAGCTTAAGCCGGTTTATGTTTCTTCGGCCTATCTTGCCGCGCATTCAAATTATGATTTTACAGGCAGTTTGATTGGCGACAAGGCAAACTCAGTTGTTTTTGACTGCAGCAAGCTTAAGGCTCTTGTGCCGGACTTTGTTGCAACAAAACGCGCCGATCAGGGAATCCGCGAAACAGTAGAATATGTAATGTCACATCCGGAGTGTCAGGTAGAAGACCCTGATTTTGACAAATGGTGTGATGAAATTGTGGAGAAAACAAAATGACAGATGTAAAAGGAAAATGGGCGCTCGTAACAGGTGCCAACAGAGGAATTGGATACAGAATCGCTAAGTTTATGGCCGGCAAGGGCTGCAACTTAATCTTGCACAGCCGCTCACTTGACCACACAGCTGCAGTACTTGCAGAAGTTCGCGCAATGGGCGTAGAAGCTTTTGATGTTGCCGCCGAATTGAGTGACCTTTCACAGGTAGAAGCAATGATTAAAGAAATTGAAAGCCGCGGAAAGCCTGTAGACATCTTATTCAACGATGCTGCCGTTCAGATTGCATACCGCACCGATTATTGGAAAACTCCCGCCGAGGATTATTCAACAAGCTTTGTAATCAACACAATCGCTCCAATGATGCTCTGCTACCACTTTATTCCAAAGATGATTGAACGTGGCTGGGGCCGTGTAATCAACACAACAAGTGGAATCCGCAACGAACCTGAACAGGCCGGCTACAGTGCAAGTAAAGCCGCTTTAGACAAAGTCACCTCCGACCTTGCCGGTAAACTGGATGGCACAAATGTCTGCATCAACCTTACCGACCCGGGCTGGTGCCGCACAGATTTAGGAGGCCCAAATGCTCCAAACGACCCAGACAGCGTAATCCCAGGTATTGTAGTAGGTGCTTTTATAGACGACAAGCTCAGCGGCCGAAACCTTGGGGCTCAGGCCTTTGTTGGCATGACGCTGGAAGAAGCCGTTGAAAAGGCAAAAGGGTTTCAACAGCTATTTAAATAAAATTGGCAAACGCATTATAACTTATTCACATAAAATGGGCGCAAGGGAGTGAGACATAGGGCAAAAAGACTCTGCTTGTGGATGCCGCGAGAGCGGCATTTAAATAGTTCCTATACCACAAGCAGCGTCTAGCGCAATATTGCGCGATTTTGCCCTATGAATCACGACCGGGAGCCATATTATAATTAAGTTAGTTATAATGTGTTTGACCACCACCCTATCAGCAATTATATATAGAAGAAATGCTCTTTTTTGCACTATAATTACCTTATGGAATTAAAGTGCGAGAGCCTTTCTGCCGGCTATGGTGCAAAAGGTTATGGTGCAAAACTCGTTCTGAACAATATAAACTTTTCTCTCTTTTCTGGTGATTTTGTCTGCCTGTGCGGACCTAATGGAAGTGGTAAATCCACCCTGCTTTCCGTTCTTGCATCGCTTGCGGAAAAAAGCCTGAAAATCCAGACGGGGACAGTCCTCATCAGCAAAGACGAAAATGAACCTCACAATTTAATCCCACTTTCATCACTTTCGCAAAAAGAACGGGCAAAAAAAATTGCCTATATGCAGCAGACAGAAGCTTCTACCTGGGATTTTACAGTTTTTGATTTTGTCCTCCAAGGGCGCTTTGCCTATTCCAAAAACGGCTGGTATTCCGATGAAGATGAAGAAATCACCCGGGAAAGCCTGAACGAGCTTGGACTTTCCGACTTTACAAACCGCACAATTCATTCACTTTCCGGTGGCGAATTCCAAAAAGTTAGAATTGCCCGTGCCCTTACTCAGCAGCCCGCCTTTATGCTCCTTGACGAACCGGCTGCCAACATAGATTTTGTTTACGAACCAAAGCTGCTTGAGCTCTTACAATCCCTGGCAGAAAAGAAAAACATAGGCATTCTCCTTTCTATTCACGATGTAAACCTTGCCGCCCTCTACTCAAAAAAAATGGCCTTGCTCAGCCCAAACAACAGCTTCCTTTTTGGCCCAACAGAAGAAATCTTTACTGAGCAAAACCTTTCAAAAGCCTTTGGCACAAACTTGCGCACTTACACACATCAAATCTATAATAAATTGCAGGTAACACATGAACAATAAAAGAAGTAAAAAAAACGACAATTCAACAAACTCGTCAACAGCAAAAATCACAATCTCCGACAAGACAAAATCCATCATCACTATAGTTTGTCTCGCTACTATAATCCTGATTCCTATCGGACTGGCAGTTATGTGGACTTCAACAAACTGGAAAACAAAGCTCAAGGTTATTCTTTCTTCCGTGCTTGGTCCACTTTATATTGCCGGTATTCTTTTTATGCTCCTTTTTGAGCCTGCAAACAACAAAAACGGACTTCCCCTTCCAATTCAGTATTCAGAGGGACAGTCCCAGACCGACTCCCTAATTTCAACAAAGGGCGAAACGCTTGAACTCCCGGAAAACAGCAATAACAATTCCCGAAAAAAATCAAAAGATAAGAAAAACCAGTCTGAACCGAACGAAGAACAGCTGCCTCTTTCTCTCAAAAGGAACAAAAACGGCAAATCAGGCAGACTTTTTTATTCAATCCTGTTTTTCCTGTTTATGCTTTTCCTCATAATCTGGCAGAATATCCGTAATAACCGCAAACCGCATTACGAAAACCCTTATGTAGACACAAACAAATACAAGCTCCCGCTTTCAGATGACGCAAAAATCCCTATAGTGCATTTCTTAAAATTGCGGTTAAATAAAGAGGAGAAAATAATATTTGCAACAGAAACAAATCAGAAGGATAATGAAGGTGATTTGATTGTTACAAATCAGCGTGTTGTTATAATGGATAAAACCCAAAACGTAGAGTTCCCGCTTGGAGTGCTCACAGCTGTTTCATCCGTTACCGACACCGTTATGCTCCTGACTTCTGGCGACCGAAAATATTATGTTTTTATGCCCGAATCGCAGCTCAAATACGCCCTTGCTACCATCCGCTGGAGCTACAAGCAGGCTGATCTAAATGGAATGTTGAAATAAAAGTGAGGAATAGTGTATGAAAATTAAAAGATTCTCTAAAGCATTTTTAACTGTTTTTGCCGCAACTACCCTTCTTGCAGCAAGCCTTACAAGCTTTACCGGCTGTAAAAAAGCAGGTGCCTCAGCTGGAACAGATGGAACCGCCTCAAGCACCGGCTCTGAAAAGCAGGAAAGCAAAAAATCCGCCAGCTCCGGCTACAAGGCTAATATGGTACTGGAAACCGGAGAAGACAATCTTGTTTCCTACAATTCCCTTATGGCTTTTATGAAACCTGATTACACTTCTCAAGCTCCAGAAAAAGCAGCTACCGAAAAAGCCGACAAAAAAGAAAAAGGAGCTTCAAAAGAAAAGAGTGAATCTGTAGTTCCAGGTTTAAGGTCACTTTCTGAATACAAAACACCTTACAAAACAAACAGGCAGAAAATCACTGTAAAAAACAATGATTCTACACTCGAAGAAGCAGAAAACCCTAAGATTCCGTTTACGGTTACCGACTGGGGCCCACAGGGAAGAGTTATTGCCGACTCCGAAAATGCTTCATTCTATGTTGTTTTCTCTCAGCCTGTACGTTCTTTAGCCGCCCTCACCGACCCAACCGACAAATCAGACATAATGACAATCACACCGGCCTTAAAGGGCGTTTTCCGCTGGTATGGTACAAAGCATCTTGCATTCGAAGCAGAAGAAGCTGCCGACCCTGCAACAGAGTACACAATCACAATCAGCAAAGATACAAAATCTCTTGGCGGAACCCCGCTCAAAGGTCAGACAACCTTCAAGACAAAAGCCGACCAAGTTTCAATCAAAAGGATTCAGGGTGGCTACAACTCAAAGGGAGAATACGAATATTCGGGCATTACAGGTGCGCTTCCTCCTTATGACAAACGCATTTACCTTGGCTTGAATTACATGATTACTCCTGCAAGATTGAATGAACTTCTTTCTATCAAGATAGGAAATCAGAAGGCAACCTTTACCGCCGAACCGCTTTATAAACCGGAAATGTATTCCTGGGGCTATCCATATTATGAAGTTCGCTGTGATGAAGCTGCACAAAAAACAGATTCCTACATCATTACAATTACAAGCCCAATCCCATACAATAATTCTGTAATCGTTTCCCTTAAAGGCGGAGACAAAGAACATTCTTACAAAACACTTCAGCCTTTTAAAATTTCAAGCGTTGCAGATTACACAGATTATTCCGAAGGCCAGAAAACAAATCCTTTAAGAATATCGTTTACACAGTCACCGGATGAAAAAACAATCATAGACAACATCAAGTTCGACTTTGATTATAAGCTTACCAAAGACAACATTGAAATCTACGATAATACACTCACGCTTTATAATCTTCCAATTTCCTTTAACGAAGAACACAAAATCACTTTTGCAGACGGCATAAAAGATGTTTATGGTCAGTCAATTCAGCTTTCAGGCCGCTCATCCTATAACTTTACCGTTCGCAATGCTGTTGCCTATATACGCTTTCTTGATTATGGTGCAAAAATGCTGGAAGCTCAGTTCCCGCATAAGATTTTGTTTGAATATCAGAACCTTAATCCCGAATCCTTCTATACAGTTGCTTCAACTGCTAATCCTTATGATTTATCTTCTTCTTTCTGGAAAAATGATGAATACATTGTTCCAAGCGGTGCAGAAGTAATTTCAACAACAAAAAAGAACACAAGAATGTTCCAGGAAATTGACTTTGAACCTTTCTTACACGACGGTTACGGTTTTGTTAAATTCGACGCCTTCTATTCCAGAGATTACTACAGCTACTGGGATGATGAATGGGAAACTGAACGCAACACTTACACCACAACAGTTCAGGTTACCGACTTAGGAATTACCGCCCGCTTAGGCTTAAACAAGGCAGTATTAATGGTAAGAAGCCTTTCTAGCGGAAAAGCTGTTGCCGATGCAGATGTATACCTTTTCTATCCTACAGAAAACTTCAGCATGGTAGAAGATCTTATTACTTCCAGCAAAACTGATTCAAACGGTATGTGCGTTATCACTCTAACAGAAGCACAAATTAGAAATCTGGAACAACGCTCTGCAAATCTTTACAACGACAAAATGATGGTTATGGTAAAGAATGGCAGCGACAAGGCCTTATTCGTACCTAACTCTCATTACTCCTGGAACTTTGATATTTCTACAGAAAGAAAATGGCGTGTTCGAAAACCTGTACAAAGAACCTTTATGTTTGTAGACCGCGGACTTTACAAACCTGGCGAAACCGTAACCTTCCGAGGAATAGACAGAGACCAGCTTTTGGGAACAATAAAAGCCCACACAAGTCCTTACTCAATTGAAGTTACAGAAAACACCTGGCCTAAACCAGCCCCAATTTACACAAAGAGCGGAGTAACTTCTACAAGTGGCGGCTTCTACGATTCCTTTAAACTCCCTGATGATGCAGCTCCTGGTCACTACTATATAAGATTTACTCGTTGCGACCAGACTGGAAACGAATATGGCGAAACCTGTTACTTTACCGTTGCCGAGTTTGAACGCCTGAAAATTGAAGCTTCTGTAAAAGCTTCCGACATGACCTTCCACGGTGGAGATAAAGTTTCGGCAGAGCTTTCGGCAGACTATCTTGCAGGCGGTGCCTTGAATGGTGCCAATTACGAAGCAAGCTGGTACAAGCAGGGAAGAAACTTTACAACAGAAAATCCTGAAACAAAAGATTATCAGTATGGTCCATATAATCAGTATTCCTGGAGAACCTACTATTCTGATGAAAAAGGTAAGCTTTCTTCACGCGGAACGGCACAGCTTTCTTGTAATTCCGAAAAGATTACCGATGGTCTTACTTACGACTACAGGGTTGAAGCAAATGTAACAGATGTTTCCAATCAGACAATTATGGCTTCTTCTAATGTTACTGTTCACCCTTCTACCTTCTATGTTGGTTTAAAGAAAGCCCGCAATGTTTCTGGCTTTGCTAAAAAAGATCAGGCTCTTGAGTTCCCTTATATTCTTGTAAATACTGAGGGCGAAAAGCTTGGAGCTTCAGAAGCAGGAAGAAAGGCCGCAAGCCTTGAATATGTTCTTAAGCATGATGAATGGACAATGGTTCACGAGCAGAGTATTTCTAATTCTGTTTACGCCCGTTATGAAAAAACAGAAGTTGAAGATGAAAAAGGAACAGTTCAGATTACAGACAGCGGTTTGCTTACACTAACACCAAAAAATACTGGCTGGTACACTCTTGAAATAACTGGCAAAGATAAAAAAGGCAACAATGTAATTAGCTCAATTGGTTTCTATGTTACCGGCAGCGGAATGGCCTGGCATGGCAGCAGCGACTCCGAAGAGCTTACACTTACTCCAGACCAGAGCCTTTACAATCCTGGTGACAAAGCACAGATTCTTCTGGAAAGCCCTCTGCAGAAAGGTGACTACCTTATTACTGTTGAACGCGAAGGTATCTTTACCGAAGAAATCCGTCACTTTGATGAGCCCGCAAATGTTCTTGAAATCCCAATCGCAAACAACTATGTTCCTGTAGTTTACCTTGCAGTTTCTTCTTACTCAGACAGAAATGGTCCACCAGTTCATCAGTATGGCGAAACAGATTTGGATAAACCAAAGGGTTATTTTGGCTTATGCAGATTGAATATAAATCCTGAAGTTAGGGCCTTCTCTATTGATGTTAGTTGCGACAAACAAACTTATCTTCCTGGCGAAGAAGCTACAATCACTCTTACTGCAACAAAAGGCGGAAAACCTCTCGCAGATGCAGAGCTTACTCTTATGGCTGTTGACCGTGGTGTTCTTGATTTAATCAACTATCACGTTCCAAATCCTATAGACTTCTTCTATAGTCAGTATAATTTCCCTCTGTATGTTAACGGTGGCGATTCACGAGCCCTGCTTATGGATCCTGTTACTTACAGTATTAAGAATCTTCTTGGTGGCGATGCCTCTGCCGATTCCGACGAAGAAAAGGATGAAAATGAACGCCGCGACTTTAGACCAACCGCTTTGTTTGAACCTGTTCTTCTTACCGACAAGGACGGAAAAGCAAGTGTCACATTTAAAATGCCGGATTCTCTTACAACCTACAGAATCACAGCCTTTGGTGTAAAGGATGATTTGTTCTCTCTTAAAGAGGATGAAGTTAAAGTTCAAAATCTTATAAATGTTCAGCAGGTTCAGCCAAGACGCTTACGTGAACGTGACACAGCTGAATGTGGTGTTCTTATTACTAACCTTGATAAAAAAGGCCAGAAGGTAACAGTTTCTATTGAAGCAAGAAGCCCGACAAGAGACACCGCAGAAGACAAGCTTGCAGGAAGAAAAACTGTTCCTGGAAAAGCATTCGTAGACGGAGCTAAAGAGCATACTGTTTTTGTTGCTTCCGGTGATTCTACAATCGTATATTTTGATGTTGGTGCAGAACAGGAAGGAACTGTTGAACTTGTTTATACAATTACTTCAGACCTTTTGAACGAAAAGCTTGCTTCTCCAATTAAGATAGAAAAAACATTCGTTTACGAAACTGTCACAATGACCGGCTCTACAGGCGACGACATGAACGAAAAGATTACGGAAGGCATTATCATTCCTGGCTTTGCAAAGGAAGGACGCGGTGATTTGTCGTTTACACTTGATGCTACAAGACTTGGAGTTTTGGGCAGCTCTGTCCGCTATCTGTTCGATTATCCTTACGGATGCTTTGAACAGCAGTCTTCACGAGTTCTGCCTCTCGTTCTCTTTGGCGACTACATTGATGTATTCGGTCTGGACAGCAAGGTTGCAGATATAAACAAATGCATTATCTACTACACCAACTACTGGGGCAAGTATCAGCTGCAGAACGGTGGCTTCCCTTATTGGGAAACAAATAGTTATTCTTCGTTCTATGTAAGCCTCAGAATTGCTCATATTTGTGCAGCAATTATGGAACGAGGTCTTGCAGATAAAGACGCCCTTGGAATTGATTTAAGTGCACTTACTTCTTACATTCTTGAAAACCTGCAAAAAGCTGATGATTATAATAAAGCTTATGCCTGTTATGTTCTTAAGCTGCTTGGCGACAATCAGGTAAACTCAACTCTGGACAGCCTTTACAGAAGAGTAGATTCTCTTACTCATTCGGCCGCAGCATTTGTTTCTCTTGCTTATTCTGCAGACAGCGGTTTGAGTTCAGTTTCTAAATCAACAGAAATTAATAAGAAAATCAGAGCATATCTGCAGCCTGCACAAAGGAGTGTTACGGTAGTTGACGCTAACAGAGAAGATAATCTCTGGTGGTGGTATGAATCTAAGTCTGAACAGCTTGCTGTAATTTTGCAGGCATTTGTAAATGTTAATCCTAATGATGAAATGGTAGACAGACTTCTGTTCACATTGCTGCAGAATCAGTCTGGCGGATACTGGACAAATACTGCTACAACAGCGCGTGTACTTGATGCAATTCATGCTTACATAAAAATGCGCTACCTTGATGATACCGACTTTACTGCTGATGTAACTTTGGGCGGCAAACAACTGATGAAGGAATCATTTAAAGGTGTTGCTTCCAAACCGAAGACACTCAAGCTGCCTTTTGAAAATGAGCTTATTTCATCACTCGAAAAAGATACTTCAAATGCTGTTACATTCAACAAGGATGGAAACGGAAGACTTTACTACACAATCGAAATGAAGTATGCGCTTCCTGATGAAATGCAGTCTGCAAGAAATGAAGGTATTAGTCTTGACTATCAGATTACTGATTACGAAACCGGCGAAGTTGTAAATACAAGCGGCAAGGATAATTCTGTGCTTACTCTGGAAAGTGGAAAAATGTACAAGGCTACTATAAGGCTTGAATCTCACAGAGACAGAACTTATATTGCTTTACGTGCTCCTATTCCTTCTGGTGCAGAAATCCTTGATTCAACCTTTGTTACTACAAGCTCTGCCGGTGAAGTAACTTCATCATCTGAATCGTGGGGACACTGGCTCAGCAACAAGACTATTTACGACAACGAGATTCAGTTCTTCTGGGATAACTTCAGGGTTGGTTCTTCAACGGTTACCTTTACCTTCAGAGCTGTAAGACGAGGTGTTTATCCTACTCCACCGGTTCAGGCTGAATGTATGTACGAGCCGGAAATCTTTGGTAGAAGCGACGGTTACTTAGTTGAAATTAAATAAAGAAAAAAAAACTGAATTAAGGGGGAAGCCCCAGATAGTTGCAACTAACAAGCTGTTTTACTTTCTTCTGGGGCTGTGCGGAATCATTGCAGTTGGAGTCTGGCTCTTTCTGCGTTATTCTGCTTACCCTCAGTTTGATGAATTACAGCAGCAGCAATACAGCATCCGCATTTACGACCGCGATGGTGAAATAATTCAAATCACTTCGCTGGAAGACGGTATGCGTCGGGAATATACTCCCCTGCAGGACATTCCCCTTGAAGTTCAAAAAATCTTTATTCTTTCTGAAGACAGGCGTTTTTATTTACATAACGGTGTAGATTATTTTGCAGCCTTGAATGCACTATCGCAAAATTATTCTTCTAAAAGAATTGTTCGTGGGGCGTCTACAATTTCCATGCAGCTTGCAAAAATCTGTGAGGCTGACTCCGAGCTTACCTTCAGGCGCAAATTGAGCAATATGTACAATGCATACAGAATTGAAGCTCGTCTTTCTAAAAAAAAGATACTGGAGCTTTATTTAAACTCTGTGCCTTTTGGAATGAATACCTGCGGGGTAACAAGTGCGGCAAGAAGTTTTTTTGGCAAGGAATTAAAGGAACTTTCTACAGAAGAAATACTTTGTCTTTCTGTAATTCCAAGGCGGCCGGCTTCTTACAATCCTGTGAACAATCCCAAAGAGTGTGCAGAGATGGCTGCACTTATTGCAGAAAAAACAAATTATATTAATTGTGATTTTGAACAAATCTATGCGGTAGCACAGACGGCCTTTAATTATCATTATCCTTTTTATATGCCTCACTATATAAGCTGGCTTAAAAAATCGCAACCGGAGCTTTTTCAAACTTCATCCCTGCAGGACACTTCATCGCAGCAAAGCACTCCATCTTCTCACGGCCTTTCATTTTTGCAAAAAGATTCATCCTCACAGCCCGCAAACTTTGAGCTCCATCTTCCCTGCAGTCTTAAGGTACAAAGAGAAAGTGAAAGCTTTTTGCGCGATGCACTTGAACAAGCAACTAACTCGCGAATCTATAACGGAGCACTTCTTCTGCTGGACAACAATGACGGTTCAGTTCTTGCCTGGATTGGAAATGCCGACTGGTTTGATTCAAAAAACAGTGGGCAGATTGATGGTGTGCTGACAAAAAATCAACCCGGAAGTTCAATGAAGCCTTTTTTGTATGCGCTTGCTTTTGACACTCTGGATGATAACGGAAAGCCCCTTTATTATCCTTCAAAAATTATCCCTGATATTCCACAGGAGTTTGGCAACACTAACATCTATATTCCAGGAAACTTTAACAACCGCTTTAATGGACCTGTGAGAACGCGTATTGCACTTGCATCAAGCCTGAACATTCCGGCAGTTACTATTTTAAATGACATTGGCGTTGACGCTTATCTTCAAAAGCTTTACGAGCTTGGTTTTGAATCGCTGAGAAAAAATGGTAAGGAAGCAGATTTAGGACTTGCACTTGGAGCTGGAGAAGTTTCTCTTTACGAGCTTACAAGAGCCTTTAGCATTTTTGTACGCGACGGCAAGGATTTTTCGGGTAATCAGATTTATTCTCCAGATACAGCAAGATTGATTTGTTCTATTCTTTCTGATAAGGGAGCCAGGTCTTTGGGCTTTGGCTATTCGCAAACCTTCCAGACTGATTATCCTTCAATTTTTAAAACCGGCACCTCAAATCAATATCAGAATATAACTGCGTTAGGAGCAACTAACAATTACACAATCGGTGTGTGGATGGGAAACTTTAAAGGCCAGACCGTAATCGGTAAAACAGGAAGCTCCCTGCCGGCGTGGGTTGCAAAAAGCACGCTTGATTATCTTGAAAAAAATAATTCTTGGGTAGACAAGAATGCTTCATCAGCTTCTTTTAAAGAACCCGAAGGCTGGACCAAGAAAAAAATCTGTTCGCTTTCCGGGCTTGCAGCCACAGATGATTGTCCCGCTTCTGTTTACGAATATGTAAAAAACGATTTTGATTTGCCTGAATGCACCTGGCATAAACACATTGGAACTGGTAAAGGCAATTCATCCAATGAGATTCAGGTAACCTATCCCGCCGAATACCAGCAATGGGTACGCCAGAATAAAATCAGCACTGTTATAAATTACAATTCGTCGCCACTGGAGCTGCTAACTCCAAAAAATGGTTCTGTATTTTTTGCATCAAATGTAAAAGCTATCGAACAGGCCATCCCCGTAGAACTAATCGGCGGCTCCACCGATGTACTTTCATACACCTACGACAAACACCCGGCTCAAACCGTTTCCCGCCCTTTCGTTTTCAAGCTTCCAGTCGAAAAAGGCAGACATAAATGCACTTTCGTTTGCGGTGAAGAAAAAGTAACTGTTGAGTTTGTGGTGAAATGAGTAGATTTTTTAAGATTTTATTGTGCTGTTAATGCATATTCAAACTCTTGATTGACAAAACAGCTTTTATTATTTCATAACAAAAGTTGTTTACGAAATCTTTTTAAACCTCATAAATCAATCTTTTTATCCCGGATATTTTAAAATATTCCAGGTTAAATACAACGGAAGGTTTATTGTTTTAGTTCCTTCACAGCCATTCTCGGCGATATTCTTTTGGGAAAGCTTGAATCCAATAACGGGATTGTACTTTTTGCAAAACTGACGATAGCTTTTTGCTTGCGTATTATCGGCGGCTTTTACTTCTACGGGTATAAGCGTGTTTTCTTTTTCAAAAATGAAATCTATTTCAGCAGAATTTCCAGAACGCCAGAACCATGCTTCTATTTCTAAAGATTTTAATTCATTAAGGACAAAGTTTTCTGAAAAGGCTCCCTTATAACGAGAATATAAATCATTCTCTTCTAAAATTGTTTTTGCAGAGATTTTTGATTTTGTACGTAAAAGACCTACATCCGACATATACACTTTAAAATATGTTTTGTCAGCAAATGCAGATAATGGCAGTTCAGGCTTTTCAATAAGACAAACTTGACTTATCAACCCCGCATCACTTAACCACTGCAAAGCATCTTCCAGTTCGGCAGAGCGTTTACCTTCTTTTACATGTGAAAAAACAAACTTATTATTTTCTTTTGCAAGCTGTACTGGCACAGAATCCCAAATCCATCTAATTTTTGGAAGTTCACTTATTGGTGCATGCTTTGAAAAATCATCTGCATAATCTCGTAAGATTTCATTTTGCACTTCTTCAACCTCATCTACATTATGAGTATCAATCCAAACCTTTACAGCTTCTGGCATCCCACCTACAATATAATAATCTTTAATAAGCTTTTTCATTGGTACCGAATACAAGTCAGGTATAACACGATCTACAGGCCATTTCTCAAAGATTGTTATAAGATCTTCACGCCCGTTTGCAATAACAAATTCTTTAAAGTTCATAGGATAAAGCCTAAGTCTGTTTACTTTACCTACTGGAAAAGAAATCTGATTATGTTTTACTGCAACTCCTAAAAGAGAACCTGTACAAATAAGATGAAGTTCTTTTTTGTTTTCGCAGAAATATTTGAGTGATGTTATAGCTTTAGGACATTCCTGTATTTCATCAAAAAAAAGCAGGGTCTGACCTGGAATTATTTTTGAATGTACAACAGTTTCCAATTCTGATATAATCCGGTCTACATCAAAATCATAATCAAAAATAGAAGAATAATTAGTTTCTTCAAAATTCACGTATACATAGCTTGTAAAATATTCTTTTGCAAATTCCTCGACAATATAGGTTTTTCCGCACTGTCTTACACCTGTCAAAAGAAGAGGTTTTCTGTTTGTCTTATCTTTCCATTTAATTAATTCGTTGATAATCTGTCTGTACATAAAGCCTCCTTTTTTAAATTACAAAAGTCGTGTCATTTATGCAACAATTATAACAAAAGTCCTATGACTTTTGCAAGTATAATTGCATTTTTCATAGGACTTTTACAAATCAAAAGAAATCTTCTTTAAATGACAGTTTCTTCTACATAAAACAGTTTATTTTTTCCCCAGGAACGTAAAATCAGAAGCTTCGTTGCAGAAGATGATTCCGCTGCCGGCTTTGGAGAAGCATGGGAGTTCTTTAATGGCAGCAACGATGGCATCTTTTTTGTCGGAAGGAGTGACAATCATAAGCATGTCTTTTTCCGGGACGATGTCCATGCCGAAGAACTTGGCGTCACCTTCTTTGGCAGTTCCGCGGGCATTTATAATAGTACCGCCACCAGCGCCTGCTTTTCTTGCCGCCGCCATTGCATCCTCGGCGTAGCCCTTGTTTACAATTATATTTATCATCTGATAGTTATTTTCGCCGCTCATCATTCCATTCTCCTCGTTCATTATTTTTTCTTCTCTTTTTGATTCGGATTTTTCGGGAGTTCCGCCAGCCCGCATAAACTGGAATATATCAAGATTAAACATTACACCAAAGTGTGATTTTTTATCGTCGGTTGCCGCAAGAATTGCTGACCGCACATTTTGCAGCAGAGCTTCTTCAACAATCGTAAAAGTAATTTCTTTTGAGGTGTCGCCCAAACCAAGAAGCTGCAGAATATTGCTAGCAGCCGTTCCTTTTCCCATGAGGATAGTGCCACCTCCCGCACCGGCAGAAACCGCAGTTGTAGTTATTAAATCACCACAATTGTTTGGAACAATGCAGACAATCAATTGATAGTTCATTGAGTCTCACCTCCTTCCAAGTTTTCAATCTGAAGTTTATTTTTCTGGTTCGCAGCTGATTTTATTTTATAAATAATTCCCATCACCTGAATACCGATAAGAGGCATCATGGCAACAAGCGCAATCACACCAAAAGAATCGTTACCACTGTTTCCGCTTACAGCAGCACCCAGTGTAAAAGACAAAATAAACGTAGAAGTCAGCGGCCCCGATGCAACACCACCGGAGTCAAATGCAATACCCGAAAACATAGGTGGACAGAAAATCATAAGAAGCATAGCGATGACATACCCCGGAATGAGTACAAGCTTAAAATTAAAGCCCGTAACCGCACGCAGCATAGAAAGTCCTATTGCAACCGCCGTACCAATTGAAAGGAAAGTCAGCAGCACCTTACGCTTGATTGTACCGCCTGAAACCTGTTCAACCTGTTCGCTCAAAACCCACACAGCCGGTTCCGCACAGACAATAATTGCACCAAGAACAAAGCCTGTTCCAATCAAAAGCACATACCACCAGCCGCCACCGGAAACTGCAAGAGCACCAAGACTTTTTCCCAGAGCAGCACCTGCCTGCATAAAACCGCCGCTTACTCCAATAAGAAAAATGGTAAGCCCGATAAAACTGTAAACAAAACCGATGATTATTCTTACCATCTGGCGGACAGTCATTTTTAAAAGCGTAAACTGAAAAACAATAAACATTACAAAAAGCGGTGCAATTGAAATTAAAGCATCTTTAAGAACGTGCCCGGTGATTGCGCCAAAAGGACCAAAAATCTGGCTCATAATTCCCGTGGCTGGAGCCTCTACGGTATGAACCGCATTCAGAAGCTCGCTACTTTCCTGCAAGAACTGAGAAAAACTGCCGTTCATTTTGAGCACAATTGCATAAATGATTACCGCGGTAACCGGCCCCACAGAAGCAATTCCCGTAAGACCAAAGCTGTTGTTGTTATCGGAACGGACTGATGAAACACCCAATCCAAGCGCCAGAATAAATGGTACAGTCATAGGACCTGTAGTTGCCCCACCTGAATCAAACGCAATACCAATAAAGCTTTCGGGAGCAAAAATTACAAGAATAAACAGCAGCGTATACGAAATAAGAAGTGTGATTTTAATGGAAAAGTTCAAAACAATGCGGAAAAGCCCGAGCATTAGAAAAAGCCCAACTCCCGCCGCTATAACAAACGTAATTGCGAGCTTGTTCACAAACGGAAACACACCGCGCACCTGGTTCCCAAAAACCTGAATGTCCGGCTCTGCTGCCGTTACAATGAATCCAATAATAAAAGCCGCCACAAGCAGCAGAGCCAGACTCCGCTTTTTTGTCAGCTCGGCGCCGCATCTTTCTCCCACCGGTTGAATACCCAGGTCAACACCCAGCAGAAACACCGTAAGCCCTATAATCAGCAGCAAACCGCCCGCAATAAACCTGAAAAGCAGGATTTTTTCAACAGGAACAACCGTGAATCCAAGCAGACACACTATAGCCATTACCGGCAGCACAGAAATTGCAGTGTCTTTCAATTTGGTCAAAATATTCACAGTCCCAACCCCAACATTCCAAGTTATTTAGTTTTCCACTAAATTATACAGCATTTTCCGCCCACCTTCTAGGTTTATCCTTCCAGTTTTATATTGCATTTAATCTGTAACCACCCTGCATTTACAAGGTTTTTCTCTTCGGCTACAAAATCGGAGAAGAAGTTTTAATTCTTTTTAGATTTAGAGAGGATTACGACTATGAAAAAGAGACTTTTTGTGTTTTTGACACTTATTTCGCTTCTTACAGTTCGACTTACAGCAGTAGAGTATGGAGCAGTATTCGGAGCCGGTCTTGATACCAGTCTTGTTCATCCTTATATTTATGAAAGTGCAGCCGTTCAAATGAAAGTTAATGATATGTTTAAAGTTGATGTAGGACTTCGAGTTCTTGATGACTTTTTCAAAGAAGGAGATGGCCCTTTATTCTTCTTTATGCCAACAATAAACATTACTGTATGGCATATTTACCTTGGCGGCGGACTTTGTATGTCGGGTAAAACAAATTACGGATATGATATAATTTATCAACTCCGACTTGGTACAACCTTTGGTAATTGGGAATGGGGAAAAGGCTACGGCGGTATGGATATAGGATTTGAACTTTCTCCTACAGTTGTAACAGTAGCTCAGGATGAAGATACTAACGCTGCGGGAGCGGCAATAGGTTCCATTTTCCTTACGCTGTTCAATATGTTTAAAATGAATATTGGCGTAACGTGGTACGTTCCATTCTAAAAAAGATTGCCGGATCAAGTCCGGCAATGACACTTCAATTTTGTCATTCCCGTGCTCGACACGGGAATCTTTTTTTATATTAATCCTATCATTCTTTCTACAAGCTTTGCACTCAATTCTGCAGCGGCCTGCTCGTTAAAATCATAAGTTTTTTCACCATCGTCATCGGCCATATCGCTCATACAGCGGATGATGATAAACGGCACATTATTCAAATAACACGCATGTGCAATTGCCGCACCTTCCATTTCTACACAGGTCGGACTGCAATTTTCCATAATCTTAGCTTTTAATTCCTTTGAAGCAATAAACTGGTCACCGGTTGCAATTCTGCCCTTTACCAGAGAATGTCCTTTTGATTCTTCAAGGCTTTCAAACGCCTTTTCTGCTGCTTCGATAAGCTTTGCACTGGCAGGAAAATCAGAACACTTCATGCCGGGCACTTCTGTAATTTTATAACCAAAATCAACGGCATTTACATCATGGTACAAAGCATCTGTAGAAAGAACAAGGTCCTGAACCTTAAGCCCGTGAGCCATAGCCCCAGCAATTCCAGTATTTATGATATACGTAACGCCAAACTGCAGAATAAGTCTCTGAGCACATAAAGCCGCATTTACCTTGCCAACACCAGACTGCACAATTACAACGTGAGTCCCATTCAAAATGCCTTCAAAAAAAACACAGGAACCGGCTTCTCTTGTTTTTACAGCCTTTTCCTGTGGCAGAGGAGCAAGAATACTTTTAAGAAGAGTAACTTCAATATCCATTGCTCCGATTATTCCAATTATCTTTTCCATACTCATTAACGTTTCTGTCTTTTTTTCAATTCCTGTCTTGGATCTGTAAAATAGTGATTTATGATTTCGTCACTGAGCTTATCTTTAATGTTCTTCTTTTTAATAACCCAGGTAATTGTCTTTTTATACACCTTAAAGCCTAAGAAAAGTCCGCCAACAAGGTCTACAATCAGCAAAACAGAAAACAAAGTTCCGTGAGCTTCCGGGTCAGCATGGAAAACCTTAAACATAAAGAAAGAAATAACGATGATTCCCACAAAAATGATGATAAATGTTTCGATTATTTCAAATACACAGGCAAAGAACATAAACATTGCCGAATAGCGTTTTTTATTTCTTAATTCAATCTGTTCCTTTTTACGTTTTTCCTGTTCAGCCTTATCTGCTTCTGTATAATCCATTATTTTTCTCCTTCAGCGTTTTTATCATCTTTTTTTGATTTTGAATCCTTTGAAATTGTGATGATAAAAGATATTAAAAGCATGATTCCGCAAACTACAACTGCAGAATCTGCAACATTAAAGGTTGGCCAGCGTGTCATTCTGAATAATCCGATTGGGCTTTTTTCTATACCGAACCATTTTACGTCAATAAAGTCAATTACACCCTGTGAACGGAAGATTCTGTCTATGATGTTTCCAAAACCGCCGCCAACAATACCGGAAATTGCCCAACGCTGAAGCTTTGTAAAATCTGTATTTCTAAAATAAACAACCATTACTATTACAAGTACAACAATTGGAATAATAGAAAACAAAATCCTTCTTGCCACATCCGGCCAGCCGGCACCAACACTAAAAGCAACGCCTGTATTATAAACGTGAATAAGTCTTATAAAGTCGCCGAAAAACTGCGCACCAATTGTATATGGCTGAATATATCGGACTACAAGCATTTTTGTAATCTGGTCTAATACGATTACGACTACTGCCAGAACCAGCGGCAGCACCTTTGATTTCAAATCTTTGTTCATAGAGTTAAATATACTGAAAATTAAAGATTTTAGCTACATAAACATAGTAAAAAACAGTTGTACTTAAAAATCATTTTGTACAATTGATTTCTGTATTCGCTAAAAGCCTGTAGGTAAATCAATGAAGATACATTCAAGACCGAGTTCGTTTTCTACCTTTTCCTTAAGCAGCGAAACGCCTACGGTTTCTGTTTCGTAGTGACCGCCGGCAATTACGTTCATCTTCATTTCCTCGGCAAGATGGTACTGTTCGTGGCAGAACTCACCGGTAATGTAGCAGTCGAGACCTTCTTTTATGGCATCTTCAACTTCATCACTTGCGCCACCAGATATAATTCCAACTGTAGAAATCTTCTTTTTTCCAAAACGTACGATAGAAGTCGGCATTTTTAAGGAACGAACAGCCTTCTGGCTCAATTCATCAATCGTCATTGAATCTTCAAGCACACCTTTTACACCAATTGTCATTCCATGCCAGGTTCCGAACGGTTCAAGCTGTCGCAGGCCTATTCGTTTTGCAATTCCGTAATTGTTTCCATAAGGATCATTTGCATCAAGCGGAATATGATAAGCCATCAAAGCCATATCATTTTTAAAAAAAGGAGAAACGCGTTTGTACAAAGAACCGGCAATCGGCTGGTTATGACCCCAGAAAAGTCCATGGTGAACAAAAAGCACATCTGCTCCAAGGTCTGCCGCAAGCTTAGCTGTTGCTTCACAGGCATCTACCGCAAAAGCAATCTTTTTTATTTCTTTTGAATCTGGAGCTGCGTTTTCAATCTGTATACCATTTAATGCAACGTCTGCAGAATATTTTTCTTTTTCCAAAAAACTATTGAAATATTCATCTAATTCTTTTAAGGTCATGATTTTTTCCTCTTAATTCTATAGCTTTCTATGTTTTATTTTACCATTGTCTTTATTGTTTCGGCAATTGTATCTTCAAGCTGACTTTTGCTTCTGTCTGCGGAATACCCAAGCAATTTTGCCACCAGAGGATTATTAAACGTAATAAAACCATAGCCCGGTGTCTGGTATGCACTGGCAGAAGCAAGATTAAAGCTTCCGCTTATTTTCTGACGGTTTTTCATTTTGTAGAGGCTGCCTGCCGGGGCTGACATTTCATCAGTAACAAGGAAAACAGGTCCGGTTATTTCAAAATCTTTTTCAAGAATATCAAGAACACCTTCTATTTCCTGAGTGACATTAAATGTAAGCTTTTCCTTTTGCGAATAAAAATCCGTTCTGCCCAGCAGCTGATAAAGAACAAACAAAAACTGCCTTGTATAGCGTGTTTCACCGGGAGTATCCAGATACTTTGCATCTTCGGTAAAGAAATCTGCAGAAAAAACTCTGTTTCCTTCCTGTGCAAGCAGCTGTAAATATTCTGTGTAGGCCTGAGTATCACCACGTTTATCCGGTATAAGAAGAATGACATTTTGTGGCAGTTCCGGTGCTTCTTCCGGATTCAAAGCATCATCTTCATCATTCTGTTCTCCTACTTTTGTATACTCTGTGACGATTACGTTGGTTTTACCGAACAGTGTTTTTTCTGAAAAACCGTTTCGGAAGCTGCCTTCGTAATAATACTTTGTTTCTTCCACATTAAGCTTTTTGCCAGATAAATGCCCCGGAAAAAAGAGGATTATAACAACAATACCAAAAACCGAAAGCATTATTGTTATAAAAGCCCAGAACATCATCAGCCCGCTGTAATGGTCTACATAAAGATTTGCAGAATAGCGGAACAAGGCATGAAAGTTAGAAAGAATTACAAGAATTGAAAGAAAAACAAGATAAATGCTTACAAAATCTACGCCCCATGCAAAAATCAGCAGAAGAGAAAGGAAAAGAGAAAGCGGTGCAAGTACTACAATAACATCCTTTTTTTCGCGCTTAACAAAAAGAACGCGGCTGTTTGTAAGGAGAAGAAAGCCTAAAATTAGCAGCTGTGCAATAAATCGCATTTCTTATTCCATTTTATTATTCAGCATCCTGTGCAGCTTCAAGAACACCGTAGAATGCTGGTTTTACATTAAAATGCTCATCCATCAAAAGCGGATACTGAGTATGTCCCTTGTACTGGTCCAGATCGTTGAGCCAGGTGCCGTTATCGGTCAAACCCCAGATTGTAACACCGCTGATTCCGTGTTTTTCTGCTGTTTTGCGGTACTTGAGGAACAGCTTGTAATAATCCTTATATTTTGCCTTAAGCATTATTGGACTGTATGTTTTTGAACCGTTTGCAATATCAAGCTCGGTAACCTGAACATCAATATCCTTTTCAATAAACTTTTTTACAGCCGCTTCATAGCTGTTGCTTCCACCGCGTACTGCAGGATAATCTATGCTTACGTGAGACTGCATACCAACGGCATCAATTCGGGCATCTGGCACTGCACGGATTTCGTCCACAAGATTACAGATTGCATTGCATTTTCCAGAGTTGTAGCAGTTGTAATCATTATAAACAAGAAGAACATCCTTTGGTGCATATTTGTTTGCATAGCGGAAGGCATTTATAATAAACTCTTCGGTTCCGTAGATTCTGTACCAGTCGCTGTCTGTTCTGAGCCACTTCTGGCTTCCTGCGTTATCTGCTATAGCTTCGTTTACTACATCCCAGATTGTGATGATGTGTTTGCCATTATTCATAGTCTTTTCAAAGCTGTCTACAAACTCCATAACCGATTTTATGTACCATTCAAGGCGGGCATTCATTGTTTCTTTATCAACAAGGCCTTTTTTTGCATCAAAATCTTCACGGAAAAACCAGGATGGTGTCTGCTGGTGCCATACAAGAACGTGTCCGCGGATATTTACACCCATTTCCATTGCAGTATAGAGAATTGTTTTTGCGTTACCCATACTTGGCATTCCCATTGGAACCTTATAGTTTTTTCCGTCCTCTGCAGCAAAATCTTCCATATTTGAAGGTCTTGCCCAGTTAAAGAGGAAGTCAGGCTTAAACTCGTTTCCAAGTGTGATTGAGTTTGCATGCTTTGAAAGGTTTTCTGTTACTTCCGGATTATTTAAGTCCGGGCGCAAAGAAACTGCAAAACCAACATAATCAAAATAATCTTTATAAGCTTCCTTTATACTCGGTGCATCTGCCCAATTAACTTCTGCTTTTGCAGAGGCTGTTAATCCTTCGCCGGAAAGCTTTACTTCAAGATCTTTAAGATAAATAACTGTACTTTCAAAATTGATTCCAGCACCGGAAATATAAAGCTGCTTATTCTGTCCAAGCGGAACTGCGGCTTCTCCTTTTAGGCTAGTCCATTCTCCAGCTTTAACCTTCTGCTGAACAAGAACAGGCATTCCTGCTGCAAGGTCATTTATCATCCAGATGATGTCGGTTTCACTGCTGTCTGCAGTTTCTACCTTGATGCTGCAGCTAAGGTTTACCATAACTTCTTTGTTTGCAAAGGCAGATAAATCTATTGTAACAGGATTTGTCTTTTTTACCTTGCTGCACAAGATTTTTGTAACATCAGAAAAACCGTCCACCTTCTGCTTTGCTTTTACAGAAGCATCCTTGTCTATTGTGGTAATAGACAGGGTTCCATCTGTGTTTTCTGTATAATTTACTTTTTTAGGGGCGGCAAACAGGCTTGCAGTTAAAAGCAGGCTTGCCAGAAATAGAGATACTCGTTTCATAAAACTTCCTACCATAGTTTTAAGATTTTCAGAATATTATAGCATATAAATGCTTTTTTCACTAGAAGCACTAAAACAGAGTCTTTACCTTACTCATAAACTGTTCGCCGCGGTCAAACTCGTTGTTAAACAGACCGAATGAGGTAGCTCCGGGTGAGAAAACTACAACTTCAGAGCCGGCGGACATATCATTGGTAGTTAAGAGTGATTGTTTTAGGGCTGCAAGCAGGGCATCAAGATTTGGGTATGGGCCGTTGTAAGGAGTGTTTGAACTGTCGAGGTATGGCAGAAGTCGGTCGGTGGCGGAGCCGGCAAGAAGATAAATTGATTTTACGGCAATTTCTTCTGGTTTTTTGTTTGTAAGGACTTCTACAAGAGGATTAAGGGCAAGACCTTTATCTGTACCGCCAGTTATAAGGGTTACCGGCTTACCGAATGCCTGAGTTGCAGCGGCAGCGGCCTCCGGAACAGTTGCGCACGAATCGTTGAAGAACTTATATTCTTTGCCTGTATTATTCGAGCTATACCAGGAATGGAAATACTGAAGTCTATGCTCTATTCCCTGCCATTTTCCAAGGATTGAAATTATTCTTTCAGGCTCAACACTCATAAGGTACATTACAAAAGCCGCATTCAGAACATTCGTCTTCATGTGATCGCCAGGAACTGAAAGGTCTTTCAAAATCACCTTTTCTTCCGTCATACCAGGAAGCAGAACCTTTCCACAGAAATTACCATTTTCGTCCACATCCTGCCATACACCGAAAGTTCCTTCCTTAAGCTTTGATTTTCCGTATCTGAAAACAGTTGCATTTGATTCAGAAGCAAAAAGGTTACCCCAGGTTGAACAATCAAGACCTGCATTTCCCGGTTCATTGGCGTCAGGACCAGTTCCAGGTTCATCATCCTCTGCATCAAAAATAGAATAATCACCCTTGGTTTCATCTGCATAAATCAACCGTTTGTCTTCAACGTATTTTTCCATTGAATGGTACCAGTTCTGATGGTCCGGTACGATTTTTGTTATGATTGAAATATGAGGTCTCAATACTCCCCTGCCCCGTAAATCGGCAAGCTGCCAGGAAGAAAGCTCCAGTACAACAGGAGTATCTGTATTAACATCATCAAAGAAAGAAAGCGGACT
This sequence comes from Treponema sp., assembly GCA_016290335.1. Next base: position 5,736 of record JAEETM010000003.1, on the reverse strand, counting down.
TACAGTGATGTTTCCGCCCAAAAAACAGTCATAGCCGGCCTGTTTTAATCCATAATAAATTGAACTTACAGTTGATGATTTGCCTTTACTGCCGGTAACCGCAATAATCGGGGCTTTTGTAAACCGCAAAAAAATGCTCAAATCGGTTTCTATAGCCTTTGCAGCGGCTAAAAACTCGTTTCCTTCATAATTTACGCCCGGATTCTTAATAACACAGTCGGCATTTTCAAAATCTTCTATTTTGTGTTCGCCTAAACGGTAAGTCAGGTGGGATTTGTCCAAAGCTGCATCATTTTCAAGGGAATCAATTGTCGGCTGGAGTTTTTCCTGCGGTTTCATATCAGTAACAGTGACATACGCACCCTTTTTTAAGAAAAACCGTACCGCAGCTTCACCACCGCCATTCAAACCAAGCCCCATAACAGTAACATGCTTTCCTTTAATGTCTTCCACAGACTTAAATGCACAGGTATTCGGATAAACGTGAGCCATAAATCACCTCCTGATTAAACGTGTCCTTGTCGTACTTGATACGACAAACTCAAAAAAAAAGCCTCCCTGAAAAGCAAGGAGGCACTGCCGGGAACCAGAATCGAACTGGCACGTCGATCACTCGACACAGGATTTTAAGTCCTGGGCGTCTACCAATTCCGCCATCCCGGCAACTGAATACATATTATATTATTTGTGGGATTTTTTCAACTCCATTATTTTTTAATTGTAAAAACTCCTTCTCTATTGTAAAATAAAACATTATGGTTAAAGTAGAAGCAAATAATACAAACAATTTAACTTACGATATTCCAAAAGAACTTCTTGTTGGAAAAAGGCATTTAACTCAGGAAGAAATCACAATTCTTGAGCATAATTTGAATCATAACGAAGACGAAACCTGGAATAATTTCTATGTTTCCGATGAAAAAGGCGGCTTCGACCCGAATCTTATTCATCTTTCTTTCTTTTCGGGCTTTATAATCCTTGGAAAACTCACAAATGTAACATTATCATATAACGACCTTCATCTTACCTGCGGTATTCGCCGTTCCAGAATAAGCAACCTTGTTACCGGTGATGATGTTGTTATCAGAAACGTATTCTATATGGATAACTACCGTCTTGGAAATCACGTTATTCTGTTCAATATTCAGGAAATCTGCTGTACAAACCACTCTAAGTTTGGTAACGGTATCCTTAAAAAGGGCGAACCAGAAGAGCACCGAATCTGGCTTGGAATTGCAAACGAAAACGATGGTCGTGCTGTTCTTCCTTTTGAAAGTATGATTCCAGCAGATGCTTACCTCTGGTCTCATTACCGCGATGACAGCGCACTTCTTGACCGTTTTGTAGACCTTACTGAATACGGCAACACAAAAGAACTCAACACTTATGGTTTTATTGATGATGATGCAGTTGTAAAAAACTCAAACATTATCAAAGACACCAAAATTGGTAAGGCAGCTTACATTAAGGGTGCCTTCAAGCTTAAAAACATTACCGTTCTTTCATCAGAAGAAGAAGTTTCACAGATTGGTGAAGGCGTAGAAATGGTAAACGGTATTCTTGGTTACGGCAGCCGCGTATTCTATCAGGCAATTGCAGTTCGCTTTGTTATCGGAAGAAACTGCCAGATTAAATATGGTGCAAGACTGCTCAACTCTGTTCTTGGCGATAACTCAACTATTTCCTGCTGCGAAGTTTTGAACAACCTCATCTTCCCTTTCCACGAGCAGCATCATAACTCATCATTCTTGATTGCTACTACAATTATGGGTCAGTCAAACATTGCTTCTGGTGCAACAATCGGAAGTAACCATAACTCTCGAAGCCCCGACGGTGAGATTTTTGCAAAACGCGGCTTCTGGCCTGGTCTCTGCAGTGACTTTAAGCACAATTCACGCTTTGCTTCATTTGCACTTCTTTCAAAAGGAAGCTATCAGCACGAGCTTGATATTCTTTATCCTTTCTCTCTTGTTTCACCTTCCACAAATGGAGAAGAAGCAATTACTATTATTCCAGCCTGGTGGTTTATGTATGATATGTTTGCCATCACCAGAAATAACGGTAAGTTCAAAAAGAGAGATAAACGTAAGACAAAGGTTCAGTACATAGAAACAGACCCTCTTGCACCAGATACAATGCAGGAAATTATGACAGCACTCGACCGAATCATTCATTTTACAGCCGGCTACCTGTTGCAGATTAACGATGAATGCATGGAAGGCACAGAAACCAGAGAAGAAGTTTATAAAAGAGCTAAGGACTTTCTCCATCAGAATCCTGATGCAGACTTTACATATTTTGATGCTGTCTGCCAGAAAAAGTATGGTGCAATTGTTGCAAAACCTGTAAAAGCCTATAAAACTTACAGAAAAATTGTAAAATACTATGCTACAAGAACTCTTATGGATTTCTGTAAAGAACTTAACGTAAATAAACTTACTCTGGAACTTGTTAACAAAATCCGTGAGTATCCTCTTTATACAGAATGGGAAAATGTTGGTGGTCAGATTATTCCTAGCGAAAAGATTCAGGAATTATTCGGCTTAATCAAAGCAAAGAAGATAAACAACTGGGAAGAAGTTCACGCCTTCTACAAGGATTGCGAAAACGCTTACAAAGAGCATAAAGTTCGCCATGCACTTTATCTTCTTGAATTGCTTTATTCTTGTCCTATTGAAAAATTCTCTACAGACTTGTACAGAAACATTACCGACGATGTTTCAATCTGCGCAACCGATATTTACACCTCATCTTTGCAGTCTCGCAAAAAGGATTATTCGGACTATTACCGCAATATGACTTACAGAAACAAAGAAGAAATGGAAGCTGTAATTGGACCTCTCAGCGAAAATGAATTCCTTAAACAGTTGAAAAAGGATACATCTGTATTCATCAACGATATTAAGGTTATTTTTGAAGGTCTGATAAAGTAGCTTTTTATGCAGGTAACAGGAAAATACAGACAGTTCACAGGTGTTCAGCTTGATAACAGGACCTGGCCTTCCAAGAGAATTGAGAAGGCTCCTGTCTGGTGTTCTGTTGACCTGCGCGATGGAAATCAGGCTCTTGTAAACCCTATGGGCATTGAACAGAAGCTTGAGTTCTTTGATTTACTTGTTAAGCTTGGTTTTAAGGAAATTGAAGTAGGTTTTCCATCCTCAAATGATACAGAATATGATTTTGTACGCAGACTGATTAACGAAAACCGTGTTCCAGATGATGTAACGCTTCAGGTTCTCAGCCAGGCACGCGAAAGCCTTATAATCAAAACACTAGATTCCCTAAAAGGTGCAAAAAAAGTTATTTTCCATCTTTACAATGCAACTTCTCCTGCCCAGCGAAAATACAATTTTAATAAATCAAAAGAAGAAATAATTCATCTTGCTGTAAATGGCGTCAAATGCCTGAAAAAACATCTTAACAGGCTGCCCGAAGCTGACATTCGGCTTGAATATTCACCGGAAAACTTTAATCAGACAGAAGCTGATTACGCTCTGGAGATTTGTCAGGCGGTAATGGAGGAATGGGGTGCAAGTCCTGAAAACAAAGTCATTCTTAATCTTCCTGCAACCGTTGAATGTGCGCTGCCTAACCAGTTTGCCGACCAGATTGAATATTTTTGCAACAATATAAAAAACCGCAAAGCCTGTATTATTTCGCTTCATAATCATAATGACAGGGGCGAAGGTGTTGCTCAATGCGAAATGGGCCTGCTTGCAGGTGCGGAACGTGTTGAAGGCTGTCTTTTTGGTAACGGTGAGCGAACCGGAAACCTTGATATTGTAACCGTAGCTTTGAACATGTTTACTCAGGGTGTAGACCCTCAGCTTGAGTTTTCTGATTTGAACTCTGTCTCCGCTGATTTTGAACGTTTGACCGGAATGCCTGTTTACCAGCGAAGTCCTTATGCCGGAGAACTTGTTTTTACGGCTTTCAGTGGTTCTCATCAAGATGCTATTCGGAAAGGAATGGCTGCAAGAAAAAAAATGCCTGCGGATAGTGTCTGGGATGTTCCATACCTTCCAATTGATCCGCACGATGTTGGCCGCGAATACGAAGGTATTATAAGAATCAACAGCCAGAGCGGAAAAGGTGGTGCAGCTTATATTCTGGAAAGCAACTTTGGAATTATTGCGCCAAAGGGTATGCATCCTGTTATTGGTGCCGTAGTAAAAGCAAAAGCCGACAGATTACAGCGCGAGCTTACTCCACAGGAAGTGTACGACCTGTTTGCAGAAAAATGGCTGCGCACAAAATCGCCGCTTAATGTACTTAACGTTTCAGAGCATCATAACGAAGGTGAACGGGGAACAGATACTCCGGACCAGGTACTCGGCATGGCAACAATAGCATACAATGGCGAAGAATACTCCATTGCAGCTACCGGTAACGGACCTTTGGATGCCTTTGTTTCAGCTTTAAGGCAAACACCGGTACCTGCATTTAATGTTACATACTTCAACGAACACTCCATTGGCGAAGGTTCCAACACAAAGGCTATGGCTTATGTTCAACTTACCATGGAAGATGGAACAGAGCTTTGGGGAGCCGGAACAAGTTCTAACATTGGCCGAGCCGGTATTGCAGCGGTAGTTTCGGCACTTAATTTTAAGGAATAGATATTCGGGGTAAGCCCGAACATGACACAACTTTATCTACAAAAACATCATTCTGCTCGGTAGGAACTGAATCTACAATCTGGCATGAAAAGCAGACACCTATTGTATATACTTTCTTCCCGGCAGCATTACACTCTGCCATCAACTGTTTCAAAAATACATCGTAGAAGCCTTTTCCCCGGCCAAGTCTTGCACCATTTTCTGTAAACGCCCTGCCCGGTACAAGCACAAGTACACTATCAAAATCATCACAAGAACAAAACTGTTTTCCACTTGTTTTAGGCTCATTTATTCCGTAATACCCGGCTTCCACCTGTGCATTCAATTCAACTTCATCATCAAGATAATAAAAATGCATTTGATTTTGTACTTCAACACGCGGTATGGCAACCTTTTTTCCTTCCGTCATTGCAGCGTTTATTACCGGCAAAACGTCTACCTCATCCGGCAAAGGCATATAAGCCAGAACAAGAGAAGCCTCTTTGTACCAGTTTTCCGCAAGGATTTTATTACAAATACCCGCAGATTCGCTGGCAAACTCCTGTTTGTTTTCGGCAAGCTTCGCTTTTATATATTTCCGCAGTTCATTCTTTGTCATATCAGTGATTATAACATTAAAACTAAGTTTACAACTACAAAAAAAATAGAGGCCTTCGCTATTGACATTATTTTCGATTTTCTATATTATAATATTCACGCTATCAAATGCGTGTGGTTCCTTAGCTCAGCCGGTAGAGCATCGGACTGTTAATCCGAGTGTCGCTGGTTCAAGCCCAGCAGGAGCCGCTAAAGCCTTCTCTTTTGAGAAGGCTTTTTTATTTTAAAACCCATAAAAATCCTCTTTATAAAAAAAGGCTGCCTGGTATGAAGCATTATTACTTCCCGGGCAGCCTTTCATCAAAACCTTATCAGAAAAATCCAACAAGGTACAAGATTATTTATTATTTTACAAGGATGAACTCAACTCGTCGGTTCTTCCAGTTGTTGTCGGCATCCTTAGGATCGGCTACAGGTTTTGTACCACCCATACCTTCTGTTGTGATATTGCCTGCGCTTACACCCTTCTTTACAAGGTAAGCCTTAATAGCATCTGCACGTTCCTTATAAAGAGGTCCAA
>JAEETM010000042.1 GCA_016290335.1 Treponema sp. | reverse complement strand
TCATATTGGCAATAAACTTTGTATTCATTGGCACGTTATAGTTTGCTGTAAAAGCTGATTACGATTAGTCAAAGAAGCCTTTTGCCTTGAGCAGCTCGGCATTCAAAATACCACCAAGAGCAGCACCTCGTTTTGTATTATGACTCAAAGCAACAAACTTTACGTCAAATACATTGCATGGTCTAAGACGACCGATTACACAGGCCATTCCCTTTTCAGTTTCGCGGTCACGGCGTGGCTGTGGGCGGTTTTCTTCGTGGCGTACAACAATAGGATGCTCAGGTGCACTTGGAAGCTTAAGTTCCTGTGGTAAAGATGTATAGCTTGTCCATACACGCTCAATTTCTTCAAGACTAGGTTTTTTGTCATCAGGTAAATCAAACTCAAGACTTACACAGGCAGTATGACCGTCAACTACAGGAACACGTGTACAAGTAGAAGAAACAATAGGACCTTCAGCGTTTACAATCTTACCGTCCTTTACTGAACCAAGAATCTTAAGACATTCTTTTTCTGTCTTTTCTTCCTCGCCGCCAATGAATGGAACGATATTATCAATCATATCAAAAGAAGGTACACCCGGATAACCTGCACCGGAAGTAGCCTGCAAAGTAGTAACAATCATTCTCTTGATTGGATAGCCGGCCTGAATCAATGCGTGAATCGGCATCATATAAGTCTGGAGCGAACAGTTAGGTTTTACTGCAATAAAGCCCTTGTCCCAACCGTTATGCTTTTTCTGCGCAGGAATAACATCAAGATGAGAAAAGTTAATTTCCGGTACGAGCATTGGAACATCTTCTGTCCAGCGGTTAGCAGAAGCATTAGAAACAACTGGAATACCTTCTGCGGCATATGCTGCTTCAAGTGCTTTAATATCATCCTTTTTAGGAAGCTCAAGCGCACTGAATACAAACTGGCACTTACCGATTGCCTTTTCCGGAAGATTTGCATCTTCAACCATAAGCTCTGCAGTTGTTGCAGGAATATCAGCACCAATCAGCCATCTGTTTTCAACGGCTTCCTTGTACAATTTTCCGGCAGAACGTGGACTTGCAGCCACATAACTAACTTCAAACCAGGGATGATTTTCAAGCAGCTTTACATATCGCTGACCAACCATTCCCGTAGCTCCAAGTACACCAACCTTTATCTTATTCATAAAAAAATCTCCTTTATAGTCCGCACTCTTTAATTGCTTTTTCAATTGTCTCTTTAGCTGCATCTGTAACTTCTACAAGCGGCAAACGCAATGTTCCGGCAGGAAGTCCCTTTACGTTCATTGCATATTTGATTGAGCTTGGGTTTCCGTCGCAGAACTCAGCCTTAAAGAACGGAGCAAGACGATAATGAAGCTCGCGGCCCTTCTTAAAGTCGCCTTCAAGACAAGCTGCTGCATATTCGTGCATAAGGGCAGGAATCAGGTTTGAAGCAACAGAAATAATTCCGTCACCACCAGCAGCAATCAAAGGAAGTGTAAGACCATCATCACCAGAAAGAACTGCAAAATCAGGCTTCTTGTTTTTAATCTGTCCAATAACTTCCATCATCTGAGCAACTGAACCAGAAGCCTCTTTTACACCGGCAATATTTGGAAGCTCTGCAATTCTTACCATTACATCTGTAGGAATATTCAAGCCTGTTCGACCGGCAATATTATAAACGATGATTGGAATTCCAACCTTGCTTACAGCCTCAAAATGACGGAAAATACCCTCTTTTGAAGGTTTATTATAGTATGGAGTAACTACAAGGGCTGCATCTGCACCTGCTTTTTTAGCACGCTCGCAGTACATAACAGCATCTTTAGTATTGTTTGAACCGGCACCAATAATTATAGGAATCTTTTTACCTGTTTTTTTCTCAAAAGCAGCAACTTCTTCTTTTACAATTGCTATGATTTTATCTTCCTCACTGCCTGGTTTTTCGTCCAATGTAGGAGTTTCAGCAGTAGTTCCAAGCGGTACAAGACCATCAATTCCCTGTTCAAGCTGGAATTTGACATTTTTTCGGAATCCCTCAAAATCAACAGAACCATCAGCCAGCATAGGCGTAATCATTGCCGTAAAAGCACCACGAAATTTAGTCATTCCATACCTCCAAAATCTTTTCCTATTTTTGATAGAAGATAATAGTATATTTTTGTGATAAATTCAATTATTTCTGCTATAATCACCTTACCATGAAAAAACTCGAACAAAAAAAAATACTGATTATATCACTTTCTGCCGGTATCCCTGCCCTTCTGCTAGCGGCTTTTTTTACTTTTGTTGGAATCCGCTCCTTTAATTTTAAAAATCTTTATGATGCAGAGCCTCTTTCCGCAGAACAGCAGCTTTCTTTGACTCAGGAGCTTCATTTAAAATATGGCACCCAGTACGAGCTCCTCAAACCACTTCCTTACAATCTGGAGCAGCCTAATCTGAACCTTTTTGCCGGCTCAGCCATTCTTATAGATATTTCAAACGGCAACATAATTTACGAAAAAAATGCTGACGAAGTGATTCCGCCCGCAAGCATGACAAAGCTTTTTGCAATGTATGTAGTTGATGATGAAGTTTCCAAAGGTCACTTAAGCTACGACCAGGTGATTCCGCTCCCGGAAGAATCGTGGGCCTGCAACATGCCGCCTCATTCTTCACTTATGTTTCTTGGCGAAGGACAGGTCGTTACATTGAACGAGCTGCTTCTTGGCCTTTCGGTTGCTTCTGGTAACGATGCCGCCTATGCGCTTGCATATACAATCAGTGGCAGCATGGAAGCATTTATTGACCGCATGAATAAGGTTTGCACAGATATGGGACTAACCCACACTCATTTTGTGGAAGCTTCCGGTTACAGCGAAGAAAACACAACAACTGCCCGCGAAATGGCCGCTTTCTGCCGAAAATACCTGATTGAACACCCCGAATCTCTCGGCAAGTTCCATTCCGTGCGCGAGTTCACTTATCCTAAAAAAAGAAACATGGCTCCCGGCGACACTTACGGCCCGCAGGATTTTTCCAACGGATTTCCCCGCCACATTACAATGGGAATCACTCAAAAAAACACAAATCCGCTTTTAGACCTCATAGAAGGCTGTGACGGATTAAAAACCGGTTACATTGACGAAAGCGGTTACAACCTCGCCCTCACAGCAAAACGCAACGGCACCCGTTTTCTTTCAATTACGATGAAGGGGCCGGGCAAAACTACAAAAGAAGGCCAGCAGGGACGCATTCACGACGGCACAGAGTTAATGGATTTTGCTTTTCTTTCCTTTGCTGATTTTACCAGGCTTGAGGATGTAAAAAGCTATTTTGTAAAGGTATACAATGCAAAGCTGAAAGCAGCAAACCTTGTTCCAGCGTACAAACCGGAATCAGTATGTGTTCCTTTTGTTACCGGAAACTCTCTTGCAGAAAATCTTAAAAATGTGATTGTAGAGCTTGAACTGCCGGACAGTCTTGAAGGTGAAATAACAGCCGGCACAGAATATGGCTGCATAAAAATATCGGTCGGCAACTACCTTCTGGAAACAATTCCACTCGTTGCCGACCGATCAATTCAAAAAGCAGGCTTTCTTACCACTTTATGTGATAAGATTATAAAACACTAAATCTAAAACCACTTTCGTATGCAGTTTTGCAATAGCAAAACTGCAAGCAAAGGCAGTATAAATTGACAATTATAATTAAGCAGAAGCCTTTGCTAAACTCGCTCACATGGTACCGGCTTAGCAGCCGCTCCCATATGAGCTACGATTTTTGAACCATCTTTGAGTGCACTTACTGGAATCACAGCTGAATCAATTCGTTTGCCGTCTACTTCGATGTATTCAATACCTTTGCATACGTGCTGAGGATTTTTTACTTCAATGTGAAGATTCATTTTTCTCCAGCGGCGTTCTACAGTGTAGCCGTCCCAGTCATGCTTGATACATGGATCAATCAAAAGTCCATCGTACTGAGGCTTAATTCCAAGCATGTACTGTGTGATTGCGTAGTAGCTCCAGGTACCTGCACCCGAAAGCCAAGAAGTACGTGTGTTACCAGGACGTTTGCTGAATGTAGAATAAGTTGTCTGACCAACTACATAAGGTTCGCTCTGGCGGATTTCTGCCTTATCGTTATAAGCAGCCGGAATGGAAGCCTTGCAGTATTCGTAAGCACGGTCACCGTTTCCAAGCATTGTTTCTGCAATAACACCCCATCCCTGAGTATGATTAAAGATACCAGCATTTTCCTTAATACCAGGAAGGAATACAACAGAAGACATAATATCGCTGCGAGTCTTTACAAATGGAGGCGCACAGAGCATAAGTCCATAAGGAGTTGCAAGCTTTTCTTTTACAGATTCCATACAAATGCGAGCCTGTTCTGCAGTTGCAGCACTAGACATAACAGCCCAAACCTGAGTATTAAAGTAAATCTGTCCTTCTTCAATTGTCTGTGTACCGTAAACAGTTCCATCTTCGCCAACAGCCCAGATAAACCATTTGCCGTCCCAGCATTTTTTCTGAATGTTTGCATCAAGAGTATCGCGCTGCTTCAAAGCCCAGGCTGCTTCATCTTTCTTTTCAAGGCGTTCAGAAATATCAGCATAAGTTGTAAGACCAAGACGAAGCTGGAACGCAACAAACAAAGATTCACCATGATATCCAAGCTTAAGACAGTCGTTCCAGTCAGCAAGAAGACCACAAGGAAGTCCATCAACACCCATACGCTCCAGGTTAAAATCCAGAGCACGGCGCAAGTGTCCGTAAACAGTAGCTTCGCCACCATCTGCATAAGGAACAACTTTATTATAGAAATCAAAATTACCAGATTCTGCAACATAACAAGGAACAGCATTAAAGAACCATTCACAGTCATCAGAACGGAACTCTTCTGGCTTTGGAGCTTTTTCGTGACCAGCATTAAAATCTTTAGAGATTACAGGAACAGCACCACCATTCTGGCACTGACCGCTAATCATTCTAACAAGACGCTCTTCTGCTTCTTCTGGAATTGCAGCTGAAACACCAAGAATATCCTGAACTGAATCGCGATAACCAAGACCGTCGCGCTCGCCATTGTAAACAAGAGAAGCGGCACGGCTCCAGGCAAAAGTGATAAGACAGTTGTACAAGCCCCAAACGTTTACAGTATGATTGATATCCTCATCTGGAGTAAGAGCCTTGAAAGAACCAAGCTTTGCATGCCATGCTTTTACAAGCTTTTCAAACTCTTCATCAGCACGCTTAAAGTTTCCATATTCAGCAAGGATTTTCTGACCAACAGCACGTGCATCATCAATACCAAGCATAAGCATAACTTCTTTAGTCTCGCCAGGTTTGAGTTCCAAATCCCCCTGTACTGTACCGCACATGTTATCGCCAAAAGCTTCTGAACCAGTACAAGCACCGTCAGCTACAGCCTTAGGATTAGCATAAGAACCATAAGTTCCAATAAATGCTTCTCGGCTTGTATCAAAACCAGTCATTGGAGTACCAACGAGAGCAACCCAGTTACTCATGTAAGCACCACCAACTTCCCAGTCCGGATGCTGAACATAAAGGTTATCCTGAATTGAGAAGCGGAGGAGATTGTCTCCAACCTTTTCGCCCTTACAGATAAAAAGAGAATACTGAAGGTTTACCTGGTCCTGAGTTGTGTTCCACTGGTTTGTAAACTCACAGTAAGAGAACAGGCGGATTTTGCGTGCCTTGTTTGAAGTATTAGTTACCTTAAGTCTCCAATACTCAAAGTTCTGTCCGAGCGGAACATAATATTTTGTTTCTGATTTTATTCCCTTGTATTCTGATGTGATTGTGGTGTAAGCAGTACCATGACGACATTCAGATTTATACTGATCAAGAGGTTTTCCTACAGGCTGCCATGATGCAGACCAGAAATCTCCGTCTTCCATATCACGAAGATAAAAATATCGTCCAGGCTGATCCATAGGGATTGAGTTAAAGCGAAGCCTTAAAAAACGTCCCTGTGCTCCAGATTTATAGAAGCCGTATCCACCAGCGTTGTTAGTGATTACTGCACCATAAACTGTTGAACCAAGATAATTACTCCAGGATGTAGGAGTATCCGGACGAGTAATAACATACTCCGCGTTGTCATCATCAAAATAACCGTATTTCATTCGTACCTCACATATATATGTATGAATTGTTTTATTTCCTAAACATAGGTAAAAACCATTATAAATGTAAAGACAATTATATTCAATGTTAAAATTGACCTAGAAAATTGTACAAATCTTTACAATTTTTTAAGTTAAAAAAAAAGATTCCCGCCACAACAAGCGGGAATCTCTAAAAAGTCTCATAAGTGTCCCAAGTTTTGCTCTGCAAAACTTGAAGCGAGCCTTGTAAAAATCAGCGGTAGTAATTCAGCTGACAGGCTCGCTATCCCTTAACTGAACCAAGTGCAACACCGGCTACAATGTACTTAGAAAGAATAAAGTAAACAATAATAAGCGGTAATGCTGTAAGTGTAAGTCCTACATAAATAGCACCGTGCTCACGTTTGTAAATATCACCATTAAGAAGCGATACCATAATAGGCAACGTGAACTTATTCTGCTTTGTAAGAATTACAGAAGGACGGAACAAATCGTTCCAGCTTGTTACGAAAGTAAAGATTGCCTGTGTAGCAATAGCAGGTTTCATAATTGGAAGTACAATTGCATTGTATGTCAGGAACTCTGGAGAACCGTCAATACGTGCAGATTCAACAAGTGAAACTGAAACAGCAGGCTTCATATACTGTCGCATAAAGAATACCATACTCGGCGAAGCTATAGCCGGCAGAATCAATACAAACAGATGGTTAGTCATACGAAGCTTGTAAATCATCTGGAAGAAACCAATGATGGTTACAGTTGCAGGAATCATCATGATTGCAAGAATAAAACCAAAGAAGGCCTTCTTAAGCTTCCATTCATACATTACAAGAGCGTATGCTGTCAAAGTAGAAAAATACAAAGAACAGAAACAAACACCTGTAGAAATAAGAAGTGAGTTCAAGAAACCTTTTGCAGGATTGAATGATTTACCAGTAAGAATCTTAAAGTTTTTAACAAAGTTAGTTCCTGGAATTAATGAAACCGCATGCTGCTGAATCTGGTATGTAGAACGTGTTGAGTTGATAATCATAACAACAAACGGGAACAAACTTAATACTGCAAGGAATATACAAATAATCAGTACAATAATTTTAAAAAGCTGCATACCTTTATTAGAACTACTCATTTTTAACTCCTTGTGCCGCAAGTTTTTCAGCACGTCTGCGTTCCTTCATTTCAAGTTTTTTAGCCTTAGCAATTCTTGCTTCATCTTTATCACGCAAAGCATAGAAGAGGATTGCAGAACAAATTACGATGATTACAAACATAATCATACTTAATGCAGAAGCTCGGTTGTAAAGGTATCCACCTCGGAAGGCCATTGTGTTGATAAGTACACTTGTTGTAAGTGTTGCATTATCCGGTCCGCTGTTAGGAACAAAGAGTGCCGGAATATCGAACATGTTCAAACCACCAATAAGGCTTGTGATGAGTGTGAACAAAAGAATTGTCTTGATACTAGGAATAGTGATTTTCCAGAATACTGTCCATCCGTTTGCACCGTCTATATCGGCGGCTTCAAAGATTTCAGGGTCAATACCAAGTACACCGGAAATAAGAATAATCATTGTATAACCATACCACTGCCAGGTCTGGATGAATATGATAATTCCCTGTGCTGCCTTTTTGTTATTCAAGAAATAGAAAGGTTTATCAAGAATACCCAATCTATTAAGCAAATCATTTACTGGTCCCATAGGGAAACCAAACAAAGAGTTGAACAAAATAGCAACTGTTGCAGCAGTAATGATGTTAGGCATATAGAAAAGCACCTTGAAAGCTCCTTCTCCAGGAATCTTAACACGGCGGTTAGTAAACCAGGCAGAAAGCAAAAGTGCCATAATCATCTGTGGAATAAAGTTACAAAGCCAAATCTTTACAGTATTTCTCAATGCTATATGGAATGTTGGCATTTTTAAAATATCTTTATAGTTATCAAATATTTTACTACCCTTTAAGAAATGCCAGGTTGTTTTTCCAGCACCTCTAAGGTCTGTAAATCCAAGGATTAAAGTATAAAGTGTTGGATAAAAATGAAGGATTAAATACGCAACTACAAAAGGAATGCAAAATATGTAGCCATATTTAGCATAACTGATGGTTCCTTTTTTTTTCATATTGGGTACCCCAAAAAATAGTTTTTAGATTAAACGAAAGTAAAAAACTTTTTAAATAGTGGTTTGTACAAATTAGGGCTGTCTTTCGACAGCCCTAATTTCAGTCTATGCTAATAATATTAGTCAATACCGAACTTGTCAGCTACAGTCTTCTTGAAGTCTGCGATAGCATCAGCCTTGCTCTTTTCGCCGTTTGCATAAGCACGAGCCTGGTCACGCCATACAGCATTGATGTCTGAGTCGTACTGTGTGAGAGTCTTACCATTAGCATAAGCTCCAGCTGGTACGAAGTAGTCGAACATGTTCTGTCCACCGAGGAACTCGAGAACACCATTTGACTTGCTCATAACTGTTCCAGAAGATACTGTATCTTTTGTGTTTACAGTTGCATCAGCACCTGTTCCATATTTCCAGCAGTATGTTCCGTTTGCCCACTGATAAAGGAGACCATCGTTAGAAGAATCAAGAGTGATCCATTCGATGATGTCTTTTACAACAGCAGCCTTAGCTTTGTCTTTAGCAGCAGCTTTAGAAGCGAGTACCCATGTACCACCCCAGAAGAAGCCTACAGGAGAGTTACAAACACCCCAGTCACCATATGTACCTTCACCAGCTTTTGTTCCGCCTGAGTTTCCAGCCATTACGTAGTTGATGAGCCAAGCAGGTCCGAAGAATCCGAATACAGGTTTTGCACCTGTTCCCTGCATATCAGCATACCAAGCTTCTGTCCAGTCCTGTGTCTGGTTAGACCAACCTTTGTCTGTAAGCTGTTTAGATGCATCCAAGAAAGCTTCACGTTTAGGATCGATGTAAAGTTTACCATCTACGATCCAACCTTTGTCTGAACATTCATAAGCATGCCAGATGTCACCGTCGCCAGATACGATAGCTACACCATTGTCAGCCAATTTCTGAGCAGCTTCCCAGAATTTTGTCCAAGACTGTGTACCACCACCAATAGCAGCCTGTACAGCTTTAGGATCGTCAGATCCGAATACTTTCTTAGCAATTGAACGACGATAGATGAAACATCCACCAGTAGCCTGATATCCAAGACCTACTACTTCACCCTTAGGGTTCTTACCGATATCAATTGTGTAAGAAGCAATGTCAGCTTCCTTAATTTTTTTGTCGATATCGATTCCGAGATCTTTGTAAGGTGCAGCATAGTCAGCCATGTCACCCTGTGTGTACTTGTAGATAAAAGCAGCTTCTGCAGCGTAAATATCAACATCACCATTCTGAAGAGCAGGGATAAGAGCTGGCTCATATTCCTGGTTTGTTGTTGCGATAATTGTAGTATTTACTTTTGCATTTACATTTGGATGAGTAGCTAAGTACTTTTCAACCATACCTGGAACTTCGTCTGTAAATGACCACAAATTAATTGTTACGGCACTTCCTGCCTTTGCTTTTTTTGCTTTCTTTGCTTTAGCAGCACTTGCATTCATAGTTGTAAGCATCATAACAGCTGCAGCAAATAAAACAACTTTCAATGTTTTTTTCATCGAAAAACTCCTTTTTTGTAAATTACTTTAATGTGAAAAATCACATTAAAGTAATTTTACGTCATATATAAGAAAACCGTACTAGGGGAAATCCCCTATTTTTTTTAGTTAATCGATTTAAAAACAAATATTTAACAGTACTTTTGTATAGTATGATTAAATATGATTACATCTGGGCAAGATACTTATTCAATATCTCTGTAGCCTGCTTTGGATTTGCCTTACCGTGAGAAAGCTTCATAACCTGTCCCATAAGCCAGCCTACAACGTTTGTTTTACCGCCCTTCCAGTCTTCAACAGCCTTAGGATTAGAAGCAATTACTTCCTTGACAATCTTATCGATCTCACCGGAATCGCTTACAACTTCCATTCCCTTCTCTTTTATGATTACAGAAGGCATTTTATTTGTAGCAAGCATATCGGCAAATACTTCCTTACCCTGTTTACTTGTGATTTTTCCGTCTTCAAGGGCATCAGCAAGCTCTGCTATATGAGCAGGTGTGATATTTACATCATTTATAGTCTGTTTTTTCTCATTAAGAACAGCAAGAAGCTCTGCAAGAATAAGGTTTACGGCCTTTTTAGGATTTTTTGACTTCTGGGCTGCATCTTCAAAGAACATTGCAAGGTCTTTAGTAGAAGTAATTGTTTCAACATCAAAGTCTGTCATACCATAGCTCTTCTTATAGCGCTGACGTTTTGCTTCCGGTAACTCGCCAACCTTTTCTTTAGCAGCGGCAATAAGCTCTTCGCTTACGGTAAACGGCTTGATATCAGGCTCTACAACAAAGCGGTAGTCTACAAAAGAGTTTTTAGTTCGCTGAACAACAGTTTTTCCTTCAACTTCGTTCCAGCCCATAGTTACCTTAAAGCCCGGATTAAACTCCTGTCTGTCTTCCTGGAACTCTTTAAGCTGGCGCTGAGCTTCATAGGTACAGGCATCACGGATTGCCTTAAAGCTGTTAAGGTTTTTGATTTCTGATATAGGTGTATGCCACAGCTTGCCGTCTTCCCAAACATTAAGGTTGATATTGGCATCGCAGCGCATGTTTCCTTCTTCAAGGTTACCGTTTGTAACTTTTACATAGCGGAGGATTTCCTGAACAGTCTGCATAAATAAAGCTGCTTCTTCAGGGCTTGTCATATCTGGTTTTGTTACAATTTCTATAAGCGGAGTTCCACAGCGGTTGTAATCGATGTAAGAGTGTGAACCCTGCAGATGGAGAGATTTTCCTACGTCCTCTTCAAGATGGATTCTTTCTACGCGGACACGGCGGTATTTATTACCGTTTGTTTCTATTATACAGTCATCACCCTTAAAGTTCTTTGTGCGGCATTTTGCACCACCCGGCTGTTCATCCTTTGGGAAATTACGGAAAGGCAAATCAACAAAACCGTCTGTACAGAGTGGAATATCGTACTGGGTAATCTGATAGCCTTTTGCAAGGTCAGGATAAAAGTAATGCTTGCGGTCGAACTTTGTAAAGCGTGCAATATTACAGTTCAAAGCCTGTCCAGCAACAGCACCAAGTTCAACGTATTCCTTTGAGATTCTAGGCATGGCACCAGGAAGTCCAAGACAAACTGGACAAACACGAGTGTCCGGCATTCCACCGTATCTGTTTTCGCATGAACAGAAAGCCTTTGTTTTTGTTAAAAGCTGAGTATGAATCTCGCAACCAATTACTATTTCCCACTTATCAATCATTGTATTATCCTTAAAAAAATGATGTATTATTATACAAAATTAGGACGTTAATCTCAACTATATGCCACTATATGTCATTATACGCACCGGTATGAATTGAATACTTCAACATATCTTATTATACTTTTACTATCATATGAAAAAAAGGAGATTCATAAAAATGAAAATCAAAAAAATGGTTAAAACAATCGGGCTGACAGCTTTGGCACTCTCATTTTTTGCGGTATTAGCTTCCTGTAAAACAAATGCAGCAAACAACGCTCCTACTGCAACAGTATCAATCAAAAATGGTTCTTTGGACGTTGATCCTGCGCAGGTACAATACATCGATATTACTTTTGACCGCGCAATGAATACAAAATATGATATGTTCATATATTATGGCGATATAATTAATGATGTTATTCCAAGTTATAACTTACCTTATGGCTATGGATGGATGAACTCTTATACATATAGATTCAATGTAGATTTACGTTATGAAACTAATTATAAAATTGTTTTCAATGATGATGACTACTGCGCAAATTATCCGAATGATGAAAGATACAATAAACAGCAATCTTATATCCGCGACCTTGATGGAAACTATGCAAAGATGTTTCCTGTAGAGTTTACCACAAAGAAATCATCAATAGTTCATCCCCACAATTTTGTAATTAATATTCCACAGTATTCATGTAAGCTTGCCGAAAACCTGAATTCAGAAAACAGCCAGAATTTCAGGGTAAACATAAAAACTCTTTTGAATCATGAAGTATTAAAAGCAGGAGATAAACTCACTTTAAAATATAAGGTTTATTCCCTTTACAATATTAAAGAACTTGGCGCTCAATTATGCGATTTAAGCAGTTCTGCAGGCGGCTGGCAAATACTTGATAAAAGAACAACTGACGATGATTTTGTTGTAATGATTCCTGAACTGAACGCAACAACAGATCCAGACAACCCTGTTTATTACGAAGGCGACTGTACTTTTGAATTAGCTTATTCAATGGCAGCAGGAAGTCTTGAACTTGAGTTCTTTACAAAGTATGATGCGGAAGATCCTGAATCAGAATTGGTTGACCTTAATTTTGTAAATATTACAGACAACCAGTAATTTAATAAGAAACAATCCTATGGTTTAAAAAGTCCTTTATTGAAAGCGTTACCTTTGCGGGTGCTGTAAAATAATAGAACTCAAAACCATAGGAATCCAGAACAACATCTGATGCAATATCCGGGTTATTTACAGATATAGAACCATCAGATATATCACCAAGATCTATTTCTTTAAGCTTATAAGTGTAATCTGCAAGCCCCGGTAATTCTTCTTCCACAGATTTAAATAAAGACGGCATATCAGAAGACTGATTCTTATTATTCAAAAGAATAAGTGGAAACTCCTTTAATAAATCACTAAAAGTCAAGTTTGTACCATTAATTTTATTCACTGCATGTACGACAGATTCTTCATTTACATATTCATTTGTCATTATTTCGTGAACAAGTTTTGCGCCACCATAATTTCTTGCAAGAAAAGCTCCAAACGCATAAGCATTTGCGTAATAAGACCCCACAAAGGGACTATTCTGATTCCAGTTTCCAAATCCCTGCGTATATGAACCTGTAACAAAAACCTTATATAAACGCTGCTTTACACCATGCTCTTCATCAAGTCCCAATTCTTCATCAAAAAAGTCCTGACAAAGCATTGAAAGCATTTCTGTATACCAGCTTTTCTGACTAAGCCCATATTTTAAATCTTTATTACAGTAATTCAAAAGATGATTAAACTCATGGGAAACTGTAGACAATAAGTCCGGTAAATTCTGTGGCCGTTTTGCAAAGTATGAATCAACAAAAATTATTTCCATCTTATTGTAAGAAGAATAATTAGACGGAGCAAAATAACCATATACATCACCACTTGCCCTATCTCTGCCTATATCACAAAGCATAAGCGAGATTTTTTTATCAGGATTAATTACATCGTTATAAACGGTTTCGCCGGCATATTTCGGACCGCATAAAGCTATCTGCTTTTCATAAATATCATCAAATGCTTTTGCAAAGCTTTCTATTTCATCTTCCGAAAGAGCAGAATCTAAAGGTTCATTATTATAAGTCCATATATAACAATAGACTCCTTCATAAACCATCTTAGCAGTATCATTTACACTATGAAGTACATCAGTTATATCTTTCTGTTCACCAACCTTATAAGTAGTTGGTCTTTTTGAAGTAGAAATTGCCCTTTCTGAATTACAGTTAACTGCTTCGTTCTGAGTAAATACTGGAAGATTAAGCTCTGCATTTCTTTCCATTTCGTAATCAATATTTACCCAGGTCTCACCAGCGTTCTGTTTTTTATCTGTAGGATTTGTAATACAAAGAACCTTTACATTATCAAGCTTTATCTGCTTTAATTTCGGCGAAGCTTCTTCTACATCTTTTTTACAGGAAGTTAAAGTAAACAAACTGAAAACAAAACAAATGACGGTGAATAAAACAACTTTTTTCATAACAATCCTCATAAACACTTTTTTAATTTATCTGACATTTATAGAACAAAAAGAATTATATAAGAAATGATATAAAAAAAGCTAGCATTCAAGACGGAAAGTTGCACCCTTTTGTTCAGCCGCAAGCGACTCGGCAGATATTGAGCAATTAAGCACAGTGGCAAGCGTTTTTGCAATTGAAAGACCTAGTCCACAACCGCCGGCATTACGGTTATGAGAGTCGTCACCCTTGTAGAAACGGTCGAAAATGTGAGGAAGAGCTTCTTCTGCAATTCCAGGCCCATTGTCTGATTCTTCTAGAATAAAATGTTCTGTAATTGCATTTTTCTCATTATCTTTGGAAGCAGCTCGCAGAGTTATTTGACAAGGCTTGTTAGGCAGGGCAAACTTTATGCTGTTGGAAATAAAAACTGTGAAAATCTGATGGAGGAGTTCCTCGTCAGAAACAATTATAAAATCATCCTCGCACTCAATCTTAATTTCCACCCCATTACCAGGTTCACCAGCACCGGAATGTTCAAGCTCAGAAAACTCATTCTGCAGCCGTGTAAACAGTTCTTTTATGTGAACCTTTCCAAAACTCGGTTTTAATCTGCCGCTTTCGTATCTGCTTATCTGCAAAAGATTTTCAATTACAGATTGCATTGATTTGCCTTCTTTTTTTATTGCCAGCAGAGATTTTTCCAGCTGCTCAGGATTATCTTTACCCCAGCGCATAAGAAGATTTGTCTGCCCGAGAATTACAGCAAGCGGAGTTTTAAGCTCATGCGAAACATCACTTGAAAACTGACGTTCCCTTGTAAAATCTTTTTCGAGCTGTTCTATAAGATGATTAAAGGTTTTTGCAAGCTCATCAATTTCATCACCAGTACCACTCAACGGCAAGCGCAAATTAAGATTTGAAGAAGAGATTTTCTGGGCCGCTTCCGTTACTTCAACTACAGGCCTTATTGTCCGTCTTGAAATTAATACCGAAAGAAAAAATGAAATGATTAGAATCGGTGCAAGTATAATTAAGAATACCCTCGGAATCTTTACCAGCGATTGTACGGAAAAATCGGAATCCAGATCTATTGCGGTAACAATTGTAAAAGGAAAAACATCTACTGCATAATAACACAGATGTAAATCTCCATCAGAAAAATAATCATTTATAAAATACTGTTTTACGGCTCCGTTAGTATCGGGTAACGTGGGCAGAAAAGGGTCGTTTGTGGTGTAAACCATTTTTGTAAAGGAATCATAAACAAGCCAGGAAAGTCCGTAAGGAGGATGATAATCTCTGCCGGTTTTCATGCTGGTGTAAATATCGTTTGCATTTTCCCGCAATATTTCTGCCTGACTGTGACGAATGGAAAAACCTAGTGTAATAAGAAAAACTCCAGTCAGAACAAGAACAGAGAGAGCTACAACTATCATAAACTTAAAGGAAAGTCTTATTGAAAGCTTTTTGATTTTTTTCATAACACTTTTTATTTCCGCTCCACCCTATTGCCCTGACTGCAAAACATAACCAAAACCGCGCACTGTCTTTATATATTCCTGCTTTGTAACAGCTGCAAACTTTGAACGTAAATAACCTACATAAACATCAATTGTATTTTCATCTATATAATAATCTTTTCCCCAGATTGCATCTATTAAATCTGAACGGGAAAGAACCTTACCCTGATTTTCCATAAAGTGCTTAATCATAAAAAACTCAGTTTTAGAAAGATTGATTGACTGCCCCATCAGAGTAAGTCCCATTGTCTGCGGATACAACTTTAGTTCACCACAAGCAAGCTCAGCAGCTTCAACCGGTCCGCCTGCATTTTTGTAAAAATCCACCCGACGAAGCAGAGCATTTATTCTGGCAAGCAGCTCTTCAATTTCAAAGGGTTTACAGATATAGTCATCGGCTCCTTCATTTAAACCGTTAATTCTATCAAGCGATTCTCCACGCGCAGTTTCAATTATTACAGGCACAGCAGCATTTTTTCCTGAGCTTTTTCTAAGCCGCCGCAAGACTTCAAGCCCGTTCATTTCTGGAAGCATAATATCAAGAAGAATTAAATCTGGAGCTTCCGACTCTGCCATTGAAAGGCCCTGCCGTCCAGTTTGAGCAAGAACAACATCAAAGCCTTCGTGCTTAAGTTCAAGACTTATAAAATCAGAGATTCCTTCATCATCTTCTACAATAAGGATTTTAGCCATTTGATATTCCTTACAATAATTCTATTTTTGAGATTGCCGCATCAAGTGCGACAATGACTATCTTTTTCTAATACTCTTTATAACAAGAATCTCACAACGTTTGCCGTCCATAGAAACAATATTCTTAAACTCAACCTGTGAGATTTGCTCAGCATCCTCTTCATCATCAAAACGGAGAGTTACAGAATCTGAGTTTTTGTTAAAAATAATCTTTCCTTCATAAGGAGTTTCTTCCTGATTTATAAGAATATTTTCTGTACTAAAACTTTTTGGGTCAATAGTCTGATTAAACCTTACGTAAAGTTCCAGTTCTCCACTTTTGTTTCTTTTGTTTTCTGGTGTACGCAAATCTGCAACTATTATTTCTATAGGATAATCTGAAATATTTCTTCTTATACCACGGTAATTATAAAAATCTTTTCTTTTTGGTGGTTCAGGATTATCTGGGCGTGGTGGCGGAGGAGCATCAGGGTCTCCTTCCTTTGGCGGCTGAGGTGGCTTTTGATCAGGTGATTTTCTATCCTGAGAAAAGGCATTTACCGCAAGCAGAGAGATAATAATTATTCCAAATATAATTTTTTTCTGCATATATACATTATATCAGCAATTATTTTTTGAAGTAAACAGTTATTTCTTAAGAGTTCTCTTATTTTTCATTTACCATTTTCTAAGGATTTTGGCTCACGGGTAATGTACAATGCAATTACAAAGCAGAAAACCTTATTGAAGGAGTTTTTTTATGGTAAGAAGAAGATTATTCTATTTTTCGGGGATTGTTTCAACGCTGATAATTGCAACCTGTTTTGCGGCAACAATAAGCCTTGCAGGATGCAGCAATGATTTGAATAATGGGGACAATCCTGGTGATTTTTATAGTGGTGATAATGGGGACACCCCTTTTGGTGGAAATGGCAACCAGCCGCAAAAGGAGGCAACAGAATATACATCCAACACTTCTACAAGAGACCTTCTTGCCGTTGATGATGTTTCTGCAGTGACATTTACAGATACAGTTTACATAAAGCTTGATGATGGAGAAGCTTCATCATCTGGAACTTCATTTTTTTCTGCTGATGGAAATGAATACACAGCAATAACCGCTGAAAAGAAGAAAGCTGCACAAACTGTAATTGAAAACGTTCTTATTTATAAAACCTCAGATGGAGTTATTACATTAAACACAGAAAATTACACAGGAACATTAAAAGTAATCCTTTCCGGAAAAATTGAAAACGGTTCTTTTGCAATGAAAACTTCTGCAGCATACACAGGCTTGTTTTTGAACAATGTTAATATAACAAGCAGCTACTACCCTCCAATTGAAATAAAAGGTGATGTTGTAAAAACTTACGTGATATTAGAAGGGACTAACTCAATTACTGACGGTCGAAAATACGGAATCGGTTACAGTGAAAAAGAAGGAACAGATTATTATACATCATCCTTTACAGACACCCCTGATTCAGATGCAGAACTTACAAAAACTTGGGCTTGCGGTTCCGACACAAAGGGTTCTCTTTACACAAAAGGCTCCTTCATCTTTAGCGGAAATGGAACACTTAGCGTAACAGAAGGCTACAAGCACGCAATCTACGCAAAGGATTATATCAGGGTAGAAAGCGGTACAATCAGCATCAACTCAACCGGTCGTAACGGAATCCAGAGTGTGAACGGCTTTATTATGGAAGACGGTAAAATCACCATAAAGGGAAGTGGCGAAAACACGAATAATGAAAGCCGCGGAATTATTGTAGAAGGCAGCGAAGACAAACCTGGCGAAGGCTTTATAGAGCTTCACGGCGGAACAATTGAAGTTGACACAATAAGCAAGGGTATTTCTGCAAAGTGGGATATTGACGATGATGCTGAAACTAGTGACACAAGTGATGACCCGTATCCTTACGTAAAAATCACTGGTGGAAAAATCTCTGTAAAAACAAGGGGAACTCCACAGGATGAATCACGCATAACATACACCTTTACAGATGCAGACGGAGAAAGCGTAACAGAAACTACAAAGCTCAGCCCGGAAGGAATTGAAGGAAAACAGGCAATATTTATTACCGGTGGAGAAATATCAATCAACTCTACCGACGACTGTATAAACTCCAGCCGAGACGGAAGCGCACTTGTAGAAATCAGCGGTGGAAAAATATATGCTTACTCCAGCAGCAACGATGCAATAGATTCAAACGGTACACTCACAATTTCCGGCGGAACAATTGTAGCACTTACAGCAACAACACCGGAATGTGCCTTTGACTGCGACAATTATACCTTCAAAATTACCGGCGGTACGTTTGTAGGAATTGGCACAAGCAACTACTCTGCCCCAACATCATCAGTCTGCACACAAAGCACATTTGTATTAAGCGGAGACTATTTTGGTAAAGGTGGAACTACCCTGGCAGTGACAGAAGCTGGCACTACAAGCTCAGGTTCCGGTTCAAATGATAAAACTTTATTTGCGTTCACAATTCCATCAGTAATTTTTGGAACTTCATCACGCTCCGATTATGTAATGATATTATCTTCACCGGAAATCAAAACAGGAACAAACTACAATATAAAAACAGGCGTTTCTGCAACTGGTGGTGAAAACTTCAACGGACTGTACACCTCGCTCCCAACAGTAAGCGGCGGTACAACAACAGTCAGCAATGCTTCAACCTCCACAACAAATTACGTTTACACAAAATCATCCGTAACAAACGGCGGCCCGCAGGAAGGCGAGCACATTAACAATGGTCCCAAGCCAACAAGGCACTAAGACATACAACCAATAACCCTAAGTGTGCAGTTTTGTCTTTGCAAAACTGCATGCGGTGACTGGACAAATGTATCACAACCATAAAGCAGCAGTCACCGCAATCCTCCTTACTTTTTCTCTGCGGTGGATTACCTCTTTCCCATACAATAAAGTCCACCGCAGAGTTTTTTATCCAAGAATAAGTTTCAACACTTAAGAAAGTTTGCAATCAATAATTGATTTCTTCTAGAGTTATTGTTCCCTGGTCACTACCTGATGATGCAGAACCATCTTTAGAATAAGTTGCAGTCAATGTATGTGTACCCACAGAAAGAGTTGTAGTATAACTAGAAGAATTTGAGCCAGAAGTATGCACAATCGATGTTCCATCAAGAACTAAAGTAAGATAATCATAATTTCCTTCACTTGAAACAGTATACCTTATTGTATATTGGATAGGTGATGGAATAATTACAGCCCAGGTTGTTGTTGCTGAACTTGAATGCGCATGATTATTTGAGGTCCATGTATTACCATTCTTTACAAACTGATAGTTTCCATGTCCTGTCATAGCCCAACCATTTGAGGCACTCCATTTAGCATATAGTAATATTGAATCATTTAATTCGTAACCAACAGAAGCTGGTTGTGTACGAGAACTGTCTAAATACCATCCTTCAAAATTCCAACCAATTTCATATAACTCTGGAAGATTTTCAGAAGAAAGAGCCTCTCCTTCTTCTATAATACATGACTGTGGCGTTTGACCATAAGGACTCAGATAACTTACCGTAAAGTTTCCAACCCATTTTGCATAGAGGGTAATATCACCACAACTACCGCAAGGTATCGTTTCAACTTTACTACTTGACGTAAAGTTTTCTGTAGTATACCAGCCTCTAAAATCACAATCTGTACGACTTGGTTCCAATAAGGTTATTTCATCTGTCTCAATTGTATAAGATTCAGGATTCAGCTCATTGTTAACGCCACCATTTGTTTCATAAGTAATTGAATATGATATTATGCTCCATTTTCCATAAAGAGTTGTATTTGAAGTAACCGTATAACCGCTTTCTACTTTTGATTCTTCACTAAAGCTACTGTCAGTATACCAACCATCAAAATCATATCCATCTGCAGATAATTCAGGAAGATTTAATGAAGAAAGACTTGCTCCTTCATTTTTTCTTATACAGAAAGGTATTTCACCACGTTCTGTTTCATAACTTATGGTATATCTATTCTCAGTCTGTCCTAATACAAATGAACGTACAACACGTAAGCCAACAGAACTAAAACGATCCGCAGCAATTTCGTTACTTATAAATGCAACAGAACAATATATAGGATTATTTAGATATGAACCACCTCGCAGCTTGCGGCAAGGCACTGGACCAGGATTTTCATCCCAACACCATTCCCATACATTTCCGCTCATATCAAATAAGCTTCCAATAGCACGTTTTTTCTTAACTTCATGAGTCTTACCATCACTTATATTTTCATACCAACCAACATAATCCAAAGCACTGTTTTCTGTTTGTGAATAATCAGTTGCACCTGGAGCTCCGGCAAAACAGAAAGCAAAATCTTCTGTTCCGTATTTATCCATACCACCTCGTGCAGCAAATTCCCATTCATCTGATGTTGGTAATCTATAACCATTTACATTGAAGTTACAGTCGATTGCACCTTCTATATTGAATCCTCTATGTGGCGTATAGTTCCAGTTATCAGGGTCTGATTCACCGTTTACGCTATAACATGGAGTAAAGCCTTCTGTAATACTCCTTTCGTTACAATAATAAATTGCATCATACCAACTAACACGTTCTACAGGTCTATTTGCCTGTTCTTCATTTTCAGCAGGATTGCTGTTAAAGCTACTTGGATTTACTCCCATTATAGTTTGATACTCATCCTGCGTAACTTCATGGTCACTAATATAGAAACTATTAAAAGTAACAGTTCTGTCTTCTGTAAAAGCACCAGTTGTATACACATTATAATCATTACTTCCAACAACAGTTCCGCCTTCAAAATATACAATACCATCTTCATTGTCAATTTCTTCCCAATCGGCATTAAGAACCAAATTACATAGTGAAGAAGCTGGATCTATCTCTGTTATTCCTGTGGTTTCACTTGTATACCACCCCATAAAAATATAACCAGAACGTCTAGGAGACAACAGTGGAATTGTATCCGAATTAATTGTATATGATAGTGGGTTCGCAGAATTATTAGTACCACCATTCAATACATAAGTAATTGTATAAGTAGTCAATTGCCAATTGGCAGTAAGAGTTAAAACATCCTGTGCAAAACCTTCTATGCTCGTTACTTCCTGATTATGACCAGAAACTTCTGTAGTCCAATTAAGGAAAGTATACCCCGGTTTCTCAGGATTTCTTAATCTAATTGAATCCAAAACAGTATAATAATCAGGATTCTCTTCAGAATTAGTACCTCCATCCAATTCATAATGAACTTCAAATATAAGACCTTCCCATCCTGCATAAAACACCTTATCACCATAAGAGCCAACCGGAATTCTCTTTATTGGTTCCGTATTACATTCTGAAGTTTCGTACCAGCCTGTAAAAATACAGTATGGTCGTGTAACATAAATATTTTCTGGAAGACAGATTTCATTTGAAGTATTATATGATACTACCGCACCAGTATAATTAACAAAGTTTCCGCCATTCAATTCATACCTAATAGAATAACTGACTTCCTCTTTATATAAATAATATGCACAGCTTCCATCAATTTCAGAAACATTATTAGTAACAATTTTATAATAACCTTCTTCGGTAACAGTAAAATTGAAACTGTTTTCATCATCAATTTCATTAATCAGAACATCATCTTCTGTATAAATTTTTAATTGAGCATCGATTGGAGTATATCCATGATCAGATAGGACAGCTTCGTTTACTGTATTATAATCCATCCATATTCCAAAATAATTATAGCCTGGCTTAAAAAACCAGATTTCTTCTTTATATTCTGAAGAATTTAATGTAACTATTTCACAATTATCCAGTGAACAAGACGAAGAACTAGATTCCACAGTTCGGACATCGATATCTTTCCATTTTGCATAAAGATTAAGGTTACCACTTGTACCGGCTTTTATAAAATCAATGCGATTACCTTCATAATCAGGAGATGTATACCATCCTTCAAAAAACTGACCATCCTTAATAAGATTACTTGCTTTAGGAAGATCAAAATCTGATATTTTAGAAAATGAACAAGGCGGAACAAAACTCTCTTCAAAAGAACCTTCTTCAAGATTATAAGTTATATCATAAAGATTCAGAAAATCTTCCATTTCAATTGCATCGGAACTTGTGATTCCGCCATCTATTAAGACTAGCTCTTTTTTACTTTCAAGTAGAACTTTCGCATCTAAATCCCCATAGATATTCCATTTTATAAAATAATATCCAGCAGGTACATTTTGTTTTGAATATAAAACAGACATAGAACTTTCATTTTCAATAAGTTCCATAGCTTCCATTTCATATCCTTGTATCTCTCTTTCTGATGTAATATTTAAAAGCCCCCCATTTACAAGCTTAACCCTTTCATCATTTGGAAAAGATAAAGAAACAGAAATGTTTCCTGTGTTTTGCGAACCTACATAATCAAGTCTAAAACTAAGGTTATTCTCACCACTTCCTATAGTTTGAGAAATAGAAGATGAGAACTCTCCACTTGATAATGTAAATGACCATTCCCCTGTCTCTATACCAATTGTACTTGAAACAAGAACCTCATAATCGGCAAAGCTATAAGAGTTTGTTAGACCATCTGAACGTGTCATTGAAAGTTCAAAATCCGTAAAATCAGAAACATCGGAAGAAGGTAAAACAGTCCTTGCAAAATCATTATTGTAATCCACTCTGTCAACTATTATTGAAAGAAATGCTTTATTCTCCACAATTGGTTTCTCTTGACCTACTTTACAGCTGAAAAATAAAAAAATAACCAAAAAGCTTATAAAAGATGTAAATATTATATTATTCTTAATTCTACTCATTTTTCATCATCTCCTTCAACTTTATTCTATATCAACGTACATAGTTGCAGATCTCTTTGCATTAGAGTTTCCATCAGAAACAAACAACATTATTGTATGTTTACCAGAATTCCAATCGGAAACATTTATTGTTATATGGTTATTTGCAGATTGTACTTTAGAATTATCTATCTGCCATTCATAATTAGTAAAGTTTTCTGGTCCTGTGAATGTTATATAATTACCATTTCTTGTGTGTGTTACAGTAATATCATTATATTCTTTCAAAGAAACAGTAATACCACCGGCTTCACCCCATCTTGCATAAACAATAAAATCACCAATAGTACCTCGTGAAATCCTTGTTATTCTTTGAGTATAACTTGCATCAAGGAACCACCCTGCAAAGGTTTTTCCAGCATAAGTAGGATTTTTTAATTCAATTTCGTCTTCAACAGTATAACTTGAAGGGTTCTGAGCATTTTTCTTTCCCCCGTTTGTATCATAAGTAATTCTATATGAAATAATTTCCCAATCAGCAGTAAGAACCATGTTACCTGTAACCACAAAACCTTCCGAAACAGTTTCTTCGTTACAAATCCATCCCTTGAACAAATAACCATTTTCACTTAATTCTGGAAGATATGATGAAGTAAGGCTTGAACCTCGTACTAACGATACTGACTGCGGTTGTATTCCATGCTCTGTTGAATAATCAATATTGAAAACTTCATAACCTTGTGTTTCATAATCTACATCTTCTAACACAATAGTTGCCCGATCACTTCCACTATTAAAACTGCCATCTTTTGAATAAGTTGCTCTTATTGTATGAGTACCTTCCAAAAGAATAGTTGTATAATTAGAATTGCAACTACCGGAAGCATCACTTACAATTCTTTCACCATCAAGATATATGTTCAATTTATCGCAACCTGATTCACTTGAAACAGAATAACCTATTGTATAGCGAATAGAAGCACCCACATATAGATCCCATGTTGTAGTTGCAGTACTTCCATGAACACCATTATTATTTGATGTCCAACTGCTTCCACTCTTTACGAAACGATATGAACCAGAGTTATAAGCCTCCCAACTACAAGGAAGACTCCATTTTGCATATAAAGTAATTGAACCATTTATTACATATTCTGTAGTTGCCCGTTGAGTATAATCACTATCTAAGAACCAACCGTTAAACTTCCAACCAGATTCAGTTAGTTCATAAAGATTTTCAGAAGAAAGATTTGTTCCTTCCTGTACAGTTACCGACTGAGGAAGTTCCCCATAAGTACTTGAATAATTAATTGTGAACCATCTGAACCATTTTGCATACAACGTTATTTCACCACTACTACCATGGTAGATTGTGTTTATTCTACTACCTTCTTCAAAGGTTTCCGTTGTATACCAACCACCAAATTCGTAACCGTTACGGGTTGGTATTGAAAGAATCAAATTATCACTTTCTATTGTATAGCTTACAGGATTTGTTTCTAAGCCAGTAATATCTTCTTCTGCACAATTCAAGTTATAGGTAATTGTATATTCTGAAAGATTCCAGCTTCCATACAATATAATATCCTTGGGTGTACTGGTTCCAATTTCCGTTAATGTTTCTCCTTCAAAATCAGGATTTACATACCAGCCTTTAAACTCATAACCAGTACGAAATGGCACGGGTAGCGTATAAACATCTGTTCCCTTTGTATAATATGAAGATTCATAATTATTTCCATCTATTACATACTCTATTGCATAAGATTTTGCATTCCATTCTGCATATAGAGTAATATCTCCAAGGCTGCCTGATTCAATAGACGTTATTTTGATGTAATCATAAATACCACTTCCAATATTATACTCATATTTATACCATCCATCAAAATCATAGCCATCACGGGAAGGAGTATTCAACTCAATAGCATCATCAGCTGTATACGAGTAAGGATTATCGACAGGATTTTCAACATCATCTTCACAATTCAAAACATATTCTATTGTATAAACAATTGGTTTCCATTTTGCATAGAACGTTATATTTCCTGTAGAACCCTTTTGTATTGAAGTCTGCCTCTCTCCCCCTAATGTACTATCAAGATACCATCCTCCAAACTCATAACCTGCTCTTGAAGGCTCTTTTAACACTATAGTATCACTAATAGTATAATCTTCTTGTGCGAGCGATGCATTAGTTCCACCATTAGTTTCATACGTAATACTATAAGAAGTCAATTCCCATTCTGCGGTCAGTGTCATATCTGATGCAACAGTAAAACCTTCTGAAACAGTATAATATCCATTTTTCCATCCTAAAAATGTCATACCTTGTTTTTGTAGGATCGGAAGATTATCTAATGACAACCGGGTACCTTCTGGACAATAATAAGATGCAGGTGCAGGAACATCCTCATAACCAGTTTCATAGCTTATATTACAGAAAGATTTCGCTCCTGGAGCATAGAACTCATCTCCATCAGCTGTAATAGTATAATAATCAATTTCACCTTCGCTCAGATAAGCCTCAAATGGTTCCTGAACATCAAATGCAGTTTCTTCACTATCATTTTTGATATTTTCACTGTTTCCAAACCGCATATATCCAAGAAGTTCATAAGGATCATCTGAAA
Source organism: Treponema sp. (assembly GCA_016290335.1). The sequence goes on along the minus strand of JAEETM010000042.1, from coordinate 3,766 downwards.
GCGTAATAACTTCTTTTTTCGCAGAACTTGCAGGAACAACGGTATAATACATTTCGGTACTATTAGAAAGTTCTGAACTTACAGTCGCACCACTAAATACCATTTTATATTTTTCGTTACTACCAAAAGTTGGAACTAAAAGTATTTCGCTTGCATTATTTCTAACGCTAAAGAACTGGTTGTTTCCATCTGGATAGATAATAAATCCATTAAGTGCAGCCTGTTTATTATCTTCAGGATTCTTTGCCGCTATAGTTATCGGTATTAATCCTCTGAAAAATCGTAGAGGAATATAGTCCATCCACACCTGTCCAGTATCAGAGTTTTCAATCTTTATATTTATACCTGTATCAACATAAGCATCCTTTATTTCTCCATAAGAAATATAACAAGTTTCTTCACAAGTTGCCCCCGCTAACATTTTTGAAATTCCGAATGAAGAATATCCCTTAGAAGTTCTTAACGATAAAGAAGGATCTCCAGCTTCTATTGTACAGACAGAAGAACTACATACATTATCACTGATATTAGTAATCGTAATTACAAGTTCGTATTCTTTTGCATTATTTCCATACAGATAACCATCATCTTTTTGGTTTTCACTTATAGTTCCCGTAATCTTCAAATTATATTGATCTCTATCTACAAGTGCGACCGTTCCCATAAAATCACCGTTGTTATTAATTTTAAGACCAGGAACAACAACAATTTCATTATCATCTGTCTGGATTTCTACTGTTTGTGTATCATTTACAGTCGGTGCATTAAAAGTTATAAGGCCATGGTCATCGCTTACTCTTTCTCCACCATCATAACTCGGATATACATTTGATTTGGATCTTGCCTTTACATCTTTCATTTCAGAAGTTTCAGTTGCAGTAGCTCTTGAAGAAGGTGCAAAACCAACAATTCTTAATGAGTACTCAAGGTTTGCACCTCCTTTCCTAAAATACGGAATATTACCACAAAGCATTACACTATCTGACTGTTTTCTAAACTCACCAAGTCCACTTACTGTTAAAGATTCTGATGAAGAAGCCGTTATTTTATATTTACTTCCATAATAAAGAACATTAGATTCTAAAATCTCATATTCGGTTCCTTTATCCATTCTTACCCAAGTTCCCCAAAAGTAAGAATCTGATATAACCGTTGGTTTATACTCTTTAACATTAATGTCAAATTGAACACTCTTCTCCTTATAATAAATTGTAACAGGTTGTGTCCCCAATCTAGTAAGAATAGAATTGTTTTCCGGATATGAGGTCCAATCTTTTATTTCTTCTTGCCATGTATCCCATGTTCCAGAATCAGATTTACCTTCAAAAATTCCAAAAACAACCAATCCTGTAAGATCAAGTGTAGAATTTTGATTAAATTCAATTTTCTTCGGCAAGCTCTTTATAAATATACTTGAAAGGATTTTTTTATCATCAGGGTTTACTGGAGTTTCTTCTGTTGTTGAGCTATCACCTGTATTCTTATCTTTTTCTAAATCAATGACCTCGGTATCTATAACAGGACAACCTGAAATTAATAAGCAAAAGAATAAAAAAATACTAGAATAAAATTTCTTTATTGACTTTTTCATAAAAACAACTCCTTTTCATTGATTTTTTATCAAAAAATTATATCATAGAAAACACTACTTTTCTATAAATTAGTAAAGTATCGCACCTCTTTGTTTATTGTTCCCAACGCTGATACTTCTCGCACTCCAGTATCTTTCTGGCATTCTGCACCCTTTCAACCGTTGGGCTTTCCAAATCTTTAAGCTCGTAGTCAATGCCTAAATCCTTGTACTTCATTGCGCCAAGGCCGTGATATGGAAGAATCTCTACGCGGTAAACATTATGCAGAGTGCGGATAAAATCGCGGGTTTGGGTAAGATATTCATCATTATCTGTAATACCTGGAACAAGCACGTGGCGAATCCAGATTGGTTTATTGATTTCGTCAAGATAACGGAACATTTCGATTATGTTTTTGCCGGTGTGGCCGGTGAGCTTGATGTGCTCTTCTTCGTTTATGTGCTTAATGTCCATAAGGAGGATATCGGTAACTTCCATAAGCTTCTGGAACTTGGTAAACCATTCGCGCTCGGCTGGAGTTGAATCAGGCTTGTCTCCGCGCACAAAAGGACCGCCGGAGGTATCTATACAGGTGTTGATTCCGCGCTTTTTACATTCGGTGAAAAGCTCAATCAAAAAGTCCAGCTGGCTCAAAGGTTCGCCGCCACTAACTGTGATTCCGCCTTTTGTTCCCCAGTAGGCACGGCAAGTTTCGGCTTCTGTAAGGAGTTCGTCCACGGTGTAAAGCTTTCCGTCCGTCATTTTCCAGGTATCGGGATTATGGCAGTATTTGCAGCGCAGGGGACAACCGCTAAAAAAAATGATAAAACGGCTTCCCGGTCCGTCCGCACAACCAAAGCTTTCTAACTGATGAATGTAACCTTTCATATTTCCTCCAAAATTATTCTGTCGTCTTAAATCCTATCGTCTTTTTTTGCCGGCCTGAATAAAATCCAAATGACTTTCTTCTTTTCTTGAAAGACGTTTTTGTCCAAGCTCTATTCCTGAATCATCATTATGATGATTTTTATACTTCTGACTCTTATTGTCAACCTGATGTTTTTTTCCTTCAAAGCCTTTTACCCAGACAGGTACCTCGGGATTCAAATCTCCCCTTTTTACATATTCAAGCCATTCGTCCGGTTCTGCAACCTCAAACTTCATTTTTTCATTTGTAAAAGGATGAACAAACTCCAGTGTTCTTGCGTGCAGACAAAGGCGACCAAAAGGATTGGTACTTGCCCTATGCTCTTCATCCCCCGCAAGCGGATAACCATGTGCCGCCAAGTGCGCCCTGATTTGATTTTTTTTACCGGTATCGAGTGACAATTCAAAAAGACAGTGAGTCGGGCCTTCTGCAATTTTTTTATAATGGGTTCGGGCTACAACAGTTTTAATTTCGTGGCCCTTTTTATCTTTTGCACCGGCCTTTGGAACATAACCAACATTGTGAGCATTCTGTGCAAGCTTATCGGTAATCCAGCCATCTTCAGCAAGCGGTTCAAGGTCTTGGGTTTGTTTTTTAGGCATTTTATTTTTCAAAGCTGAGGTATTCTCTCCAATGGCATGATACAAGCGTTCGGTTACCATTGTGTGCCAGCTGTCCATTATGATTTTTTGCGCCTGCTCGGTAAGGGCAAACATCATCACCCCACTCGTATCCCTGTCCAGACGATGAACAACATAAACACCATGCCTTCCGCCAAGCTTTCCACGTTTTCGTAAAATGTCTTCCAAAAGAGCCTGAGCAGTTCTAACCTTACTTCCCGGATAAGGCACACTTAAAAGCCCGCTTGCTTTATTTATAACAACAAGCCATTCATCTTCATATAAGATTTCAATCCGCTCGCGGCCATAATCTTTTTTATGCTCCCGCTTATACTGAGTAGAAGGCTTTACGTAATGATTTGCAGTTTTATTATCCATTAGTTATTTTCCATATAATAAGGCTTTTGTATTATAGCATAAAGCTTAAAGCTCCAAAAGATTTCTAACATTATCTACTATAAAATCTGCACCTGCCGCTTCAAACTCCTGTCTGCTGCCATAACCATACAAAACGCCGCAGGATTTTATTCCGTTCTTTTTTGCCCCAATGATGTCATGCTCACGGTCACCAATCATAAGAACCTTTGATTTATCAAAGCCTACTTTATTCGCCGCCCTGCACTTCTCCAAAGCATACTCAATCACTT
>JAEETM010000134.1 GCA_016290335.1 Treponema sp. | reverse complement strand
TTTACATTAAATCCAGACTGCTTTGGCAGATTAAGATAAATTGAACCTGAAACTGCACTGATTTCACAATTGCTGTCAGGAGAAATTGAATCTTCCATCCTTATGCTGCCTGAAATTGCATGCAGAGCAAACGCATTGTATTTACCATTAATTTTCAAGCTGCCACTGGTTGAATCAACGCTAAGCCTTTTTGCTGCACTGTCGTCAATATGGACTGAACCACTTGTTGAACTAACAATAAACTCATCGTAAGTGTTGCGGCTAATATGAATTGAACCGCTGTTAGAATTAACCTCTGCCTTTTTGCCCGAACAGTTATTTAAGTGAACTGAACCGCTCATACTGTTCATATCAATTGTATTAAACTTAATTCCCTCAAGGTGATTACCGCCGCTTGTGTGTGTTATATCAATATCATCAAGCTCTTCATTTTTTGGAACCTTTACGATTATCTTCCACTCTTTTGCATTTACTAAATTGATTCCTCTTTTTGATTCAATTTGCAAAGTTCTGTTAGTAACCTTTATGGAAGCCTTCCACTCTTCCGGACAGTAAAGTTCAACAGTGTATTTTTTATCATCAACCTGCTGAACCCACAAAGTTTCGCGTGTTATATTAAAATCAAAACTGTCGATTTCGGAAGCATCAAACTGTTTTGATTCAACAAGCTTGTAGCTGCCCGGAAGAAAAACTGGACCGTCCCCACCGTTTGTACTCAAAAGCAGATTGTTTTCTCCACCCATGCCTAATCTGCCTCTTGGACCAGCATGTGATGAAAAATTAATCTTGTACAACAAAATCCCTAAAAGACAAACCGCAAGTATAATCCATACAAAACCCATAATTTTATTTCCTCTCATAATAATTGTTTCCTGCCTGTAATATTTTTGGTTTCTATAATCTCTGTTGATATAATCGTTTCGATAAATCATTGTTTTTCCTCATTGCTGAAGAAGATATAGATTGCTTCTTTTACAGCCGAAGCAATAACCCAGATAAGCCATGTCCAGGCCCACATTCCTGTTGTAAAGCTTACTGCAAGATAAATTACCAGAACTAAAGTCCAGTAAACCTTCATAAACGAAGCAATTATTTTCAATGCCTTTGAATCTCCTGTATATTTTATTTCATGATACTTTCCGCTTTTCTGAGAAATATAATGAGAAACATCCTGCGGCATGCTCATGTTTGTGTAGATTATAAGACCAGTGGCAAAAGCTGCAAAAACTAACATTGAAATTACTCCGATTATTGGAAATATTTCAGTTCGTTTTACATCTAACATATCTGGAATTGTAGAAAAAAAGATTACGCATACAGTACCAAGAATGTACATCATAACTGCAATAGCTGTATTCTTTGCGCGCTTCTGTCGGAAAACATCAATTTTTTCCTTAAGCTCTCTGTCCGGCTCAAGTCCTTTTAAAAGCTCATCAACATCACCTAAATCTGCAAGTGATTCTGTGTATGCCTGATTTTCAGATTTGCCTTCTGCAATGTGTGCTTCAAAATGATCGTTTAAAGTAGAAAGTAATTCTTCTTTCAATTCCTGTGCCTTTTGTGTATTAGGAATATCCCTGAATAAAACCTCAACATAATTTTTAATTTTTGTGTTCATTTTAACCTCATGTGTTTAAGGAAACGAGAGCAGTGACGCACCGTTTCAAAGAATTGCTCCATAATAATGTAACAGCTGTGATTGTGATTTTTGTCACTCTTATCACATTATTTCCAAAAATCTTTACACCTGTGACTCTGGCAGTTCAAGCCGTGAAATCAGCCTGGTAACCATCTTTTGAATCTTTTCCCAATCATCCCGGTTTTCGGCAAACGCTTTCTTCCCCAGTTCAGTGATGGAGTAGTAGCGTCTTCTGGCACCGGAGTTTTCATCGCCCCAGTAAGAAGAAATCAGCTTGCTCTCTTCAAGCCGACGAAAGGAGGTGTAAAGAGTTGCTTCCTTGAGCTCTAAGGATTTTTCACTTAACTCGCTTATCGTCTTGTTGATTTGATATCCGTAGCTGTCTCCTTTGTCCAGTTGCGCCAGAATGATTGTGTCAGTTAATCCACGTAAAATATCTGAATAATTTAACATGAAACCTTCCTTCTCAATCTGAGATAACTTATGATTAAATATACCTCAACAGATAAGGTATGTCAAGAAAAAAAAGAAAACTTTTATTAGGACTTGCGCAAGAAATTGTTTATCTAAAAAGAATGTCGTTTCGTTGCATCCTGCTTGTAAACTGCTGGCTGCAATGAACTGGAACTAATGTAATACTTTGTTCTAGCATGTTGCAGATGCAGTTTACAATCAGTATTCCACTACACGCCCTTCTTTTTTGTAAAATTAGATTATTGCGCAGGTCCTGCTAATCTTTTCTTTATTTCTATGTTACAATATTCTCATAACGAAAACTTTTACAGGAGGATGCTATGAACGCTTGTGTTTACGGATTGATGGTGCTGGGAATTATTCTTCAGGGGATTTTTATTGCGGTGGAGCATAAGGAAAAGTTTGTTGGGGCAGTGTGCTTAAAGGGGGCTGCTTCCGTTGTTTTCTGTGTGATTGGTGCAATGGGATTTTCTGCGGCTATGGCTGCTGGTTATGAATGTGATTTTCCGCGTCTTGTTTTGATTGGACTTTTCTTTGGTGCACTTGGGGACATCCTTCTTAATCTGCGCTGGGTTTTTGAAAAACTTAATCAAAAGATTTTTCTTTCCGGAATTGCAGCTTTTTTAACAGGTCACATTCTTTATCTTGCAGCACTCATTCCGCTTTCAGAAAGCCTTCTTATTTGCGTGATTTGCGGAGTTGTTGTTGCGGCAATCCTTCTTGCAATAATTTTCAAAACCTTTGAAGTTAAGCTCGCGTTTAAGATTTTTGGCATTCTTTATCTTGGTGCTGTTATTCTTATGACGAGCATTGCAATCGGTAACTGCATTACATCCGGCTTTGAAACGAGTGCGCTGCTTTATGCAATTGGTGCGGTGCTTTTTACAGTTTCTGATGTTGTGTTAATTTTCAATACGTTTGGAAAAGAATCAAAGTTCAGTTTACGCATTACGAATCTTTCGTTATATTATATCGGTCAGCTTTTGATAGCCGGCAGTTTGTTTTTTATTGCACTTTAATGTAACGAGGTAAGAATGAAAATTATTGCAGCACCGGATTCTTTTAAGGGGAGTTTGACGGCAGAAGAGTTTTGCAGGATTTGTGAAAAGACGTTTAAAGAGATTTTGTCGGATGCAGAAGTTGTTTCCATGCCGCTTGCTGATGGCGGAGAAGGAACGGCAGAATGCTTTAAGCGTTCAGTGAATTGTAAGTCTGCCGATTTTTATGTTCAGAATGCCCTTTTTGAAGAAATTGATGCTCCAATTCTTTTTTTTGATGATGGAAAAACTGTGCTGATTGAAACAGCAAAGGTGAATGGTTTACCGCTTGTTAAGGGGCGAGAAAATCCTGAAGAAACTTCAACTTATGGTATAGGTCAATTGATTGGCCACGCTGTAGATTTAGGTGCCAAAAAAATAATTCTTGCACTTGGCGGCAGCTGTACAAACGATTGCGGGCTTGGGATGCTTGCTGCTCTCGGGGCCTGCTTTTACAACAAGGATGGAGTTTCTTTTGTTCCGACTGGTGCTACCTTGTGTGAGGTTGCAGATATTGACCTTTCAATGATGTATCCGCGTTTAGTTGGTGCAAGGTTTGAAGCAATGTGTGATGTTGAAAATCCCTTGTGCGGTGAAAATGGCTGTTCCAGAGTGTTTGCTCCACAAAAGGGTGCAGACAGCAAAATGGTTGAACGTCTGGAAAAAGGCTGCCGTCATATTGCAGAACTATTCAACCTTATGCGCGATAAAGATTTTTCCCTTGAAAAAGGTGCCGGTGCTGCCGGTGGTCTTGGCTTTGCAGTTCTTGCTGGTCTTTTCGGCGAGCTCAAAAAAGGAATAGACCTTGTCTTAAATCTCTACGATTTTGAAAAAGAACTTACCGATTGCGATCTTCTCATTACCGGTGAAGGCAGCTTTGACCACCAGTCACTAATGGGAAAAGCCGTCGGCGGCGTGATAGACAGAGCTAACAACACAAATCGCACATCTCAGTCCACTCAATCACCACTCTCAATCTACGTTTTCTGCGGCAAATCAAAGGTTGATTTCGCCTTACCCGAAAATGTAAAAGTAATCCCAATAAGTGAAGGTCAGCCGTTAGATTACGCTCTTGTACACGCACAGGAAAACCTGGAGAAAAGCATAAAGAATCAGTTTTCAAAAGATTGATAAAGTGTTTTAAGTTTTCCCTACGTGACAATTTCTTCTTTTCCCTCTATACTAATCCTATGTTCAATTCTCTTACTGGTATAATCACAGGAAAGTTTCCCAAGCAGCTTTTGCTTGATACTCACGGCATAGAGTGGGATCTCTGCGTTCCCGATTCAAATCTTGAGCTTTTTCCACCGGTTGGCAGTGAGGCAAAGGTTTATACCTGGCTTCAGCATACAGATGTGCTCATGACACTTTTTGGTTTTGCCACCGCAGATGAGCGTACGCTTTTCCTTGATTTGCTTAAGGTAGACGGTGTTGGCCCTAAAGGTGCCGTTAAGATAATGAGTTCTGCTTCCTCATCACGGCTGCTGGAAGTTCTTGAGCGTGGTGATGTAGAAATGCTCGAAAAGATTCCTGGCGTAGGAAAAAAGACTGCGGGAAAGATGATGCTGCAGCTTAAGGGAAAACTTACACTGTCACAAACTTCAAATGTTGTACGTGTTGAAAAACCGGCAGCCTTTGCAGACGTAATTGATTCACTTGCAAGCATGGGTTACGAAAAACGGCTTGTAGAGCAGAAGGTTGCAGTTCTTGCAGAAATCTTAAATGCTGACCCTGCCTTTGCATCAAAATCACAGAAAGAAAAAGAGGATTTGATTTTCCGCCGTGCAATCGTAGAGCTGGCATAAAAAGATATTTCATAAAGAGAGAAGATGATGGAAAACGAAGATATAGATTTCAGTTCAATTGTCCGTGCTGATATAAAAGGTTTTGAAGATCAGGATAATAACCTCCGTCCAAAAATGCTCAGGGATTTTCTCGGGCAGGAAAACATAAAGTCAAATCTTTCAACCTTTATAGAAGCTGCAAAAGCACGTCAGGAGCCGCTTGATCATCTTCTTTTAATCGGACCACCAGGACTTGGAAAAACAACACTTGCCCAGATTACGGCAAACGAGCTTGGCGTTGACTTTAAGGTAACTTCTGCTCCTGCGCTCGACAAACCAAAAGATCTGGCTGGAATCCTTTCAACAATTTCTGAACGCACCGTTTTCTTTATAGATGAAATCCATCGGCTTAAACCTGCTATTGAAGAAATGCTCTACATTGCAATGGAAGATTATGAGCTCGACTGGATTATAGGGCAGGGTGCCGGTGCACGAACTGTCAGAATCCCGATTCCTCCGTTTACACTTGTCGGTGCAACTACAAAGGCCGGTAGTGTAAGCTCGCCGCTTCGTTCAAGGTTCGGCTTTATTCCACGCTTTGAATATTATTCCAGGGAAGAGCTTGCCAGAATCATAATTCGTTCAGCAGGTATTCTTGAAATCCAGATTGATAATGATGCTGCACTTCTTCTTGCACAGTGCTGCCGTGGAACTCCCCGTGTTGCCAACCGTGTTCTGCGCCGTATGCGCGATTTTGCTCAGGTTGCCGGACAGGCGTGCATTACAACCGACACAGTAGACTATGGACTTAAAAAACTTGAGATAGACGAAATGGGCCTCGAAAAAGCCGACCGCGATATTCTGTTAAGCATAATTAACAATTTTGGCGGCGGTCCTGTTGGTGCCGAAACTCTTGCAATAAGTATTGGCGAAAGCATTGATACTCTGGAAGATTACTACGAGCCTTACCTGATTCAAAGCGGACTTCTCCAGCGAACACCAAAAGGCAGAATCGTTACTGCGCGTGCCTACGAACATCTCGGTTTAAAATCAGTTTCCGTAAACACTCAGCAGGGAACTCTGTTTTAGATTACTTAAAATGTGCAGTTTTATTTATAAAACTGCAAGCGAAGGCAGAATGAGTTGACTGTTAACAAAAGGAAGAAGCCTTCGCTACCCTGGTGGCTAATATTATTATTTTGTGATACATTATCATCATGCTAACTTCAGATTTTAATTTTGATTTACCACAGGAACTTATCGCCCAGCATCCAAGCGGAGTTCGCGGACAGGATAAACTTATGCTCTTAAATCGCACCAGCGGTATCGTAGAGCATTTTATGATGGATGATTTACCAAAGCTGATTCAACCCGGCACCCTTATGGTGTTTAATAACAGCCGTGTCCGCCGCGCGCGTGTTTATGGAATAAAGGAAACAACTGGGCGTGAGCAGGAGTTTATGTTCCTTAATACAATTGATAAAGAATGTACAATCTGGAATACAATGGTTAAGTCTGCAAAAAAGCAGAAGCCCGGCATGCGCTACAAGTTCCCGGATGGAACAATCGGTACAATTGTTGATGTTGAAGGCAATAAGGGAACCGAGTTCCGTGCAATGAAGTTTGATTTTGCAATTGACGAAGACTGGTTTGAACGTAACGGTCACATTCCGCTGCCGCCATACATTAAGCGTGGAGATACCGAAGAGGATTCAGAACGATACCAGAATGTGTATGCTACAGATACAGGTTCTGCAGCTTGTCCTACAGCGGGCCTTCATTTTACAGAAGAAATGCTTTCCCGCCTTGATGCAGCCAAAATTGAACGACGCTTTGTAACGCTTCATGTTGGTCTTGGAACATTTCTTCCAGTACGCGAAGAAAATATTGAAAATCATAAAATGCACGAAGAATGGTATTCAATACCGATAGAAACTGCTGAAGCAATAAACCGTGCAAAACGTGAAGGCCGCCCTGTGCTTGCCGTAGGAACGACGAGTGTAAGAACTCTTGAAAGTGCTGCTCAAAAATTGTTCGCCGA
>JAEETM010000133.1 GCA_016290335.1 Treponema sp. | reverse complement strand
AATCACACAGGTCATTCAGCCTGTGACTGATTCCCGGACAGAGCCTGCGGCCCATGACCACAGTACACAATCCCCTGACCTGCGGTTTCCACGCAATGCCGTAATCACGCAGACATTTGCGAATCACACCCATATCAAAGCTGGCGTTATGGGCAACCAGAATGCCGCTGTTCATGACCGGCTCAATTACTTTCCACAGCTGCGGAAACGTGGGCGCATCCGCCACAAGCTCCGCACTTATGCCGGTCAGTTGCGTGTTGAACCAGTCAAACCGCTGCCCCGGGTTCACAAAATAAAAATACTCTTTTATGATTTTTGCATCTTCCACCACACTGATGCCAATAGCGCTTATGCGGTTATTGTACCGGTTAGGCGTTTCCACATCAAAAACAATATATCTGGTCATAATGTAATCCTGAAATAAAAAATATGTTTCCTGACGCTATATATTCCGCTTTTGTTCAAAGTCACAAATTGTGATTTTAAACAAACCGAATTTTTAGTTCACTTTCAGTTTATAAGCAGCTTTGCCTTTTTTCAAGATTCCAATTTGGAATCTTGAACACTCATCAAAAAACAGCCCTTGGTTATTCTACATTTATAATAGAAACTCCTGCAAGGGATGAAAAAAATACATTTTTTCTTTCGACCTTCGGTACACCGATCTATAATACCATCGCAATGTATTTTTCCTTTTTTTTCATATTAAAATATGTAATCACCCAAGAGGTAAAAATGAAATTACAGACTGCAATATATATGGTACAATACAAATATAGATAATAATCTTTTTTCTTTTGCTAAAGAGGTGTTCCCATGAACAATAATAAACTTTTCCCCGGGTTTTATGAACAGGTCATTAATGAATATTTCGCAAAACAACTGGAACAAGTGGAAAATCGTTTCAAAGAAATAGAACCCATTGATCAAACAGAAGCGTCCACCGTTTTATCCGGATATCTGAAAGATATTGTAATCCAAGGTCTGGAATCCGCAAAAGATTCTGGGGAATCCGAAGGTAATGTAACCGGGTTGCAGCGCCAGATCGTTCTTGCCAATAAAATCATAAAATTAATTCAGGAAGAAACAAATAATGAAGAATTAAAGGAATCCTTTGTTGATAAAAAGGGTGAAGAGCTGCTGACCCTTTTGGATTCGCAAAACACGATCCGTGTCGTAAACGCCAACGCTAAAATTCCCCGACCCCAAACCTCGTTAGCGGAAACTTCTCTGTTTACCGGAGCCAAACACGAGCCGCAAATGTTTAGCGAATTAAAAGCAGAAATCAGTACCTGTGACCGTATTGATATGCTGGTGTCGTTCATTAAGTGGAGTGGTCTCAGTCTGCTTCTGGAATCATTAAAGGACTTTACCCAGCGTGGCGGAAAATTGCGGATTATTACTACATCCTATTTAGGCGCTACGGATTTCAAAGCCATCGAAGAATTAAACGCATTGCCTAATGTGGAAATCAAAATTTCTTATGATACCAAGCGGACAAGGCTCCACGCCAAAGCTTATGTGTTCCACAGAGATACCGGTTTCACCACGGCTTATATCGGTTCTTCCAATTTATCGAATCCCGCCATATCCAGCGGGTTGGAATGGAATGTAAAAATTACGGAAAAAGATCTGAGCAATACTATGAACAAAGTGTTGCATACGTTTGACGCCTATTGGCATTCTCCTGACTTTGAAACCTACAGCTCCGCACAGAAAGAGCGTTTAAAAACTGCATTATACAGAGAACGTTTTCAGGATAAACCGGGTAAACAGTATTTAATTGCGGAAAATCCGGAAGCATATCATTTTAGAATTACTCCCTATTCTTACCAACAGGTAATATTAGACGAAATAGCAGCAGAGCGAGAACTCCGTTCCAATTATAAAAACTTAATTGTTGCTGCAACGGGAACCGGTAAAACAGTCATAGCTGCCTTTGACTACAAACGTTTTTGCAAAAAAAACCCCGGTCAAGCAAATAAATTGTTATTCATTGCCCACCGGGAAGAAATTTTATCGCAGAGCATTTCCTGCTTCCGTGGCATTTTGGAAGATGCAAATTTCGGTGATTTATTTGTAGGTTCACATAGACCAACTTCACAGGTGTCACACTTGTTTATGTCTATCCAAACCTTTAATTCGCAGGACTGGACCACAAAAACGTCTCCGGATTTTTACGATTACATTATTATTGACGAATTCCACCACGCTGCAGCGTCCTCCTATCAAAAATTGTTAAACTACTACACTCCAAAAATCTGGCTGGGCTTAACCGCAACACCGGAACGTATGGACGGAAAAAATGTTGCAGACTATTTCAATCATCGGATCACTTCTGAAATTAGACTGCCGGAAGCCATTGAGCGGAAACTGCTTTGCCCATTTCACTATTTCGGTGTCAGTGACGGAACCGATTTATCTACGCTGACATGGAGCCGGGGCGGATATGATGTCAAAGATTTAAATAATATTTACGTTCTTGACAAATTTAAAGCAAGAAAACGTGCCTCCCTTGTCATTCAGGCAGTACGGAAATATACAGCCGATATAAATCTGGTTCATGGTGTCGGGTTCTGTGTTTCCATCGAACATGCCAACTTTATGAATAAAATTTTCAATGAGGAAGGCGTCCCTTCCATTTGCCTGACAGGCGGCAGTTCTGATGAAGAACGCAACAGCGCCCGTTACAAGCTAACCTCTGGTGAAGTTAAATTTATTTTTGTAGTAGATTTGTTTAATGAAGGCATTGATATTCCTGTAATTGATACCATTTTGTTCTTACGTCCCACCGAATCGTTAACCATTTTCCTGCAACAGCTTGGTCGTGGATTGCGTCTGGCCGAAGACAAAGAATGCCTGACCGTTTTGGATTTTATTGGTCAGTCTCATAAAAAATACAGATTTGATGAAAAATTCACAGCACTGTTGCATCGCACCCGGAAAGGCCTGTATCGTGAAATCGATCAAGGTTTTACTTCCCTTCCCGCCGGCTGTTATATCCAACTGGAAAAGGAAGCACAAAATGTCATTCTGAAAAATATCAAAGCATCGTTAAGCACCAAAGCCGCTTTAATAGAAAAACTGCGCGATTTCCACGATTATTCACGTAAAGAAAATGTACCTTTTTCAGCAGGCAACTTTGTTGATTATTATCATATTTCTCTGCTGCACCTGTATTCTTTCCCAAAAACATCCTTTTCCTCTCTTTGCGTGGATGCTGATTTGCTTCCTCCCTTTGAAGTTCCTGAACGGGATTATCTGACCAATGCCTTGTCACGCATTGCTTCCATTGACAGTCGCCGCTGGTTACAATTCCTGTTAAATAAACTTCCTTTCATAGCAAACTGGAAAGTTACAGACTTCAGTGACTTGGAAAAACGGATGATTTGGATGTTCTATTTTACATTTTATCAAACAGTCGTAACAGACGATTTACAAAACGAAGCAACCGATTCTTTTTCAGAGAATGATCAAAAGTTATTATCAGCCATTCACAGACTACAGGAACTTTCCAAAAATACTACAGTTTGGGAAGAAATGATTAGTGTATTGAAATATAATCTAAATCATATCACCTTCGTAGACGATCCTGTAGACGTTGGTTTTGACTGTCCGCTGGATTTGCATTGCCATTATACACGCGATCAGTTATTTGCCGCTCTGGATTATTTAACCCCGAGCAATGTACGTCAGGGCGTAAAATGGTTGCCTGATAAAAAGATTGACGTATTAATCAATACCCTGATCAAAAGCGAAAAGGATTATTCACCTTCCACTATGTACAACGACTACTCTATTAACGAAAACCTATTCCACTGGCAAAGTCAGAGCACGACTTCAGCCACATCCCCCACCGGTCAACGCTACATGCATCATAAAGAACAGGGAAGCAAAGTTCTTTTATTTGTTCGCGAATACGGCGAGAACGAAGCCGGCACCGCTCCGTTCATGTATCTCGGACTAGCTGAATTTGTACAAAACGAAGGTTCCCGTCCCATGAATATCATCTGGAGACTGGAAAAACCAATTCCTGCCAGCATGATTCAATGCACAAATAAGTTAGTGTTATAATCTGGACAACGAGGTGAAACGGATTCGGGATAGTGAGGATTGGAGGTTTCACGCTATGTATTACGAAGCAGAGACGCAGTTTCATGAATGGCTTGGAGCAACACTTCCGCAGCATCTGCCTGAAACAGGGCAGATGTTTTTTTATTCACCAGCCCCGGTACAAAATCTCCGAGGGAAGCAGGAACAGATACGGTGCCGTCACCACAGCCAGCCACAACGCAGAGGTTTTGCTCTGTCCTTCCGGCAGACCGGCGCGTTTCAGGATGTAACGATCAAACCGGTAAATGCAATACGCCGCCAGCAGGATCGCCACAACCACAATCAAAAACGCTGCCGCATTTTCAAAGGGGTTGAGGCCAAGGCCGTGACTGATCGCCTGCAGCGAATCCGGTTTATGGGAGCTTGTAATCATAAACGCGGCGAACAAAAACAGGCTGCCGATAAAATCTGCGGCAAAGCCTGCGGCGCAGATTTTCCAAGCATATGTATTGCAAAACGCTTTCCGCGGAACACTGCCCGGAAAGTTTTTGCTCCGCTCCACATCGGCCGGCAAACTTTTATACAGCACAAGATAATCAATGATATAGTTCAACGGAATCAGCAACAGCCAAAGGGGCGAAGGAATCCATACCAGCATCCAGATTGGGAAAAGTATGTTGTATAATGTTACGCTCTGTTTTTTTCGCATGTGACTTCCCCTTGACTAAAAGTGAATTCGCCAACTTCCACGAATATTATAGCCGCTTTCCCGTCGTACGGCAACGGAAAAGCGGCTGTAAAAGTAACGAATGTGTAGTAGCAGAAGAATAAACTCTGCCATCAATTGTAAATTTATAAAAAAATTTCTACTCTATTTTTCCAGTCCGTTCAGCAAGACCTTCAGAAAGGTAACATCCTGGGAAATAAAATCCCGGGTTCCCCAGTCTGCGTCACGGAAAATTTCTATATGCATCCTGTTTTTGTATTCAAGACTTGCAGGATACAGTGTCAGCGCATAACTGCTCTCACATTCCACAAAAAGAGCGGCCTGTTCCGGGGAAAACTGCGGAAACAGTTCCTGTACCAGCGCCTTCAGTTTGTTAGTGGCCTGGCGCATCTCCATACGGAAACGCCGGTGCATTTCGGTAGAAGCATCTTTCAGTATAACCGTGTTCGTAATGCTGAACAGGGACAGCATCCGCTGGTGGCGCAGATTCAGCTCCGCCCAGGCAAGGCAGAATGCGTCACGGTCTGTTACCGCTCCGGAAAAAGTATTTTCCGCATCTTCTACCATACACCGTATATCCTGCAGCAGAAGGGTAAGGAAGATATCTTCCTTGCAGCGAAAGTAATTGTACAGGTTCAGGCGGGAAAAACTTAACTTCCTGCCGATTTGCGAGAAGGTCACTTTATCATAGCCCACTTCCGCGTAAAGTGAGGCCGCAGCATCTACAATCTGCTGTATCCTGATTTTTTTCTGTTCTTCTCCCCGCGCCCTGATAAAGTTCATTCCGCTGCCTTCTTTCATTTCTTTTTTATATTATACCACATCTGTTTTTTTGCTGCTTTGATTATACAGCGTCCGTGCCTGTCCTCATGCATTCGGTTTGCCGAAGTAGGTTTTCCTCATCTGGAGATAGGATGCCGTCTGCATGTATTCCCGCAGGCCTTCGTTCAGACGGTCCGCCAGTTCTTTATTGCCTTTGGCTACGGCAATACCGATTCCCTTATCTTTGTCGCCCGGCAATTCGGACATCACGGTCAGCTTGCCGTTGTAAAAATTGGTGATAAAGAAACCGGCGGTGTGATTATCCACGATGGCAAAGTCTGCTTTTTTATCCATGACCAGCTTTAACGCTTCTTCCGCGCTGCTGCATGTAATCACATTCTGGGAGTATTGTTTGGCCTGGTTCGCATGGACGCTGCCAACTTCCGCTGCAATGCGTTTATCTTTCATGGCTTCCAGGTTGGTGGCTTTCGTATCAACGGAGCCAATCACAACGTTGGAACTGATCAGGTAGGGTTCTGTGAAATCAACCATCTTCCTGCGCTCATCCGTAATCGTCATGCAGGAAATCACTGCATCCACCTGCCCGTCCTGCAGGGAAGGCAACAGGTTGTTGAATTCCAGGTCTACGAATTCCACCTTGGTGTAACCCATTTTTCGGGCCACACCCTGAATGAGTTCCACGTCAAAGCCGAGAAAAGTTTTGTTCACTTCCTGATAATATCCAAAGGGCGGATAGTCCGCGTCGGTACCCACGCGCAGCACTTTTTCCGTCGCCTGCTTCTGTACAGGCGCCTCTGCATTTTTCGTTCCGCCGCCACAACCCACAAGGGCCAACAAACAAATAACGGTTAATACCAAGCATATAATCTTTCTCATGATTTTTTACCTCCTTACCCTGATTTCAATCGGTACGTAACACCTTTTAAACGGTCACAAATCCTTTACTTGCGTAACCGGTACTGTAGTAATAAAAGTTTTGTAAATAACACGTTGTTATTTATCTTGAGTGAATGATATCACATCATCATTTAAATTACAACCTGTAATTTGTGAACTTTTTGTGACGGATTTTGAAATCTGAAAAGAGGTCATTGCATAAGAATGAGAAAAAAACAGCTGCGGAACAATCCGCAGCTGTTGTGTTACTTGTATTAAGTGCAGGAATTTTTTTCTGCTGTTTTGCACCGCAGGCAGTGCAAATCTTTCACAGATTTTGTTCCTAATCACTACGTTTCAAACTTTCTTTTACAAACTTCTTACCAGAGACCGACCATCTTCCACCACATCGGGCCAATGCCCAGGAAGCAGATCAGGAACAGGATAGAGCAGACGAAACCAACTTTCCACCATTCCGGCTGGGTAATATAACCGGAGCCGAAGTAAATGGGAGCCGGGCCGGTTGCGTAATGGGTTAAGCAGCCCATGATA
>JAEETM010000132.1 GCA_016290335.1 Treponema sp. | reverse complement strand
ACTGCAAAGCCCATAAGTACAGTTAAGATGATTGTGAGCGGAATTGAAATCCAGAGGGGCATTATTGTGTAGCAATAAATCATGATAAGCCCGGCAGCCATAAATACGTCGCCGTGGGCAAAGTTAATAAGACGTAAAATACCGTAAACCATTGTGTAGCCGATTGCAATTAGGGCGTATTGTCCGCCAGTGCTGATTCCTGCGAGAATGTACGGTAAGTTAGTTTGAAAGAAGTTCATTTTTTTTCCTTTTTGGATAGGGATTGACTTTAAGAAATAACCCAGAGGGTGTTGCGGGAGATGTGCTCCCGCAGAGGGGGTAGCCCGCAACGAAGTGCGGGCGAGGGGGAGACTTCCCCCTCCTTCTACCTAAGTGCTTATTTTACTTTCTGTACAGCGATGAAGTTCCACTTGCCGGTTGAGTTGTTTACCTGTTTTACGTAAGCAACGTCGCGTTTTGCATCACCGGTTGAGTCGAATGCGATTGAGCCGGAAACGCCAGTAAGTGTTGTTTTTGGAAGAGCAGCCATAACGTCAGCAGATTTTGTTGAACCAGCGTTCTTGAGTGCTGCGAGTGCTGTGTAGTAAGCGTCGAAGCCCATTGCTGAAACTGCTGCGATTTCGTCGTCGCCACCGTTGTTTGTTTTAGCAGTTGCATTTGTGTTGATGTAGTTGCGGAAGCCGTCTACGAAGTCTGTAACAATCTTGTCTTTTGAACCTTCTACGAAGAATGTTGTAACGAAAACTTTTACGTTTGTGCCTTTTGCAGCTGCGAGTACAACGTTAGAGTCCCAAGTATCGCCAGCGAGAATTGGCATTGTCATACCCTGTGTGTTAGCCTGTTCGATGATGAGGGCTGCTGCTTCGATTGAAACTGGTGAGAAGAATACATCAGCATTGTTGTTCTTTGCGTTTGCTACGTAAGCAGAGAAGTCTGAAGTTCCGTCTGGGAAAGTTTCGAATACGATTTCGCCACCGAGTTTTTTGAAGGCTTCGATAAAGTAGTTACAAAGACCTACTGAATAGTCATCACCGAGTTTTGCGAGACAATAAGCTCTCTTTGACTTGAAGTTATCTACAGCAAAGTTAGCAAGAACTGTTCCCTGGAATGGATCGAGGAAGCAGATTCGGAAGTAGTGGCTGTTTCCAGCTGTTACCTGTGGGTTTGTACAAGTAATTCCAACTACTGGCACGTTTGCATCTTTGAATGTATCGGAAGCTGCGATTGAAACGCCTGAACCATAAGAACCGAGTACGATTGATACTCCTTTATTGATAAGTTCAGAAGCTGCTGTTACAGCCTTGTCATTAGATGATTCGTTATCTACGATTTCGAGCTGAACTTTGTAGGTTTTTCCTGCAATTTCTACGGTTGGTGTTACGGTGTTTGCATACTGAACACCAAGTGTTTCCTGTTTACCACCGGCACCGTTATCTCCAGATGCTGGTTCATAAACACCAATTTTTACTACTGGCTGTTTTTCCTTGCCACAACTAACGAGTGCAAGTGCCATTAAAGCTGCCGCAAAAGCGACGATAGTTTTTTTCATATCACACCTCTCAAATAAAAAACTAGGTACAAATTATAGCAGATTTTTGAGCTTTCTACAAGAAAATAGGTTTCACGGGAAAGTTTTTTGTTTGGGGAATGATAAAGTTGATTTTTGTTTAGAAATGATTCTATACTATTTAAATATAGATTCTGATTGTTCCGGAGGTACTTGATTATGACTGTTTCTCTTTCTGATGTAAAAGCTAAGTTTTGTAAGTATGTCTCTTTGGTTGAGAATGGCGGCGTAATTGAAATTACAAAGCACGGAAAAGCTGTTGCTGTAATAATCAGTCCTGCAGAATATAAAAGATTAAATGCGGGTTATCATCCGACTTTTATTGATAATTTGAACAGATGGCGTTGTGAAACAGGTGGATTAACGGAGGACGAATATAATAGCTTTGAGCAGAAGGTTTTGAGAAAAGATGAAATGCTTAGTTTGTAAAAATGACAATATGATTGACTCAAAAGCAACTTATTTTGCTAATTTGCATAACAGGTATTTGATTATAGAAAATGCTCCCTGTAAAAAGTGTACTCAATGTGGTGAAGAAGTTTTTTCTATGAGCGTAATGGAACGCATTGATCAGATTATTTCTGGTGTCGAAAAACTAGCCGGTAAAGTCTGTGTATTGGAGTATCAGGCGGCAGCTTAATATTTCTCTAATGATTCACTAAATTATGTTGTAGCGAACATTTTACTCCAATGTTAATTTGATACAATACTTTCTAATTTTGATTTTGTTTATTATTTCAGAAGAATAAATCTTTTGGATATTTGGTAATATTTCTTGATTCTCAGATGCGCAAATAATTATACCTTCTATTTCTTTCTTTTTAATGATATACGAAGCATTAGTTATTGCTTTAATAATTGTTTCATAGTTTTCCATTGAAACGTTTTTCGGTTCGAGTATTACTATAAGGAAAGAATTATCATTCTCAAAATATTGTGCATTAAAAGTACCGCTTTTTATTGCATTTGATTTTTTATAACCAGGAAATAATTGTTCACAATAAACTTCAAAAAGACTTACTAAAAGATTATAATCTATTTGTACATTTGCTTCTGTTTTTTGATTTAAAGAGTAGGAGATGTCTTTTGTGATTTTTGGAGCGTTTATGAAAGATATATATTTATTGATCGCTGATTTATAATTCCCTAATCTCTCTGGATGTGAAATTCCAGAGAAATCTTTTGTTTCAATTATTTCATTAAAATAATTATATGCTTTTTTCAATTTTTCAATATCTTCAACACCACAATAAAAGAATCTTATAGAAAAGTGTTTTTTGAAGAATAAGAGTTGAGATACATTATTCAAATATGAGATATATTCATTTGCTGTAGTAGGTTTTGTTCCACCTTCGTATATACACCAATTTAAGAATTCTTGTTTACGATCCATTTATTTACTCCTTAAAACTTGTTTTATATTAATAGGATAGAAATCTCTCATTTCTTCGCCACAACCAAAATCTCTTTTGCGTTCACGTCAGTTGCACGGAGTGGATCGCCAAATCTTCCAGCACGGACAAATCTTGCTTCTATTATCTTAAGACCTTCTTTTTTTAAGATTGAGAGGATTTCGTCCTTGCGGTATCGTTTGTCCCTAATGATATATTCTGAATCTAGAAAGCCGTCACCTTTGAAAATCTCTTTGCGAAAAACAAGATTTGTTCTTTCATCAATAACAAAAGTATCAGGGTTAAAGATGTTGCCTGTTTTTTGCATGATTTGCGAAGATTTCAATTTGAATAGTTTCTTTGGATCTTTATAAATATCAAATTTGTTCTTACAGATATTTTCAGTAAGTTCCATATTCATAACTGAACAGATAAAAATGCCATTCTTTTTAAGATGTTTCTTTGCAGACTTAATAATTTTTATATTATCTTTGAATTTCGGAAAAGAACCGATTACATCATAAAGACAGAGAATAATGTCAGCTTTACGGTGTTGTTTTAGATTTCTTACATCTGCTTTGAAAAGATGTCCTTGCAAATCGGGGTGAAGTTCTTCTGCTTTATGTAAAAGTTCCTCTGAAAAATCAAATCCAAAAATATTATTATATCCACGATTTTTTAATTCTGCGATATGACGGGCAGTTCCACAGCCCAAATCGAAAATTGAAATATCTTTATTTTCTGGCAGATATTGTAATAAAAAGTCAATTTCTTCTGTCGTATGTTTTGCCCAAGGCTGATTCTGCATATCCATTCTTGAATAAGCATCTATAAGTCGTTGTTCGGAATACTCAATAAAATTATCAAAATCTTTAGGAGAAATTGTTTTAAGTTCCTGTCCTTTGAAAGTAAATGCAAGCCATTCAAAACCTTCCTGTAAATCTCCAAAAATCCAGTCATTTCCGTAATTTGAAATATAGTTTGGTATATCTTCGTGACTTACATAATAACTGGAGTTTACTGTTGAATTAGAATCTGTTATGCAAATATCTTCTTCTTTGATGAAATTGATTTTCCTGGAAAGAGTTTTGATAATCTGTATATTCTGCTGCATTTTCTTTAATGAAACTTTTCGCAGAGTTGCAGATTCCAAAGTTTTGATTGTAAGAGGATTAGTTGTCGCAAGCCCCCAGGAATAATCATTTGAAAATCCCCATATTGAAAACAAGAGTTTTTTTGCGACTTGTTGTCGACGATACTCTTTCTTTACAACCAACTGAACAACCCAAACCGCGTTTCCTTGTTTTGTTGTTTCTACTACATAAAAAGCTTGTCCAATAAGTACAGTTCCATAATATGCCAAAGCAACGTAAGTATAATCGTTGGAAGCCATATTTCTTTTGTAATACGAAGGTTTTAATGTTATTTGTTTACCACGTTTTTCCGGGTCGGGGTGGTGAGTACTATATTTCCCATAATTATCAGAAAACAATTCAGCAACATCTTGTAATTCTTGTTCTGTTAAAGAAGATGCTGTTTTTGTGAAATAATGAAAATCTTGATTATGAACTTTATGGGATAAATTCATATTATAATTTTACAATTATACAATGGATTTGTAAATGATACCATTTAATCTATATGTAAAGCAATCTTACCGGCAGATTACACATCCCACTCATCCGTGCTATAATACCCTTGTGAAAATCCTCTTTGTTGGAATAAATGCTTCGTATTCTCATACTTGTCTGGCGGTTAGGGAGATTTGTGAGTTTGTAAAAAGGGAGCTTGGCGAAAAAACAAACGAATACGGTAGTCAGCAGGAGCCTGTTCTGGAAACTGTGGAGTTCACAATAAATCAGCCGGTGGGGGAAATATTGCGGGGGATTTATGAGAGGCAGCCGGATTTGGTGCTTTTCTCAACGTACATCTGGAATGCGGAAATTACAGCGAAAATAATTCCTGATATAAAAAAGCTGCTGCCGTCTGTGGTGATAGGTGCGGGCGGACCTGAGTTTGGGTTTGCGGCAGACTTGTATCTGAAAAAGCTGCCGGAGCTTGATTTTGTAATAAAAGGGGAAGGCGAGCTGACAACACTGGAGATTGTTGAAGGAAAGGATTTTAATTCTATAAAAGGGCTTTATTTCCGTGGTTCTGGTGATAATGATGAGAGCGTTATTTTTACCGGCGAGCGTGAGTTAATCTGCGACCTTTCTGAATTACCGTTTCCTTATCCCGAGTTACAGGAACACCCGGCAGATTCAGGCTCTTCCTCCATCAATAAAAACAAAATCTACTATTACGAATCTTCGCGGGGGTGTCCTTATTCATGTGCTTATTGTATGTCCTCGCTTGATAAACGGGTTCGCTTTAAGCCGCTGGAACAGGTCTTTGCAGAGCTGCAGATTTTTCTGGACAGGGACATTCCTCTTGTAAAGTTTGTGGACAGAACCTACAACCTGCAGCCTGAACGCTACATTGCAATCTGGCGGTATATTCTGCAGCACCACAATGGTGTTACGATGTTCCATTTTGAAATTGAAGCGGAGTTTCTTACTGATGAAGCACTCGATTTTCTTCAGTCTGTTCCAGCCGGGGTGATGCAGTTTGAAATTGGTGTGCAGTCTGCGAATAAAAAAAGTCTTGATGCAGTAAACCGCTCAACAAATATAGAAAAGCTTGCAGCAAATGTCCGCCGCATTCCACGCACTATTCATCAGCATTTGGATTTAATTGCCGGCCTGCCTTTTGAAAATCTTGAAAGCTTTGGAAAATCCTTTGATTTTGTAATGTCACTTAAGCCCGATGCAATTCAGCTTGGATTTTTAAAAGTTCTGCACGGTACTCAGATGGAACGCTATGCTCAGGAAAATGGCTGGCAGTGGATGGAAAACCCTGTTTATGAAACTTTTTCTACACCGTATCTGCCGTACAGGGATGTGCTTTTCTTAAAGGACCTTGAAGTTCTTGCTGATGCCTTTTGGAACAGTGGTGTTTTCTTCCATACAATGAGGTATATTGGGCGGGTGATGGGATTCTGGAACTTTTTTAAGATGATGACGGAGCTCGGCCAGAAGCAGGGAGTGTTCGAGGCTGCAAGGCGTGAAACCTTCTGGTTTGAGTGGCTGGCGGGCGAAATTGAGCTTTTGTGTGATGGTGATAGTCCAATCGTGCTGTATGATTTACTCCGCTATGATTTTTTACTTCGCGGTAAACAGGGAAACTGGCCTGCCTGGTATAAGCATTATTACAATAAAGACCGTCACCGCCAGCTTCTGGAAGATTCCGGCTCGCTCAAAAATCCACGTTTAGATTTTGGTCACAGTGAGTACGAAGTTTTCAGTTGTGATGTAGATTCACTGGAGCCGGAGAAAACGATTGTGGAAAATCAAAGATATGAAAAACTGGTTCGCTATCCTTTACATTAGAAATCTATTCAGCTGAATTATTCTTAGACATTACAAGCGCAATTATAAGGTAAGCAATCAGTCCTGGTACAAGTCCTGTACAAATAATCAAAATTGCACAGAGAATACGCAGAATTGTTACATCAATGCCAAAATATTCTGCCAGTCCGCCGCAAACGCCGAACCATTTTTTGTCCGCTGAACACTTTAATTTCTTTTCGCCCATAAAAGTACCTCTCATTTAAAAAATAACACCCGCAATCGGCAAAGTCAAATATATTTGCACCCATCTTCAAAATATGGTAATATTCAAAATACAATTCAACAAAGGAAGATTTGTTCCGCTAAAGCGTCACAAATCTGCTATTTTGCAATTCTAGGAAACGCTGCGCAACTGCTCGCGTTTCTTTAAAATCAGGAGTCCAAAATGAAATTAACCGGCGCACAAATCATTGTAAAAATGCTTGAAAATTACGGGATTAAAGTCGTCGCTGGGATTCCTGGTGGAATGATTCTTCCGCTTTACAATGAGCTTAACCGCTCTTCAATCAAACACATTCTGGTACGACACGAACAGGCTGCAGGTTTTATAGCACAGGGAATTGCACGCACAACTGGAAAACCGGCTTTTTGTATGGCAACAAGCGGCCCGGGCGCAATGAATCTTCTTACTTCAATTGCAGATG
>JAEETM010000131.1 GCA_016290335.1 Treponema sp. | reverse complement strand
ACTTGTTATGGGTTTTATCCAAAGTATTACAGAAATGTTCGAATCAATATTTAAACGTTCGTCTCCAGAAGTTCAGAAAAAGCAGCAGTTAAAAAAACTGGAAGCCGAAATACGTACATTCGAGCCTGTAATCTTCAGAAATGGAAACCTTCAACCCAATTTTGCAGAAGCAATTTACGCATTATACAAAAATACAAAACCTTTAAATGACCTTTTTTCTGTTACTGTAAGCTCTGCCGATATTCCACGCCAGCACAGGTTCGAAGCCCAGCTCATCATCACAGGCTATTCACCGGAGTTTCAGAAAATCATAGAAGACCTTACTTTTGAAAACAGAAAGGAAGAAGTGCTCGACGAGCCTACAAATCCGGACAGAATCTATATCCGCCAGAGAAATCAGCTGGAGCGTACCTTAAAAGAGCTTAATTCAGAAAGCTTCAGGCGAATGGACAGAGATATTCTTGATTTACGCCAGTTTGTAGATTTCTGTAAAATCAGTTTTTCGCCGATTCTTCAGATTTTTGACTCTAATTTTAATCCGGGAATGCCTGGTTATGTACCGGCTTATACAGAAGTACCGGTTTCTAAGGCAGTTAATTTGCTGGAAGATTTGTACTACCAGATTTCGGGAATGAAGATTACATCATCTCTTGCAGACGAAGTAACTGCAATTGCGCAGCTTAGAAAAGGAGATATTCTTTCTAATTCCGAGGCTAATGCTTATCTTAAAAACCTGAAAACAATAAATTACATTGTTACCAGAATCCTTACCCCAGACCATCTTAAAGCTTTACTCCGCTATGCACGGGAAGATGTGATTTATGAACCAAGAACTGCTTCTTATTCAGGTTCTCCAAGGCAGGAGTTTGCCAATTTGTTCCAGTCCAGATTTGATTCTGATGAGCAGAGAATAAAATCGGAAATCCAGGATGAGCAGATTAGTACAGATGTTGCGGCTTTGTTCAAAAAACAAAATCTTGAAGAGCTTGTGGGCTATAATTCAGAATCTAACAGGGTTTTGCAGGCAAATACGGCACTTTCATTAAAATGGATTCTTCCTATGCGAGTGCTCAAGACATTCCTTAAGATTTTTATTTCAGACAGTATAAAAAGTCTGCTTAATGACATTGTTATTGAAGGATTTTTTAATAGTCCGGCTTATAAAACAGAGTTTTCTACAACGGTATATGCTGTTATAAATGCTTTTTCGGAAGTTGAAGATTTTGAAGCTTCTTTTGCAGAAGGACAGAGAAACAGTGTTGCCGTAATGCGCAGTTATATAAAAGACAGTCACAAAGATAAGGATTTCTACCGAAAATTAGATAAGATGGTTATGATTATCAATAATGATGCTCATAAGCTTTTACAGTCGGTGATAACAACCTTGTATAATTTATATACATTGTTAGGAGAATTACTTGCAGATTCAAGAAAACCTTCCAGTGAAATTGTGTCTAACTTGAAAGTTCTTATGATGTCATCCAGAAATAAGGATAACACGAGCTTACTTGAAGAACAGTACCCGGATTGGAAGATATTTTTTGAAATTATGAAAAACTATGTTATTATAAACAAGAGTGAGATAAAGTAATGGGTACGGAAGAGAAAAATAAAAAATTAGTTACTCAAACAAATGCCGTGAACTCTGAAGATGTAACCGATACAGCTCTTCTTGAACATACAATGCAGTATGAAAAAAGGATTTATGACCTTGAACAGCTGCTTGATATTGCAAAATCACTTTGTTCTACACTCGACTTTAGAAATCTTCTTGAATCTATAGTTTATATCTGTATGGCGCAGATGCATGTACTTGGTGCAGAAATCTTTATCCGCGATTTTATTACAGAAAAAAGCTTTTATCTTGAAACTTCTCACGAAAAGGATTCAGATAATTCTGATAATAAAGTGTCAATTTCAGGTGAATCTCCAATAATTGAAAAAATGGGCGATTTGAAAAAGCCGGTAACACTAAAAGAACTTAAAAAAGAAGTTGGTAAATGCGAAGATTTTGCTATTCTTGAAGCACTTTCGCCTACTTTGATTGTTCCTCTTGTTTTACAGGGCCACCTTAACGGTCTTTTGATTCTACAGGAACGAATTGCTATTGAAGATGATACAACCTACAACGAATATGAGCAGAAACAGATTATGCTTCTGGCTTCTCTTGCGTCTGTAGCTATTTATAATGCTTCGCTGCTCGAAATGTCTTCTACAGATATGATGACACACCTTAAGCTCAAGTATTACTTTTATTCGCGTCTTTCTACAACACTGGACAGAGCGGTGGACAAAAAGCAGAAGATTTCGGTTCTGATGTTCGATATAGACTTTTTCAAGAAGTTTAACGACACTTATGGCCACGAATGCGGCGATTTTGTTTTGATTTCGGTTGCAGAGCTTATAAAAAAGAGCCTGCGTGATACTGACATTGCCTGTCGTTACGGTGGCGAAGAGTTTACTGTTTTGCTTACAAACACCGGTAAAAAAGAAGCCTTAATGGTTGCAGAAAGAATCCGTACAACAATAGAAAATAATGATTTTGTGTACGAGGATAAGCACTTTAAGGTAACAATTTCGGGCGGTGTTTCTGTGTTTGACGGTTCAAAGCACGCAATGATTTCTCCGAATGCGTTTGTAAATCAGGCTGATAAAGCACTGTATGTTTCTAAAAACAAGGGCCGCAACAGGGTTTCCTTTTACAGCGGCTTCAGGAAAAAAAGGCAATAGCCATGCGGCAATAGGTTGAGCAGGTTATAAAAATGTCTTTTCTTCGTCGTCCATTCAAATATGTAGATTTTCACGCTTCTCTCTATATCATTATAGTAAATTTTCTGGTTTATTGTATGACCTTTTTTATGCCGCAGCTTAAATATTATCTTTCGCTGAACGTAGGGTTTGTTGTTTACCGCAGAATGTTCTGGCAGTTTTTAACATACATGTTCGTTCATGGTGGTTTTACTCACATACTTTTTAATATGCTGGGACTTGTTTTCTTTGGAATGGCGGTAGAAAAGGCAATCGGTTCAAAGGAGTTTCTGCTTTTTTACTTTGTCTGCGGACTGTTTTCGGGGCTTTTTTCGTTTATTGTGTACTATTTTACAGGCTCCTATAATGTTTTTCTGATGGGTGCAAGCGGCGCAATTTATGCAGTTTTGTTTGCTTATGCAGTATGTTTCCCGCGTTCAAAGCTTTATGTATGGGGAATATTGCCTGTTCCTGCACCAATTCTTGTTCTGGCCTATGCAATCATAGAAATAGTGGAACAATTCATTTCATCATCAAATATTGCTCATATGACGCACCTTTTCGGGTTTGCGGCGGCCTGGCTTTATTTCTTAATCAGAATGGGTATACATCCGATAAAAATATGGAAAAATAACTACTAAGTAACCACAGGGCAGTTTTAGTGTTGTTTTGATATAAAATAATGAAAAATCGACGGAAAAGTATTCAGTTAGCTGCATTGATTCTCGTATTTGGATTTTATTGTGCAAACTGCTTTGCACAGCTTCCATCCTTTACAGAAAAAATACGTATTCCTCTCTGGGCAGAAATTGATGCTTATCCAGGTCTGGAAGAAGCAGCAAAACTTGAAGATTACGAGTATCCGGTGCAGGAAATCAAAAAAATAGCTCCTTTTATCATCAGCGGAATGGTTTATGGCTGGAAGTTTGTATATGTACCTTACGATAAAGCACGCGGAATTGAAGAATACTTTGAAGTAACAGAAATAAATGCCGAAGCCTTTACCGGTAATTATAATCCTAACAAAATTATTTACTCATCACCCTGGGTAGATGATACTTTATTGCACTGCTGGTGTGAATATTACCGTACAAATGCGGAAGTTCAGAATTATAAGGCCTGGGCTTCAATTACCCATCCTGTTATACGGGCTAGAGGTTATGGAAGCATAAAAGACGGTTTTGAGGGTATAAGAGCTGCGGCGGAAGATTCACTTAAGGCTGCAGTAAGAGAGTATTACAGGGGCATTACAAAGAACAAACCAAGGCAGATTTCGGGCTCTGTTTTGATAAAAAATGAGCCAATTTTAGGAATTGATGCAGGTAGATATGCAATAAATCTTGATTTTTTCTTAGAATGCGATACAATAAAAGGGTACGGGATATATTAGTACGGAGGATGTATGAAGAAGTTATTGATTGTAGTTTTAACATTCATTACTTTTGGTTTTGGCTTGTTTGCGCAGGGAGTTTCTGGAAATTCAAAGAACTATGATGCTGAAACTTTTGAAAATGAAAAAACAAAAACCCAGATAATAGTTCCTAAAGAACAGCACACTGTTGATCAGACTGCGAATGTTAAGATTGAGTACATGCCTATGTACGATGAGGTTCGCGTATACTATGAGTGTATGTATGTAACTTATGACCGCGGAGAAGCAATGAATACTGTAATGGAATGTCTGCTGGACTTCCAGAAAGAGCATAAATATTCAGGCTATAAGTATCTTAGAGATGATAAGGAAAAATACTTTAAGGATGACCGAAGCCGCCGTAAGGCTCAGTATATTTCGTATGTAAAATTTTATAGATAGGGTATTCTTATTTTATTTGAAATATAGTAGAATAAAAGCCGGTTTCCATGCAGGAGCCGGCTTTTTTATTTTTTTATGGCGAAAAGGACCGAAAAAATGGATATTAAGAACACAATTAAAAATCTTCATCCGCTTGAGATTAAAGTTTTGTTAAAGTACACAGGTAAGGATGAGCTTACATCAGAAAAACTCCGCAAAGAATTGGACTACAAGGAAGGACACGCAAATCAGGCGTTCTCATGGCTTTCTGGAAAGGATTTGCTTAAAGAAATCCGCAGAACTCCTCACACATATTTTGAAATTACAGATATGGGTCGCTCAATGGCTAAAACAGGTACCGTTGAAGAAAGAATGATAAACTTCCTTAAAGAACACGGTCCACATACAATGCCTGAGCTTACAGCAGGAATTGCCCTTGACCAGAAGGATGTTGGTTCTGCTTTTGGTCCGCTGGTAAAAGAAGGTGTTCTTAAGATGAATGCCGAAAAGAAGATTGAATATACAGGTGCTGAACTTCCTGCAAGAATTACTACAACTGCAGCTCTTATTAAAAAGGCTTGCGAAGCTGAAGGCGGTCTTTTGAATAAGGATGATATGACTGTTGCCGAAGTTGAGGTAATGAATGGTCTTGCTAAAAAACGTGGTGCAGCTGATTCTCCATTTAAGGTAATTGAGCGAGAAACTGTATTCTATAAGCTTGCAGAAGGTTTTGAAAAGGTTCGCGACGAGCTCAAAAAGGCTGGAATCACAGGTAATGAAATTGGTGAAATTACTCCAAAAATGCTTGCAACCGGCGAGTGGAAAAATGGAACATTCCGTGGTTATAACATTTCTGTACCGCCCGCTAGAATTATTCCTGGACGCACAAATCCTTATGTACAGTTCCTTGAAAGTGTAAAGGATAAGCTTTGTTCTCTTGGTTTCCAGGAGTTTGATGGTCCGCTTGTAGAAACTGAGTTCTGGAATGGCGATGCTTTGTTTATGCCTCAGTTCCACGCTGCCCGCGATATTCACGATGTATACCGAATCAAAAATCCTACACACGCAAAAATGATTGAAGAGCCATATTTGAGCAACGTAAAGGCTGTTCACGAAAATGGTGGCGGAACAGGAAGCCGTGGATGGAATTATTCTTTTGACAATGAGTTTACACGCCGTTTGATTCTGCGTTCACAGGGAACAGTTTTGTCTGCTCATCAGCTGCACAAGGCTGAAGTTCCTGGCAAGTATTTTGGTATTGCACGCTGCTTCCGCTACGATAAAGTAGATGCAACTCATCTTTCTGACTTCTATCAGACAGAAGGAATTATTGCCGGTAAAGATGTTTCTTTGCGAGATCTTCTTGGTATTCTTAAAATGTTTGCCACAGAAATTGCAGGAGCAGAAGAAGTAAAATACGTACCTGGTTACTTCCCGTTCACAGAGCCTTCAATCGAAGTTCATATCAAACACCCTGTTCTCGGCTGGTTCGAGCTTGGTGGTTCGGGAATCTTCAGACCGGAAGTTACAAAAGCTATGGGGCTTGATTGTCCTGTTCTTGCCTGGGGTATTGGTATTGACCGAATGGCTTTGATGGCACTCGGCTTGAATGACTTGCGTCAATTATTCTGTGAAGATATTGAGCAGGTTCGTTTAAGAAAAGCTAAATACTAATTCTTAAAAATAATCCTGATACCCGACTTATATAAGTAGTATAAAATCTGTGTATTGACACGTTAGCTCTTACTAACTATAATGCTGTTAAAAGTTAGTGAGAGCTAACGTTTTTTTAACCTAAAAGTTAGTTTTCTCTAACCATATAGGAGCATAAAATATGCCTTTAAGTATGGTATCTGACGGAGAATCATTTCTAATAAAGAAAATAAATGGAAAAGAAGAAGTACGCCGCTTTTTGGAGAACCTTGGCTTTGTTGCCGGGGCTCAGGTTTCATTAATTTCTAAAATCTGTGGAAACGTAATTGTTCAGATTAAAGACAGCCGTGTAGCTATAAGCCAGGAAATGGCGCAGAAAATCATTGTGTAATTTTTTTTAAGCAAGATGTTAGTCTTGCCTAATTATAGGAGCAGATAAAATGACTTTGAGAGAAACAAAGACAGGCCAGACAGTTACAGTTGTAAAGCTGAATGGCGAAGGAGCGGTTAAACGCCGCATTATGGACATGGGAATTACAAAAGGTGTCGAAATCTATGTACGTAAAGTTGCACCACTTGGCGACCCGGTAGAAATTACAGTTCGCGGTTATGAGCTTTCTGTAAGAAAAGCAGATGCCGAGATGGTATCTGTTGAAATCAAGGAGTAAATAAATGATTAAAATTGCACTTGCAGGAAACCCTAATGCGGGTAAAACAACACTTTTTAACGCCCTTACCGGTTCAAATCAATTTGTAGGAAACTGGCCTGGAGTTACTGTAGAAAAAAAGGAAGGTAAGCTTAAAGGTCACAATGGCGAAGTTGTTATTATGGACTTACCTGGTATTTATTCACTTTCTCCATATACACTGGAAGAGGTAGTATCAAGAGATTATCTTGTTCAGCAGCGTCCTGATGCAATCTTAAACATTGTAGACGGTACAAACCTTGAGCGAAACCTTTATCT
>JAEETM010000130.1 GCA_016290335.1 Treponema sp. | reverse complement strand
GATTATAAATCACTCCCCGAATACGAACAAAAACAAAAGATATTAGACTGCCTTGAAAAAAATCAGGTAGTAATTGTAGAAAGCCCAACCGGTTCGGGCAAAACGACACAGATTCCTGTAATTCTTTACGAAGCAGGTTATGCCACAAACGGTATTATTGCAGTTACACAGCCACGCCGAATTGCAGCACTTTCTGTAAGTGAGTTCATTGCAAAACAGATGAACACTCCATACCCTGGACTTGTCGGCTACAAAATGCGTTTTGAAGATAATACCAACCAGGACACACGCATAA
The DNA here is from genome assembly GCA_016290335.1 of Treponema sp. Next base: position 6,897 of record JAEETM010000130.1, on the reverse strand, counting down.
AAATAATGACAGACGGAATCCTTCTGCAGGAAATGAAGCTTGATCCGTGGCTCAGCAAGTACAGTGTAATAATGGTTGATGAAGCGCATGAACGCAGCCTTAACATAGACTTTGTTCTCGGGCTTTTAAAACGCGTGCTTAAGGAACGTTCCGATTTCCACGTTATTGTTTCTTCTGCAACAATGAATACGCAGGCTTTTTCTGAATATTTTGATAACGCCCCTATTGTTTCTATAGATACAGTGACATACCCTGTCACCCTAATTTACGACCCTATTCCAGGCGGTGCTACAACTTCTTCAGATGCAGGCTGCGATGAACTTCTCCGTAAAATCTGCAGTACTGTAGACCGAGTTCTGGATAATGATGAAGACAGTGAAGATTCAGGCGGAATACTGATTTTCCTTCCCGGTGAAAAAATTATAAAGGATTGTGTTGAACGTCTTTGTTATTCACCGTTCGGTCGCAAGCTTCATATTTTACCGCTTTACGGAAGGCTTTCAAAAGAAGAACAGGAACGCGTTTTTGATCCCGCACCTGAAGGCAAAAAGAAGGTAGTAGTTTCAACTAACATAGCAGAAACTTCAGTTACAATCAGAGACATTACAACCGTTATAGATTCAGGTCTGGCAAAGCTCAACTTTTACAGTCCGCGAACCTACACTTCAAGTCTTGCAGAAACCTTTGTTTCTAAAGCTTCCTGCAACCAGCGAAAAGGACGTGCCGGAAGAACCTGTCCGGGAACCTGTTACAGACTTTATTCCCGAAGAGATTTTGAATCGCGTGAACTATATACAAAAGAAGAAATACACCGCACCGATTTAAGTGAAGTTGTTTTACGAATGGCTGAGCTTGGAATTACAGACTTCTTTGATTTTGATTTTATTGCTTCCCCTGGACGGGAAGGAATTATCGGTGCAGTAGAAACACTTAATCTTCTTGGTGCGTTAGACGAAGATAACACTCTTTCTGCAATCGGCAAAATTATGGTTAAGTTCCCGCTTGAACCACGTATAAGCCGAATCATTGTAGAATCTGTAATGCGTTTCCCGGATGTTATAGATAAGGTACTTGTAGCTTCATCATTTCTTTCTGCAAACTCACCTTTTATTCTTCCGGCAAATCAGGAAATGGAAGCCAGAAAAGCACACCACCGTTTCCGTGATTTATCCGGAGACTTTGGTACTTACCTCAATCTTTTTAATGCCTTCAAGCAGACAGACAACCGGGAAAAGTTCTGCAAGAAAAACTATCTTGACGAGCGCGTAATGCTTGAAATAGAAAACATACATTTCCAGCTGGCAGAAATTGTCGGTGAACAGCTTAAGATGCCTGTAATTGAAAACGGCGGAAAAATGGCTGATTATCTTTGCTGCATTGCTGCCGGTATGATTCAATTTGTCTGCATAAGAAACGGTCGGGAAAGTTACAGAAGCCTGACTGCTGATCATATCTGCATTCATCCGGGAAGCGTTATGTTCCGTCAGGATCCGGTATTTATAGTTGCCGGAGAAATCGTAAAAACAAGCAGGATTTTTGCAATGAGTGTTTCACCTCTCACCCGCCCCATGCTTGATACAATAAATCCAAAGCTTTACGAAAAGTTAATGGCCTGTAAAAAGCAGAAGCTCTCAGACTTTGAAGCTCCAATGCAAAAGGCAACTTCTGCCAAGGCCGGAATGCCAAAAGCTGGCACTTCAAAAGACAGTGTTAAAGCAGGTGCAAAAGCTCTTGAAGAAAATGCTCAAAAAACAAGTTCTAAGAGCCTCAATCCTCTCAATATTAAAAATATTGAAGATGCACTTTCACTCGGAGGTTTCCTCTTTGAAACAAAAAAAATCAAAGGAAAGAAAACTGCAATTCTTCCATACGAATATTTTCTTACTGCAATCCGTGAAGAAACAGATCAGAATAAGCTAAAAGCCTGTTCAAATCTTAAAGGTATAATCACAACAAAGGACCATGGAACAATTATGGATGGCGAAAAGCTTGGACTTATAATTCCAGTAACAGCCTCCATCGACCTTAATCCAATTCCAGAAAAAAAATGGAATCGTAAGATGAATGCCAATATTCACGACCCTATTGGTAAAGAGCAGATTGTTTTTTCTCTAGACTGGATTCTTCGTACTGCAATTGCAAAGCAGAAAAACAAGGAATACGGATTTATCTGCCTTTTCACTAACGGTAACGGCGACTACTGGTACAAGGTTTCCCGCGGCTTTATGACAGCCCTTACCGAAACTCACGCCAGCCTTGAAACTTTAGTCGAAGAAAATGTAGGTTTTACCTTTGATGAAACTAACAAGATAAATGAAGCCCTGCGAATGGTAAACAGCATTTATACTAAATTATAATCAAGGGCCTGATGCCATTTGATAAATCTATATATTGTCATTGTCGTACTTGATACGACAATCTGTTGCATGCTGTAGAAAAAAATCCTTTTTCATTCTATACTAATACTATGTTCACACAAAATACTTGCAGCGTTCATCATTGCCGCAACATTGCTCTTTCTACCTTTGATGATGAAGGCAACCTGACAGAAGAAAAAAGTTACTGCCTTGACCACATTCCGAATCCAGGAAAAGCAAAGGAAGATATTTACAGATACATCAGAACTCACGATAAAATTGTTGGTCTTAATGCGTGCGGACTTATTTTTGCTGATGTTGATTTGACAGATAAAAAGTTTTTTGGCTGTAACTTCTATCACTGTACTTTTATGAACATGCATTCTGAAAATATTCTGCTTAGAATGTGCATTTTTGATTTTGCTGTTTTTAACGATTGCAGTCTTATAAAAACAAATAGTATTTTCAATTCTTTTTCCGGCTGCACTTTTACTCACAGTCTTTTTACTTCGAGTGAACTTATTCAAAGTAACTTTAACGGCTGCAAGGCTTATCAATCCTCTTTTGATAATTCTGATTTGTTCAACTCCAGGTTTATAAATGCAACTCTTGTAGATACCTCCTTTAGAAACTGCAACCTAAAAAAAACACTTTTCTTCTCTTCAAAAAGGGCAAATGTTTCCTTCAAAATGTCTAATACACGGGAAGCAGAGTTTATAAAAGATGATATTGATTCTATGATTTCTCATCTAAGTGATGAAGAATTGAGCAACACACACAATAATCCGGTTGAGGAGCAGTGAGGAACTTTTATGAAAATATACTTCCATTTAAACTTAGGCGGCTTCTCTAACTGTTATGTTGTTGTAAACGAAAAGGTAAATGAAGCAATTATTATTGACCCTGGCGAAATAACAGAAGAAATTATTTCTCAGATTGAAGACAATCATCTTAAGCTTACAGCCGTGTTAGTCACACATAACCATTCGAGCCACACAAACGGAATTAAAACACTAAAAAAAATCTATACGCCAAAAATCTATGCCGCCGACTGGGAAGTTGCAAAAAATGACACAACAGTAATCACTGGCGACGGAAAGTTTAAAACTGCAAAAATGACTGTACGCTATATGGCAGTTCCAGGCCACACCGCAGATTCAGTTGTTTACGGTATTGAAAATGTACTTTTTACTGGAGACGTAATTTTTGCAGGTTCAATGGGTTCTACAAACTCAAGCTACTCCAAGTTTATTTTACGTTCAAATATTGAATCAAAAATACTTTCGCAACAGTTTGCTACAATTCTAATGCCTGGTCATGGGCCGCCTTCAACTGTGGGCGCAGTAAAACAATTCAATACAGATATATTAAACTAATATGTCATTATCGGGCTTGCCCCGATAATCTCCCAATTTACCTTCTAACAAGATTTATATTTCCGCACACAATGCCGTAATTATCAAAAACAAAATCATTGAGCATTACAGCCGCTTCTACAAAGCCCTGCCCGTTTGTACTTATAATATAATCAGCAAGATTCTTCGTATACTTTTGCACCGATCCCCACTTTGCGTGAGAAACAAAATAATCTGCAACATAACCAAGCCCCTGCTGCATAATATAAGCCATAAACTCATTTTTCATAAGGTATTCATCATTTGTGTCATAACCGAGCGATGGCTGGGACTTAAAATAATCAATTAAAAAAGCCTGCGAATTAGGATCAAAGTTATAATAAACAGCAGCAACATAATTACGATAGTTTTCATCCCTGAAAAATAAAGTGTGCCATCCTTCGTGAGCAAGCAGCTGAACTCTAAGGTAATCAGCTGATTCCTGAGAAATAGATACAAGTCCTCCAGTTCCTGCTTTAAATTTTCCACCATCACTAATCAGAAGTCCATTTTGCAAAAGGATTTTCCGCAAAGTTTCTTCTTCTTTATTCAGCTTAATACCTTTTTTATCTGCAACATTAAAAAAATCGGCCATAGATTCAGGACTGTAATCATGAGCATTATAACCGTGTTTTCCCTGCAACTCTTCGTTAGATAAAATCCTTCCTTTATAACCCTGTTTTTCTACAAAAAAGGCCATGCGGCGGAAAAAATTATCCTGAATATCATAATTCCTTGTATCAAAGAAAAGAATACCAGGGAATCTATCCCACTCAAAAATCTCATAATCTGAAACACGCCAGTTAGATTTCGGGTATTTAAGGATTAAACCCGGGTCTGTCCGCACGGGAATAAAAACTTCGCTGGCTACAGGATTAAACATCAGTTCTTTTTTTTCTGCAGGATTTCTCATCAAAATTGATGTTACCACTTCTTTGTTTTCTGCTATATCGTAAAGGGAAAAAGGCATTTTCAAAGATGATGATGGAATAACAAGACTTTTGGCATTTTTAACATTTTTAATGGAAAGCTGTTCGCCGCCTGCATTGAGCTTAACAAAAATACTTTTTTCAAGAGTTGATTCATATTCTTCATAATCAGAAAGCTTAACAATAATTTCCGGCATGGAAACATTTACAGTATTTTGAACGGCAAAGGTTTCCGAAGCGCTCGAAAAATCAACGGAAGAAAAGCTTGAATCTATAAGTCCTCCGTTTGAAGAAAAACCAAAGAATGGCATTTCGCGTGATTTATCAAAACCAATTTCTGCGGCACAGACACTTACGCCTAAAACAGAACAAGGCAAATCTGAATAAACAAAAAAGCCCTGCGGTATAGTTTTAGCTTTTCCTTTTTCGGCTTTTGGCAAAGCAATTGAAACTGCAAAAGAACCGGCAAGCTTACTTAAATCTGCAGAAACTGCAATTCTTTTATCTGTCAGTTTTTCCTGCTTAATGAGTTTGCCTCTTTTATTAAAATCGGAATCAGAAAGAAAACCATACCTGAAAAGCCCTTCACCGAATACCTCTGTCTGGACTTTAATCACCACCGCACACGAACCGGTGCTTTCATAAATCTCTTCAATTATTTTTTTCTGAATATCAGTAAATCCAAAATCAGCATAACCATTATTTTTTATACCACCCTTAGCAGCACCAGAATCAAGGGAAACAAGTCCCGAAAGTTCACCACCAGGTAAAGCTTCTAAGAAAACAGAAGGTTTATTATTTTTCCCCGCAAGAAATCCCCAGCAAACTAAATCTATTACTATTATTGTCGCAACAACTGCACACGCCGCTTTTACTGCTCTACTTGTATTTTTAAACCAATTGATAATAGGATTCACGCAAAACTCCTGCACAAAAACACTCATCGTTATACTATATCATTTTCCCTAAAATGTTTATACTGATGTTATGGTTGTAATTATACTTCATCCATCTCAGGAGATAAAGATAAATCACCTCATTAAAGAGCTTTCAAGCTTTTGTGCAAAAAAAGAAGCCGTTACATATAGAAAACTTCCGCTCTGGATTCCTCTGCCGCAAAATAAAACGATTGAAAATAAAATTACAGGCGTACAGATGCTTTTACCGCAGCAAAAGGATGATGAGATTGTTTGTCCGGTACTGATTAATTATGATGATGAAGAATATAAAACAGAACTGACTTTACAACGCTTTCTGAATAAACCAGACGAGGATTTTGTTTCTGATTTTTTGATGATGAATAAAGCTGCAGCCGAAATGTTTCCCATGCAGATAAAAGTTTTCCGCACAGGAAATACAGTTGATATATCGCGAAATGCCAAAGCCATCGCCGAATCTGAATGGCGAAAGCTCCACTGATACTACATTACCACTGCACCACGATCAAGCACGGTAAGTCCAGTCTTCACATATTCCAGGATTCCGAAAGGTTCAAGAAGCCTTATCAAGCTGCTTACCTTTTCTTCACTACCGGTAGCTTCTACAACCACTGAATCAATTCCCACATCAACAATATGGGCACGGAAAATATCGCATGTTTCAATAATTGTACCACGGCTTGCACCTTTAGCCTTTACCTTAATCAAAGCCATTTCTCTCTGACAGGAAGAAGCTTTTTCACACTTCTTAATCGAGATAACTTCTACAAGCTTTGCAAGCTGTTTTTGAATCTGCTCAAGAATATATTCGTCACCACTGACAACAATTGTCATTCGTGACTGACTTGGATTACTCGTTTCACACACTGTAAGAGAATCAATATTATAACCACGGCGGCTGAAAAGTCCTGAAACGCGGGACAGGACACCGGCTTTATTTTCAACAAGAACACTTAAAACAAACTTTTCCATAATCACACTCCATAAAATGTTATTGCCGTATTGATGCAACAATCTTATCCTTCAGGATTAAAGCTTACAGTTCTTAAAATATCACCGAATACACCGGCAGCAGTTACACCGGCACCTGCACCATAACCGCGGACAGTAAGTGGAATCGGCTGATAACGTTCTGTATAAAATACAAAGGCATTTTCACCACCCTTTACGCTAAAGAGAGGATCTTCCTTTGAAACTTCCATCATACCAACGCTGACCTTTCCGCCCTTGATTGTAGCACCCATTCTAAGAACCTTGTTTTCTTTTTTGAGGCTTGCAA
>JAEETM010000129.1 GCA_016290335.1 Treponema sp. | reverse complement strand
CCTCCCATAATAAAAGCCTTATCTGGTTCAGTTACCATACGAACAAGAAATACTATTAATTTATCATATGCAAAAGTACCCTTCCATCCAGCAGTAGTAACAAAGATTTGACTCTTGTTTAAAGTCTCCTCTGGATGAGAAGTACCATCCATGCACAAACGAGAAACATTCATTGTTGGGATAATTACTTCAGAAAGAATTTGTCCATCAACACCAACACATTCCTCAACGAGTCCACCATGACGACGTTTACCACGAGATGTTTCTCTCGCAGCGATGTTGTCAAAGTATGACCCATTCTTAAACACAAAGATGCAATAGTCCTTGCTTTGCCGAGTTTTGCCTGGCCGCAAGTCCAGTTCTCTTTCAAACGCAGGAACTAATGTACATATTTCATTTACTTTTTCTTTTACAATACCAGCAGCCTGTTCCTTACCTCCAGAAGTAACGAATAATTTACATCTTGGATATAAGATACATCGGCACATTAAAACAATTACTGATAAGAAAGATTTGGAGTATGCACGTGGGAAGACCATGTATACATATTTATAGCGCATCGCCGCACGTAAGAATACCCTTTGATAAAAATAAAACTTTAATCCATTATCAGGAATTGTTCCATCTTTACCCGTTTGTAAAAAATCTACAAACATATCTGGATATTCTCTCCAATAGGCAATATACTATCTGACTATTGGTTTTATAGCAGCAATGCGCTCTTCAGAAATACCAATTTTTCTGCGCGATTGACTTAAATCAAGTAGATCAGCAAGAGCCATTATAACTCACCCTTTTCTAACTTTTTATAAAGCTCACTCGCCTGTTCTTCTTCTTCATCTTCCCAATCAGAAAAAGCAGCAAAATCTTGATCAGTGATAGGACTATCTTCTTCGAAAAGTTCTTGTTCAAGAAAATCATCATCATTTGCGGCATCCGCATCTGTTTCAGCTTCTTTTTCTTTATCCTTTTCAATTTGTCTCATCGCATTTTCGATCAAGTTACTCAAATTGGTTTCTTCTTCAACCAGATTTTTGGTATACATTTGTAAATCTTGTAATGTTCTATCAACCTTATCTTGTGGACCATCAACATAATATCTAGGGATGAACCCATCCTCTTCGCACATAGCAAACAATTCAGCAAGTGAATCAACAGCTTCTCCAGATTGTCCTTTGTTTTGAGCTGCTGTGAATTTGCCAGATTTCATTAACAAATCGTACATCTTAACCATTTTCTGCGCGCCTTCGACATCTCCGATGTCTAAAAGCTGGTCAGCTTTTAGAGAAGTCTTGCAGCATTTCTTTAAAATGTCAATATGTCCAGCGGATTGAATATCATATGATTCCATCATATCATTATATAATTGTTCAAGTGCAATCCACTCTTCTGGCTTATATGCCTTACCCCATTTTAAACGAAGATATTTCTTATCTTCCTCAGTTAATTCTGCGCCAAGGTCATCATCATCGGCGCCACTTTGTTGAGCAAAATAATCTTCAACTTCTTGTTCATCTTCTTCGTTTTGATAAACAGGTTCAGCAATTTCATCAGGCAATGTAAAGGTAGCTTTATTAATAGCGGTAGTAATTTGCTCCATATCATAACCCTGTCGCTTCATTGTTTCTTCAATTTTCTTATTTGCGAGTTCTTGTAAAAATTCTGTATCTTTCCAGCGATAGTCTCTATATTGTTTTAACTTCATTTTAGATAAATATCTACCTAAAATGGTCATACCAGTTACTTTAGATTTATCTTTGGCATAAGTAGCCATTAACTTATTCCATTCTTCTGGTATATAGGGTACGTCTACTTCTTGTAAAATCCACAAATATGTAGCCGGGTCCCAATTGTTTACATGCATTGTAATGCACTTTTTACATTGAGGAAGTTTACCATCGTTAGGATATTTTTCTAAATTATTTGAAGTATAAAACTAATCTTCAGCCATCGTGCGGTTACATTTTTCACAATAATAAAGTTTATCATTTTTAGCTGCCATAAAAATATCCTCCTCTATGTTTTATAAATGTGATTTTATTTCTTTTTATCAATTTTGTCCAAAGGAGTCTTTTTCTTATTGCGACAGCATTTACAAATACTATAAAATCCGTCTTTTGAAGTTTTATTTTTGGAAAAATATTTATTATGAGCCAGTTTGACCTCGCCGCACCGACTGCATCTTTTATATTTTCCTTTTTCTTTTTCTAAATAATACCAATTAAGGTAATCGTCTTCAGCCTAAGATGCTAATAGACTTGGAATTTTCTTACGCCAAAGGCTAGAGATATATTCTAAACTATGTTTAATACCAAATTGTGCTTCTAATTCGGCCTGAATATCAATATTTTGTCGGCCATCTATTTTCATAATAACAATTTGTTCATAGAGTGGATAATCTTTTAGGGTCCGGGCGCACAAATCATCAAAAGCTTCCATCATGTACCAGGTGTCACCTTCAAAATTACCCCATCCATTTTCTTTTAATTTAGAATAATTGCATAATATTGCAGAACAAACCGTAGGATTAATAAATGAAACACCATGTGGAACACAATATCCATTTTCGTCAAAAGTCACATATTCATCTAATGGAATATAGCTCTTACCATGCATAGCATTTGTAAACACGATTGGTTTACGATATGCATCTTTTACTACATACTGGTCTTTACGCAGATCAATAATTGCTTTTTTAATTACAAAACGATCGCGTCCTGTTGCTGTCTTTAACTTCTTTTCCCAAAGCTCAATAGCTTCTTTAATTTGTTTTAAAAAGGGGATTTCTTCAAGATCTTTTTTAGTAATTGATATTTTAGGTTGGAAAATTTGATTTTTATTTTCAGTAATTAAGTTATAAATACCATCTTCGCCATTCTCAAATTGGGAAACGAGACCTTCAAATGATGTTTCTCGCTTATTAATAGTTGCCATACGGTTCTCTGTAAGCATTTTACGCTCTTTACGTTCTTGCTTCTCCATACAAAGAACCAAATAGTCACCTAAGATTTCAAGATATGCCGGAGATGGGTCCGGAGTTTCCTCTAAAATCTTGTTAACCAAGGCTAAACGTTCTTCTGGAGATTCTAATGTGTAATCTAATTTGGTCATCTTTACACCTCCATTAACTACATTATACTAAAAATTTTTCCAATCGTCAAGTCACAATTGGCCAAAACTTTTTTACAGAAAATTGACAGTTAAAAAATTTTATGTTATAATATTTATAGAAAGGATAAAAGGATAGAGCTATGAGTATATGGAATATTTTATTAATAGTTGGTGGTTTTATTTTTATAGCCCTATTGCTTTTTGCTTGCTGCAAAGCAGCTGCACGAGCGGATGAGCAAGCCTCAAGGATGCATGAGGTTTGGCTGGCCGCAATAAAAAATAAGGAGAATGTAGATGGTAAAGATCTGGAAATATGATGTTCCTGGACATTGTGAAGGTCACATTCGTCAGGTGTTAAATACGAAGTTACAGTATGGTAAACCAGTAGTATGGGTTATGTTGGATGATGCGGTAAAAGAGGTCCGCGCACTTGATTTTTATCAGGTTGGTACTGGTTGGGAATTAACCGGTGGTGATGAGCAGGTTATTAAGAATAGTGCCTATATCGGCACTGTGAAGGATGAAGAAGGATATGTGTGGCATATTTTCTGTGTACCAGTAGAGCCTGTAGAGACGAAGAAGGAAGATGCGGCGGCCGGTCAACCGATTGATGATGCGAAAACAGAGGAGCCGCAAGGTTAATGGATTATAATATTTGTGATGAAAATGTCTCGCGCAAAGTTGATTCGTTGGGAAGAGTTTCTATTCCTTCTGGATTGAGAAGCCGGTACGGCTTCAGTGCGGGAGATGAGTTAAATTTTAGTACACTTGATATGCCTGGGCGCAATTATGTGCTTATGTATAAGGATAATGGTATTGATCCAAAGTATCAAGTGGCTTGTGATGTATTAAAAGAACTAGGCTGTGAAATCCCTAAAGTGTTGAATAATAAGATTTACTCTGCACAGATTGAAGGGCAGATAAGTTTGGAGCTGTAATATGAATATAGATGTAAAATATAATATTGGAGACAATGTAAAATATTATATAATTAATACATTAGACATGTATGAAACTTGTAGTTTTTGTAATGGACGAACAGAAATACAAGGTGCTGATCATACAATTCTTCCTTGTCCCAAATGTAATGGCAGAGGAGCAACACGTATTATTAGAACAGAAGAAAAAACTGGTATAATTACAGATATAAATGTATATTTTGATTCTAGTAATATGAAAGTACCAATTATTATGTATGTAGTTAATGGTTCAACTGTTGCTCAAAACGATATCGTTGGAGTGGTAAATTCGTAATTCGAAATGGGGAATTGGTTTGGAGAGAGTTGTGGCCAGGCAAAATCAATTTGCCTCTTCAAAAAAAATTTTTTCCCGAAAAGTACCCCCCGGTCTAACGTGACACAATGCTGGAGGTCTACTGGCGCCTCCTGCACTACGCCCCAACAAACAGCCTCTAACAGCGCGGCAAACAACGCGCAAAGACAACAACAACGATGAGCAAACAAACGTGATAAGTTGGTCAAGTAAAACACACACATGTATTATTTACAGTAATGCATGTGTGTGTAGTACGTTGAAGGGTTGTCCAGCAGAGCAGCTAGAAAAGATAGTGCTTGCGCAGGCGCGGTGTGGGTCGCAGCGCGCCTGATTTGCCACAGTACAGACCTTTAGAAAAAATCGCGAGGGCAAGCACAGCACAGGCAAGCGCACGCTGTTTCCCAGAACTGCAGCACCAGCAGAACAGCAAAAAAACGCACTACATCGATGGACAATGCTATTTTGCAGAAACACCAACAGCACACAGTAAGCAAGGGACGTGCGCGAGGCCGATCTACCGAACGTATGTTCGCACACACACAGCACACAGAGGCAGCGAGCGCACACACCTACACAGCACAGGCGCACAGCCAACGAGGCACACACAGAGAGAGACACAACAGCACAGACAGAGAGAAGCACAGACACACACAACAAGCACAAGCAACAAAGAACACACACAACACAACAACAACACACAATGAACAGCTAACACACACAACAAGGACACACTACACAGTACACCACGCAGGGGTGCCAGGTCTATCAGCAGTAGACCACCACAGCACACAGCAAGAACCTCCTGCCACGCGTGCGCGCAGGGGCACGCACGCACAGGAGACACACACAGTAGCACAGCACACACAACAAGGTAGGCAGATTGTTAAAAAAATAACACACAAAACCGGCGAAAAAACGCTTGACAGAACGCGCAAAGTGTGATACACTAAAGGCACAAGAGAGAAAGAGAGGCACACACGATGAGCAAAAAGGTCAGTAAGTTAGAGAAAGAGGCAAAAGCCTACGAGCAGAAGAGCATGAGCAAGAAGGCTCTTGCGGAGCGCAACAAGGCACAGAGAGGCACAGCACTCATCAGCACAGCCACAAAGACCTTCAAGAGCGCAAAGGACTACAACAGACAAGTGCACAAGCAGGACACAAGGAAGGCGCTTGCGTGGTAGGGCACAAGCGCATGCATGCACAAAGCGCACAGACAGAGAGACACACAAAGAGCACAACAACAGAGCAAACAAACACTTGACAAGATGCACAAAGAGTGATACAATAGACACACAGAGAGACAAAGAGAGAGAGGACACACACAACAATGACAAGAAGAGAGTTACAGAGAAGAAGAGAGAGAAGACTGCAAGGCATCATCAATGTAGTGATTGCCACGCTTGCGCTTATTGCGTTCTTGCTTGTGGTCGGTCGCGTGGGCTGGTACGAATGCCACTACCACAGAGAAGCCGAGGTCATCAAGGTGGAAAATAATGTCGTTAGAGTTAAGGACAAAGCGGGCTACTTCTGGACGTTCACAGGAGAGGGGTACAGAGTAGGCGACGAGGTGCGAATGCTGATGTTCAACAACACCACAGACAGCATCATCGGTGATGATGAAATAGAAGAGGTTGAGCTTGTCACGAAGAGGTGACAAGCTCTTATTTTGCCGAAAAATTTTTTAAATTTTTTTGAAAAAACGCTTGACAAAAAGACCGGGTCGTGCTATACTGTATTCAGAAAGAGAAAAGAAAGGGAGACCAAAGAAATGACGAACTTCACCAACTACCTGCTCATCAACAAGAAAGGCGAACTCAAGGAAGTCATCAACACCAACGACACCACCTTCGGCGCCGAGTACAGAAAAGCCGTTCGGCTCGGTTGGACCATCATCCGCGGCGAGGAAAACGAAGGTTACATCGCCCTCATCGCTCGGGTCATGGGCAAATAAAAAGAGGCTGAAAAGCCTTTTTTTATTTTTGCAAAATTTTGCTTCCCATCGCAAAAACCAAAAAATTTGAAAAAAATTTTTCGGTCGGCGCGTGCTGGGGCGGCACGCGCCGCATTTTAGTTTGTGGGTACTCTCCGAGATTTTGCGAAAAAAACGCATTGAATCGATGAAGCACAAAATTTTCCCAAAAAAAAGTAAACTTTTTTGCAAAAAAGTGTTGACAAGTCCGGGGGAGTGTGTTATACTACAGTCAGAAAGAGAAAAGAAAGGAACTCAAGACAATGACCAAGACTCGGAAAGAACTCATCGAAATGTGCGAAGCTATTTACGGCAAAGATACTAAAATCACTGAAGGCTTTAAAGCTCTGTGCGAAACTGACCTGTCTGATGCCAACCTTAAAACAGCCGCGTGGTATCTGAACATCAATCGAACAACCGTTCTGCTTAAGAAAGAAAACTGGAGCAACAGACCAATAGACTTCTAATAAAGCCGCCGCAAGGCGGTAAAATTTTTTTAAAAAAGTTCAAAAAAACGCTTGACAAGTTGAACCGGTCATGTTATACTTACGTCAGAAAGAGAGAAGAAAGGAAGGCAAGAAGCCATGACGAAGACCACCTACACTGAATACACCGGAACAATCGAAATCACCTGCACCAAGACCGTGTTCACCAAAGAAGAGAGAATCGCGAGCGCCGAATGGAAAATCGCGAATGCCACCAAGAAGCTTGCTGAGCTGGTCGGCAAGACGGGCCGGAGAGCGAACGATGACCGCCGGTTCTACACCAGGGAACTGGAGAACGGCAAGCTTGAGCTTCGGTGGGCTACCGAAGTTTAAGCCCTCAAAAAAAATTTTAAAAATTTTTGAAAAAACGCTTGACAAACCGGGAACCCTGTGCTATACTGAG
>JAEETM010000128.1 GCA_016290335.1 Treponema sp. | reverse complement strand
GATACAAACGTACGCCGTACATTTGCTACTGGTATTGCAGGTTTCTCTCACGTAGTTGACTCACTTTCTGCTATCAAATATGCAAAGGTTAAGGTTCTCCGCCGTGATATCAACATCACAGACAAGAAGGGCAACAAGATCTTTGCTCCAAATATGGCTTATGACTTCCAGATTGAAGGCGACTTCCCACGCTACGGACAGGATGATGACCGTGCAGACGAAATTGCAGTATGGCTGCTCAAGACTTTCATTACTAAAGTAAAGAAGCACCCAACATACCGCAACGCAGAGCCTACAACTTCTATCCTTACTATTACTTCTAATGTTGTATACGGTAAGGCTACTGGTGCTCTTCCTAACGGACGTCCAGCTCACGCTCCATTCTCTCCAGGAGCTTCTCCATCTTACGGTGCAGAAACAAAGGGTCTTATCAAGTCTTTGAACTCTGTTGCTAAGGTTCCATACAAGTACTCACTTGATGGTATTTCTAACACACAGACAATCAACCCATCTGCTCTTGGACACGATGAAAACGAACGCATTTCTAACCTTGTAAACGTTCTCGACGGATACTTCTCTAAGGGTGCTCACCACCTGAACGTAAACGTATTCGGCGTTGAAAAGCTCAAGGACTGCCAGGCTCACCCTGAAAAACCTGAATATGCTAACTTTACAGTTCGTGTATCTGGTTATGCAGTACGCTTTATCAACCTTACAAAGGAACAGCAGGACGACGTAATTGCACGTACTTGCCACGCTTCCCTCTAGGATGTGTCACTGTCGGGCTTGACCCGGCAATCTTATACCGCCTCATTTCGGGGCGGTTTTTTATTTTAAAATACAACGCTTGTTATGCAAAAATGTTAGACAAATCAACAAAAATGAATTAAAATTTTTATCTATAAACTTTTTTGTGTACTGGGATTTCTGATTTTAAAGCGGGAGTTTTTTATGAGAAGGCTTTTTGGAATTATTTTATTTATAGCTTTGATATTTTCATTTATTGGTTGTGATTTATTTACCAATTCGAGCCAGAATAATCAGGAAAATGGGCAGAATCCTCAATCACAGATAAAGGTTGAAGATCTTTATTTACCTGATGAATGTGATTATGTCAGACCAAATCGCAGTGAATTAATTTCAACAAATCCGAAGGTTTCTTCATCACGCAAAGAAAGCCTTGATTTTATATTTAATAATCAGACATTAGGAAAAACAACCATTGTTATAAGGCGAAGTGAATGGAACAAGCTTTGTAATGATTACCGATATTTCTATAAAAACGAAAACTGTGTTCATGCCGAAAGTTATATTTATGAAAAGGACGGAATGAAGTGGGATATTAAAGATGTTGGATTCCGTCTTCGTGGAAATACAAGCCGCTATTGTCCGCAGGGACTTGATAATGGTCGTGAACAGAATCAGATGAATAAAGACTGGAATGGTGATTATTATGATACAGAAGGCCTTCCTAATAACCGTTACAGACAGACACATTTTAAAGTAGATTTTGAAGAGTTCCTTGATGATGACGATGAGCTTAAAATGTCTAACTGTATGAAGGGCGTTAACTTAAAGAGAATGGATGCTTCCTGTACACGTGAGATTTTCTGTTATGATTTGTTCCATAGATACGGAATATGGACAGCTCCAAGAGCAAGTCATACAACTCTTACGTTAAAGATTATAGAAGATATTGAAAATCCCAAAGCTGCAGAGCCTTCAACAACTGTAAATTACGGTGTTTACGAAATGTTTGAAGAAGTAAATAAGCAGTCACTCAAGGCTCGGGCACAGGGTGAAAATGATGTCTCAAATGCCTGGAAAAACAACAAAGGAAACCTGTGGAAGTGTTCAAATGATTTTACTATGGGCCGCATTGGTGAAATGGGTGTTGAAGATATAAGAGTAATTCGCCAGGGTGAAAAACAGCCGGATGGAATTAAAACAAATGGACGTGAATACGGTACTCGTGTCGGTTATGTATGGAAGCAGTATTCTATGGACCTTAAAACAAATAAAGATGATTTTGATTCTGCTGCTGCCGAGTTTAGGGGCTTTATAACTGAACTGAATGCCCTCCCAAAACCTGCAAATGAAAATGACTCTTCTGCAATTAGTGAGATAAAAGCCTTTTACGAAAAGTGGTTTGATGTAGATTTCTTCCTTAAAACTTACGCGGTAAATATTTTATGCGGCATGGATGATGATTACTGGGGAAATGCCAATAATTTCTATTTGTATTTTGATACCGATTCAAAGGGGAGTGGCAAAGTTTATCTTATTCCTTTTGATTATGATAATACCCTGGGCTGTTCTATAAAGGAAGGTGGTTTTGAGCACGATCCTTTTGACTGGGGACGTGGAGCAAGTCGTCCGCTTATGGATAAAATCTTTATGGTTCCGGAGTACAAGGAAAAGTTTGCTCAATTGCTAAAGGAAGTTTCTGCTGTTGACAGCGAGTGGACTTTTGAAAAATGCAGTCAGCGCTTTTTGGATTGGAAAGAAATGGTTTCGCCTTATTTGTACAGTCCTGATTTGACTGGACGACAGGGAACTTTGTCTTGGGGTGACTATACATGGCAACCGGGCGGATACAGTCTTACAAAAAAATCAAATAATCTTTTTGATGCTACACGGTTTTATTTCCGTCTGAACCTTGGCGAAGAAATGGAAGAATTGAAGTGTTCTTCTGTAACTCAGTCAATTAAAAATCCTGTTTCAATTGGTGGCTCTGCTAATTGTACGCTTTCAGTTGAAGTGAGGGATGGTGGCCTTTATATTGAAAAAGCTCATAACTCAGTCTGGGACCATGTTTCAATTCAGATTTACGATAAAACAGATTCTAAAGATAATGTACGAATTGTAACAGATGCAAAAACAAATAATTTCTTATATCCATTTGTTCAGAAAAATCATCTTTATACAGTAGGACTAACCTTGCAGTCTGAAGTTGGAAAATGGGAATACAAAGATGCTCGAAATGATGATGGAGTTAGTGTTCTGGTTCAGGCAGCTGGAGGTTTAGGCAATTATAGAATTACTAATTCCGGCTATTCTTATTACAGTCCAGATTATTCAATTATGTTCACAGGCCTTAAGTATACTAAACCAAATATAGCTTATGAAAATGAAAGAATTGAAGGAACGATTTGTGATGATGGCAGTTGGAGTGACAATAGAGAATATCCGAATAACCTCAAAATTACAGATTCCCTTACTAATTCTGTTTTGGATTTAAGTTCTAAAAAAGACTTTTTGCGCGGTAAACAAAAAATCTTTGTGGATATAAACCAGAAGTTCACTTATAACAATATCAATTACGAATATACTATTATTGCAAACTACGATAATTATTTTAAAGATACAAATAATAATCCATCTGTAAAATATCCTGATTCTGCCGAACCAGAAGAAAAGCTTCAGATAGACACAACAGGTTCTTCTTCTGATTCAGATGGCGCAAAAGTCACAAAAACTGAATCTAAAAAAAATCCGAACGGAACATCATCCAATTGTACGGTAACAGTAACACCAAAATACAACGGCCTTTACATAACAAAATCTCACGATTCCGTTTGGGACCATGTTGCAATTCATGTTCTCGATAAATCTGTGGGCAGGGAAAATGTCCGTATTGCAACAGATGCCAGTTCAAGTACATTCCTTTATCCCTTTGTTCAAAAAGATCATGAATATGAGGTCTGGCTCACAGTTCAGTCCGAAGCGAATAACTGGTACTATTCAGATTTTAAGGATATGAAAGTTACAGTTACTGCAAAGGGTGGAAAGGGTAATTATTGGGTAAGTCATTCTGATTATTATTATGACAGCCCGACTTATTCAATTGTATTTAAGGATTTAACTTTTGGTCGTCCTGTTTTGGATGGAGTAAAACCGCACATTGATGCTGGAATATATTATGCAGAGTGGACTGGCGAAAACCGCTGGCCAAATAATCTTTCTCTATATAAATCTGTACTTGATTTAAGTAAAGAAAGCAGCTTTTTGTTCGGGCAGCCAACAATTTTTGTAAGTATAACGCTTAAGTTTACTTATGCCGATAATAATTATGAATACACGATTCTAGAAAATCACGGAAGACTTTTTAAAGATACACATACAAAATAGAATAAGGATAAAAAAAAGGATGCGAAATAGACGACGAAGAAGAAAAACACAATTAAATCGCGACAAGAATTATCATATAGGGTGGTTTATATCACTGCTTATAGGTCTTCTTGGTCTGTTAATGCTTTTTATATGCTATAAAGATGGAAATAAAAGCATGGTGATTGTATCTATTGCATATTCTGCGGCCATGTTCATTACTTTTGTGTTTATCAATATTACTAAAAAACTTGTGCTGTTTTATTTTACGGGACCGCTTGTAATAATCACTCTTGAAGTTGTATTCCTTCTTAATGGAGGTTCTAAAGGTTTTGGTATTATCTGGATGACGGTAATCCCGCTTTTTACACTGTATCTGCTGCCGACAATCTCATTTTTCAGTCTGAACGCGGTTGTTTTTCTGCTGCTTATTTTGGGAATGTGGACGCCTTTAAAATATGATTGTTATCCATATTCTCCTTTCTTTTCTGCAAGATTTCCGATTGTTTACATGATTTCCTTTATTTTCACCTCTTTCCTTAAGCACAGAATCCAGCTTACCGAGGATGAATTGAAAGATCAGAAAAACCTGCTTGCTTCGGAAATTGAACAGGCTGCATTCATTCAGCAGACATTCTATCAGCAGAAAATCATTAATTTTGATAACTGGGAAGTTGCATTTAAATGTGTTCCTATGGCTGGAGTTTCCGGTGACCTGTACGATTTTTACCCAAAGAAAGAAATGCAGAAGGCTTATAGTGCCAATTCTTTAGATGGAACAGGAACTCTTCTTGGTGCTGGTATTTTTGATATTTCGGGACACGGTATTTCATCTGGTATTATCACCTTGCTTGCAAAGAATATTATTGTTCAGGAGTTTTATGACGGCTTTTCAAAACCTTTGTGGCAGACTGTCCAGAATATAAATGAACGGTTTATTGTAGAAAAGGGTGGAATTGAAAACTACATTACAGGTATTCTTCTACGATTTAAAAAGGATTCTGTGGAGCTTGTAAACTCCGGTCACCAGAAGCCGCTTCTTTATAAAAAATCAAATGGTTCGTTCCAGTTTATAGAAAACTCGCCGCTGGCATTTGGTGCAATAGGATTAAGTACAATTCCTTCTTCTTATGATTCGCTGTTTGTAGAAATGAAAAGCGGTGATGAATTGATTTTATATACTGATGGAATTGTAGATAAGCCTAATGTAAAAGGCGACAGCTTTGGTCATAAAGCTTTTGTTGAATCTTTGAGTCGTACTGTCGGGCTACCGGTAGAAACTCAGCTTTCTGCCTTATTTGATGAACTTGATGTTTTTGCTTCCGGCACAGAACCCGAAGATGATATGACACTGATTATTCTTAAGAAAAAATAAAGGCTGCTCCGTCTGGAACAGCCCGTATTCGCTATATAGCATTATCGTAGTTGTTCTTTTCAATATCCTTGAAGTATTTTACAGTTCCAACCTTAAGCTCATCTGTTGCATCATCATCGCAAACAATAACAGCATTTTCGTGCATCTGAAGGGCAGAAACTGTCCACATCTGGCTGATTCCTTCTTCTACTGCGTGCTTAAGGGCTGTTGCCTTGTTGTGGCCTGTAATCAAAATCATAACTTCATCAGAATCGCAAACTGTACCAACACCAACTGTAAGAGCGGTCTTTGGAACCTTATTTACATCGTGGTCAAAGAAGCGGCTGTTTACAATGATTGTATCCTGTGTAAGTGCCATTTCGCGTGTGCGGCTTGCAAGAGAAGAACCCGGCTCGTTAAAAGCAATGTGACCGTCAACACCAACACCGCCCATAAATAAGCGGATTCCGCCGGCAGCTTTAATAGCTTTTTCGTAATCTTCACATTCTTTTGCGAGGTCTTTTGCATTTCCGTTAAGGATATGAACGTTTTCTTTTTTGATATTGATGTGGCTGAAGAAATTGTCCCACATAAAGCGGTGATAGCTTTCCGGATGATCTTCAGAAATACCAACGTATTCATCCATGTTGAAGGTAACAACATTTTCAAAAGAAACTTTTCCTGCTTTGTAAAGGTTGATAAGCTCTTTATATGTTCCAAGTGGAGTAGAGCCTGTTGGAAGTCCAATAACAAATGGTTTTTCTTTAGTTGGATTTGCAGCGTTAATTTTTGCCGCAATGTGGTTTGCTGCCCATTTTGAAACAGCATCGTAATCTGGTCTGATAATTAATCGCATATAATGCTCCTAAAAAATTAGTTTTTATAGATGACACATAAGATATTTTACCGATATAGGCTTTTTTTGTCTATTCATATAGAAAATAGAGGTTAAAACCTGTAAAATGTGCCTATGTTTGATTATTACTTTTTCGACTTGGATGGTACACTTACCGACCCTGCAGAAGGAATTACCAATTCCTTTGTTCATGCCATTAAATATTTCGGGCTGGAAGTGCCATCTTACGAAAAGCTTTGTACTTTTATAGGGCCACCGCTTGTTACTACCTTTCAGAAAGAGTTTGGCTTTGATGAAGAAAGATGTATGGAAGGTGTAAAAAAGTACCGTGAATATTTTGCACAGAAGGGTATTTTTGAAAATAAAGTTTATGACGGAATTGAAGAGGTCCTTGCCCAGCAGCAGTCAAAGGGAAAACATCTTCTTGTGGCAACTTCAAAACCGGAAGAATATTCTGTAAAGATTCTGGAGCATTTTGGGCTGGCAAAATATTTTGATTTTATCTGTGGCAGTAACATGGACGAAACCCGCAGTAAAAAAGAAGAAGTGATTGAGTATGCTTTGGAGAAGTGTAGGGAAGCGGATAAAACAGGCTTTGACAAATCCAAGGTTCTTATGATTGGCGACCGCGAGCATGACATCATCGGGGCAAAAAAGAACGGAATTAAGTCCTGCGGTGTGTTGTATGGTTATGGCAGCAGGCAGGAGCTTGAAGCGGCAGATGCAGATTGTATAGTAGATAATGTTAGAAATCTTTTGGAGCTTTAAGCTTTATGCTATAATACAAAAGCCTTATTATTATGGAAAATAACTAATGGATACTAAAACTGCAAATCATTACGTAAAGCCTTCTACTCAGTATAAGCGGGAGCATAAAAAAGATTATGGCCGCGAGCGGATTGAAATCTTATATGAAGATGAATGGCTTGTTGT
>JAEETM010000127.1 GCA_016290335.1 Treponema sp. | reverse complement strand
AGGAATTGTAAATGAACCTGAACCTACAGTGTTAGAAACAGAAGAACCTGAAACTGTACCGAGCAATGCAGAAGAAAGAACTGCTACCTTTGCAGGACCACCGGAAGCTCCACCGGCAATTGCATTACAGGAATCAATAAAGAACTGTCCAATACCTGTTTTTTCAAGCAATGCACCAAAGAGTATGAACAGGAAAATAAACGTTGAACAGGCCCCGATTGGAGTTCCCATAATTCCTTCTGTGTTATAGAAGAGGTGGCATACAACACGCTGTAAAGAATATCCGCGGTGATTAAGGAAGCCCGGAATGTATTTACCAATAAAGGCATAAATTATAAAACAGCCGGCAATAATCATAATCGGTAAACCGACAATTCTCCGGCAGCTTTCAAACAGAATCAGAATACCAATAATACCAATAATTATATCAAGAACCGTGTTGTTACCTGTACGGCGCACAAGAGTGTCAAAGTTGATAACTATATACAGCCAGCAGCCGGCACCCAGAAAGGCGAGCAGAACATCATACCATGGCAACGTATCTTTTGGCATTTTCTTTGTAGCTGGGAAAAGCAGGAAGGCGAGGAACTGAACAAAAGCAAGGTGTGTAGCCCTCAATATCTGCGCAGTGATTTTTCCAGAAAGGGTAGCGTAGAGCTGGAACAGAACAAATACAATAGAAACAATAACGGTAATCCATTGTCTCCAGCATTTATGTTCACGGTAAGCCTGCTCCCTGTCTAGATCCTGCATGAGCTTTTTCATTTCTTCTTCATTAGTTGTTGGAAGAATGCCTTCAATTGAACCACTTGAAGGCTGCTGTTCAGAAAGTGCTGCTGTATTGTTGGATGATTCATTCAGCTTTTCTGTTGCAGAACCAGATGAATCAGGCTGTTCAGAATCAATCGGTGTATCCAAAGAAGGATCTCCAGAATCATCCATAGAATAGTCAAATAAATCTGCATTTGATTCTTCGAATGTCTGTTCATTCTTTTTCTCATCCATAAAAATCAAAGCCTCCTTTTCAGTTTTTTTATTATGTTTTTATATTTTTTCAGTTTTTATATATTCAAAAAGGGAAACCCTTTCAATTTTCAAAATAATACCTGTTTGTGGTGCAAAATAATTTTTCAAAAAATGCTCATTGAGATTGGCTGAATCTTCATCATCTAAAAAAGCAATTGAATGTTCTGCAATAAGACCTACAGCCATTACAAGCTTGGGGACAATCCTGTTTAATCCGCTTATTTCATAGCCATTGGGAAGAACCGTAAAAACTGCACCTTTTGTTTCTTCCGGTTCCGGGATTCCTGCACCATAAGACACAAAAACTGTACGGTCAAGAATCAATTTGTGGTCGGGTGAAGGTCTGTAATAATCATGCACCCTGCCTTTGTTTACTGAATGTGTATAAGAAATACAAAAACCGTACTCTGCACCTTCAACCGAATAGAACCTTTCTTTTGGATTTTTTCTGTTGGAGATGGAAAGAACGGTTTTTGCAGGAACAAAGAAGAATGCTCCTGCAAGAAGAATTGTAACTGCCGCAATAATCAAAGCAATTTGTTTACTGCGGCAAACCTTTGCTTCCACATCATTATGGGAAGAAAGCATTTTATTTCATTAATCCAATTTCTTTATAATACTTGATTGCACCAGGGTGGAATGGTACAGAAACACCAGTGATTGCGGCTTTTGCTGTAACTTCCTTTCCTTTTGCGTGAGCTGTTGCAAGTTCATCAAGGTTAGAGAACAAAGCTTTTGTCATTTCGTAAACAGTAGCTTCATCAAGCTTTGAACTAACTGCAAGAGTTGCTTTGATAGCAAGAGCAGCTGTGTCTGTGTCAGTTCCCTTGTAAGTTCCTGCCGGAATAATTGTCTTTGTGTAGTAGTTGTATTTGTTACAGATAGCATCAGCAGCTTTTCCGTCTACAGGAATAAGGATAAGACCAGCTGTAAAGGCAAGCTCCTGCAAAGCTGAGTTAGGAACACCGGCTGTAATAAAACATCCGTCCAAAGTTCCGTTCTGAATACCTTCTGCAGACTCTTTGAAAGAAAGGTTGCTCTTTTTAATATCGTTGAAGGTAAGTCCATAACCTTCAAGAATCTGTTTTGCATTGAACTCTACACCAGAACCTGCATCACCAACAGAAATACGTTTTCCTCGGAAATCTGCAACTGATTTAATACCACTTGCTTTAGAAACAGCAATCTGAACAACTTCCGGATACAAAGTTCCGATTGTCATAATATTTGCAAGTTTTTCACCAGCAAACAAGTCTGTTCCGTTGTAAGCATAGTCCATAACGTCATTCTGTACGATTCCGTATTCAGCTTCTCCCTTGTTGATAAGGCGAAGGTTTTCAGCAGAAGCACCAGTTGCCTGAGCCGTAACATTCATATTTTCAATTTTTGTGTTCCAGATGTTGGCAATAGCTCCTCCGAATGGATAGTAAGTACCGCTTGTTCCGCCTGTAGCAAGAATGTAATTTTTGTTTGTAGGGCCTTTACAGCCTGTTGCTAACAGTGCAAATCCAAGAACTGCTGCTGCAATAATTGACGATTTTTTCATATTTTCCTCCAAAATTAAAAAAATGCTGAATACAATTTTACTATATAATAGGGTCGTTTTCAATGATTTTTTAAAGGACCTTGCAAAAAAGTCATAATCATTATATTCTATTATACCACTTTATAATAAAGGATGAAGATGATGATGACCGAAGAAAAGTTTGATTTTTCTATTGAAAATCTTGGACCATGTACAATTCAATCGCCGATTAAGCTTTCGACTGTTCATGGTGACTACACTGCTAACTATGTAAAAGATGACAGCTATATTATTGCAAACATAAATGTTTATGATGCAAAAAAGCCGATTGTGCTTGATTCCTCAAATCTTATGGAAAAAGCCGGTCCGCGCGAAAAAATCTATTTTGACCCTACACACGCAAAGGCTGGAATCTGTACCTGCGGTGGTCTTTGTCCTGGTTTGAATGATGTTATCCGTGCAATTGTACGCTGTTTGAATACACGTTATGGTGTTAAGACAATTAAAGGTTATCAGTTTGGATTCCGTGGTTTCTTTGCTGATTCAGGTTACGAGCCGATTGAGCTTGACCGTTATCTTATAGACGAGATTCACAAGATTGGTGGAACTTATCTTGGAACAAGCCGTGGTGGTGGACAGCGTGTAAGCGATATTGTTGACTGCCTTGAACGAGACGGAATCAACATGCTCTTTATTCTTGGTGGTGACGGTACTCAGCGCGGTGCTTATGATATTGCCTGCGAAGTTGAAAAACGAGGATTAAAATGTGCCGTTGTTGGTATTCCAAAAACAGTTGATAATGATTTGATGTTTATTGACCGCTCATTCGGTTTTGAAACAGCCGTTCAGCGGGCAAAAGAAACAGTAGCTGCTGTTCACATGGAGGCTGCTTCTCAGATAAACGGTATTGGTCTTGTAAAGCTTATGGGACGTGAAGCTGGCTTTATTGCTGCTGCTGCCGCTCTTTCATCACACGAAACAAACTTCTGCCTTATTCCTGAAGTTCCTTTCGAGATGGATGGAGATTACGGTTTCCTTGCAACTCTGGAACGCCGTCTTGCAAAACGTGGTCACGCAGTAATCGTTGTTTCTGAAGGTGCAGGACAAGATTTACTTCAGTCTACAGGTGCTACAGACGCTTCCGGCAATAAAAAACTTGCAGATATCGGTCTTTTCTTAAAGAAACGAATTGAAGATTACTTCAAGGCAAAGAATATAGAAATCAATCTTAAATATATTGATCCTTCTTATCAGGTTCGTGCTTCTGTTACAACAGCAAGCGATTCAATCTACTGTGAACGTCTTGGAAACAATGCAGTTCACGCTGCTATGGCAGGAAAAACAAAGCTTGTAATTGGCCTTGTTCACGATAAGTTTGTTCATCTTCCAATAAAAGCCGTAACAGCTCACCGAAATGCAGTTGACCCAGAGGGAGCCTTCTGGCGCGATACTCTTGATGCAACTGGTCAGCCAATGCTTATGGTAAACGACATTAAGGCCGCCCGCGAAAAGATGGCCGCTGCCGTTGCCGGAGCCAAGAGCAAACCAAGCGAGCAGAAGAAAGGAAAGTAGTTAGAACTTCATTGTGAAGAAACCTATATGTCATTGCCGGGCTTGACCCGGCAATCTTTTTTTATGGCAGAAGTCTTCATTTTTTGATATACTAGTATGCAACTTATAAAAAGGGGATTTTTATGCGTATTTCTGGGGATGTGAGATTTTTTTGTGATGAAGATGAGTTTTCTGGAGTAAAAAAGATTGCCGGCAAGGTTTGCTGTGATGTAGAACTTGTTACTGGAAAAAAGCCGGAAGTCAGCTCAATAAATGGTGCTCTGAATGGGGGTGCGGATGAAGCTGTCCTTTTTGCAACTCTTGGCAAATCTCCACTTGCAGAAAAGCTAGCTGCAGAAGAAGGACTTTCTGCTGAGCTTTCAAAAATCAAGGGAAAACGCGAGTGTTATATTTTCGTTGTAAAATCAAATAAAATCATCATCCTTGGAAGCGATAAACGCGGAACAATTTACGGACTTTTCCATCTTTCTGAACTCTTAGGAGTGTCCCCATTAGTTGACTGGTCTGGTATTTTGCCTGCTCACCGTGAGTCTGTTGAGCTGGAAGAGGGGATTACTGTTACAAAAGAGCCTTCCGTTCGCTTCCGCGGATTTTTTATAAATGATGAATGGCCGGCCTTTGGTAACTGGGCTAATCATAATTTTGGCGGCGTGAATGCAAAAATGTACGAGCATGTGTTTGAACTGCTTCTCCGCCTTAAGGGAAATTATCTCTGGCCTGCAATGTGGGCTTCTCGCTTTAGTGATGATGGTCCGGGACTTGCAAATGCAGAGCTTGCTGATGAGCTGGGCGTTGTAATGGGAGCCAGCCACCATGAGCCTTGCTGCCGTGCGGGTGAAGAATACAAGCATCTTCGAGGTCCTGATTCAATCTATGGAGATGCCTGGAACTTCCGAGTAAACGAAAAGGGAATTACAAAGTTCTGGGAAGACGGCCTTAAGCGAAATGGTAAATACGAAAATGTCATCACTGTTGGTATGCGTGGTGAAGCTGATACTGCAATCCTTGGAAAGAATGCAACGCTGGCAGATAATATCAACCTTTTGCGCGATGTTCTTAAAACTCAGAACCGCCTTATCCGTGAAAATGTAAATCCTGATGTTCAGAAAGTACCAAGAATGCTGGCACTTTACAAAGAGGTTGAACCGTATTTTTATGGCGACAAGCATACAAAAGGTCTTATGGGCGACCCTGAGCTTGAAGGCGTAACTCTTATGCTCTGCGATGATAATCACGGAAACCTCCGCACTGTTCCAACCGAGTCAATGCGTTCTCACAAGGGCGGCTACGGAATGTACTATCATTTTGATTATCACGGCTGGCCTTTCAGCTATGAATGGCTCAATACAAATTATCTTCCAAAGGCCCGCGAACAGATGGCTGCGGCTTATGAGTTTGGAATCCGTGATTTATGGATTGTTAATGTTGGCGACATCTTCTCAAATGAATATCCATTATCATACTTTTTGAACCTTGGTTATGATTACGAAAAATATAATTCCGATGTAAAAGCTTATACCGATAAATGGTTTGCTACTCAGCTTCCATATTTTACAGCCGAGCAGGCCCAGGAAGTTTCTGACATTGTTTATGAATCAAATAAAATTGCAATTATGCGCCGAACAGAATGCATAAAGCCGGATACCTTCCATCCTGTAAACTTTGGAGAAGCTGATTATATTCTTGCCCGTACTGAAGATTTAATTAAGAGGGCGAGTGCACTTTATGCAAAGGTTCCGGAAGAGCAGGCTGCAGGATTTTTCAGTCAGGTTTATCTGCCTGTTGTAGGAACAATGAATATTGTGCGCATGCAGCTTTACAGCGGAAAAAATCACTGGTTCGCACAGCATAATGCTCTGGTTGCAAATGTTTATGCAGATAAAGTCCGCGCCTGCTGCAATTTTGACAAGGCTCTCGTTGATGAATGCGACAAAATTGGTAACGGCCGCTTTTATGCAATGGGCTGGTCAGAACATTTTGGTTTCCGTAACTGGTGCGAGGCTTATAATCATTATCCTGTTTATGAATATGTTGAGCCTACCCGAAAAAAGAGACTTGTTGCCTGGGTGGACGGAAAGGAGTTTACAACAACTGGTCAGGATTGGACTATCCGTGATTTGTATCTTGATGCGTTTAAGAATCCTGAATGTAATGAAGCCCGTATAAAGCTTGCCTGCAGCAATGTTGAAGGCTGTGACTATAAGGTTACAAGTGGCAAAACAGGGGATGAAGGCTGGCTTAATCTGGAAATTGTAAAGGATGAAGAAAATCTTGGTGTAGAAGGCTGCTGCATTGATACAATCCTTGTAAAGCTTAATCGCGAAAAACTTGCTTTGGACAGCGATAAAACTGAGCTTGTGACTATTTCTGCTGATGACGGTCACGGTGCAAGAATCCTTGTAAAGTTTCATGTTGATGCCGCTGTTCCTGATACAAACTTCCCGGCTGGAACCTTTATTCAGACTACAAATTATATCAGTATGGAAGCCCCTCATTTTTTACGTTCTGACGCTTTTGACCTGTTGCCTGGTTATGGAAAAACTCTTGGCGCTGTAAAGGCAAAAGATATAATTGCAAGCTTTGAAGCAGGTTCTGAAAAGGCTCCTTTTGTAGAATATGCCTTTGCTCTTTCTGAGGATTTTGTAAAAGCTACGGATGCTTCTGAAAATGCTGAAACCTGCGGAATTATGGCTTTTGATTTTTATCTTAATCCGTCAAATCCTGCTTATAAAGACAACAAATTACAGTTTACGGTTGATGTAAATGGTGAAAAAATCCTTAAGGATGCAGTTGATCCTGAGCGATTTGCTGTAGGTGATGACCAGCAGCCATGGGGAAATGACATTACCAACAATATTCGTATTGCAACTGTTTATGCTGAATGTCGTGCGGGGCTTAATCTGCTTAAAGTTAGTCCTGTAACGCCGAATATGGTGCTGGAAAAAATTGTAATCCACAATGCTAACAAGCCAATGCTTAAATCATACCTTGGTGCGCCGGAAACATACAGGGTACAATAAACAAAAAAAGTACAAAACTCTTTTCTAGGTATTTGCAATTCCTTCAATAAATAGTAAAATAAGATATTATCTATTGGGGGAAAAATATGGAAGAAATACTTGAGTTGTTACGTCAAAATGCCAGATTGAGCATTGAAGATATAGCCGCAATGACAAAAAAAGATGCAGCCGAGGTCGCCGCGATTATTAAGAAAATGGAAGATGAC
>JAEETM010000126.1 GCA_016290335.1 Treponema sp. | reverse complement strand
AGATTACGCTTGAAGTAAAATTAAAAATGCAATCTATAGCAATTACACAAAGGCAATCGCTTGAAGCTGCTTAGTTACATATCATTATATTAGGATTGGAATTTACACCGAAATTTGGACTTGACCCTTCGGAAATAATTAATCCTTTAAAAACATCATTTATTTTTTACTCTTTTTGCATCTTTTTAATACCTTCTAACGATATTTATCTTTACAGACTCAAAAATCAAAATATTCAAAAAAATATGGGGAATTGCTATGAAAAAAATAATTATTTTCATTACATTTTTATTGTGGGGTGTATTCGCTTTTGCACAAACCTCTACAAAAACTACCGTTGTTGTTGTTCCTTTTGATTTAAAAGGAGTGCCGCAAGATGAAGGAGATGTACTTTTTGAGGTTTTTCAGAGTGAATTTGCTAATACGGGAAAAGCTAAAATTGTAGACCGAACAAGTCTTGAAAAAATAAAAAAACAGCAAGAGTTTGAAAATTCTGACTGGTCAAATGCAGATAAAATCGCAGAAATGGGTAAAGCTTTGAATGCAAGTATGGTTGTAACTGGGCAAATAATGATGTTCAAGTCAAATCTTGTTACAACTATAAAACTAATAGATGTAAATACAACAGAAATTATTTCTTCAGTTGTTGAAAAAACTACCAGTACAGATGATTTATTTACTAAAATTCCTGATATGGCAAAAAAACTTGCTAAAAACTTATCTTTAACAGGTCTTGGAAAACTTTATGAAATAGGAGATATTGGTCCTGGTGGTGGAATAGTTTTTTATGTTGATGAGAATGGTTTTAAAATAGCAGGAGACGATAAAACTTATCATTATCTGGAATGTTCTAAAGAAATTGTTGGCACTATTAGTTGGTGTCCTTGTACAGAATGTACTCCTATAACACAGACAGGGTTTGGCTTTGGTAAACTTAATACAAAGAATATTACAAAAATAAAAAGTCATACGAAGACACACTATAAAAATGGAAAGGTTATAGATACGGATTACTTGACTATATCTATTTCAAATTGTGCTGCATGGCTATGTGTATATTATACTACACCGACTACATCTTCTTACGAGTGGTGGTTACCGAGTAGAGATGAATTAGATTTGATATACAAAAATTTGAAGAAGAAAGGTTTTATAAGTGATGAAAACTGGTTCTGGTCGTCGTCGTCCTACAGTCATAGTTATGCGTGGAGTCAGAGATTTTCCGACGGCTATCAGGACTACAGCACCAAGAGTAATACGAGATCAGTCCGTGCCATTCGGGCTTTTTAACTATTAAACTATTTAACTATTTATATGGCTTTATATTATGACCTGCCAGTATTTAAGGAGACGTATTCCTTAACACTAAAAATATTTGAGCAATAATTTTGAAAAAAGGAGAAAAAACAAAATGAAAAAACTAATTACATTTTTTTTGGCAATTTTTTTGGTAACAGCACTTTCTGCACAGACAATTGCAGTTTACGAGTTTGAAAGCGACACTTTCTGCCTTGAAACTCAGACTGGTGTTATGAGCGACTTGTTTGTGGATGAGTTGGTTAATATTCAGGGAATCAAAATTGTTGAGCGCGACAGAATTGATTCTATTTTACGAGAAAAAGAGTTTCAGAATAAGGGATATACTAATGCTGAAACTGTAATTGAAGAAGGACAGATGCTCAATGCGGACTGTATCATCTATGGAAAAACAACCTTTATAGGAGATGACCTTGTTGTTACAGCCAGACTTGCAGATGTAAAAACTGGTCAGATTATGTATACAGCTAAAATGCAATGCTCAACTTGGACGGAGTTTTACCAGAAGCTTCCAAAGTTTGCACAAGAATGTGTAAATAAGATTCCTTCTCCAAATCGTTTTTTAGGTTCTTGGGTTTGTGATACTGATGATATTTCATACGATATTGTTTTTAAAGACAAAAAGAAATGTGAAATTACAATATCAGGATCAGATTCTATTGCTGCTGGAACAGTTCTGACAGGAACTTATTCCTATAATACGGACACTTATTCCAGCGGAAATATCCTTAAGGTTACTGCAAAATCGAAAGATGGAAAAACAAAGGTAGCCTGGACAAGTATGTATACCTTTACTTCCGATGATTTTTCAAGCTTTAATATGCAGATAAAAAACTCAGAAGGAAAGGCTATTCGTGCAAGCTTTGTAAAGGTTGAGTAGTTTTGATAGATTGCCGTGTCAAGCACGGCAATGACATCTAATCAGTCTTCGCGCATAGAAGCAAATGGGTCAACGGTTCTGTATTTTTCACGCAGCTTTGGTTTTTCAATCTTTCCTGTGGGATTTCTTGGAACCGGAGCAAAAATAAGCTTGCGTGGGCGTTTGTAACGTGGCAGCTCAAGACAGAACTCGTTTACTTCATCCTCTGTAAGAGTAAAGCCTTCTTTTACTTCGATTACGGCAGCAGCAATTTCACCAAGTCGCTGATCTGCAAGACCAATTACAGCAACATCCTTAATCTGATTCATTTTGCGCAGGAAGTCTTCAATCTGAACAGGATAGATGTTTTCACCACCAGAGATAATAACATCCTTCTTTCGGTCAACAAGCCAGATAAAGCCGTCTTCATCCTGCATAGCAACGTCACCAGTGTAGAGCCAGCCTTCATCATCAAGAACTTCTGCTGTAGCTTCCGGATTTTTGTAGTATTTGACCATAACGCCAGGACCAAAAACTGCAAGCTCACCAACTTCGCCCTGTTTAACATCTTTGCGGTTTTCATCAACAATACGGGTTTTCCAGCCGTAACCAGGAATACCGATTGCACCAACCTTATGAATGTTTCCAACACCAAGGTGTACACAACCAGGTCCAATTGATTCAGAAAGACCGTAGTTTGTATCATAATCATGCTTAGGGAAATATTTGAGCCAGTCTTCAACAAGCTTTTTAGGAATTGGCTGGGCACCCATATGAGTGAGTCGCCACTGGTCCAGCTTGTAATCTGCAATTTTAACATCGCCGCGGTCAAGAGCATTAAGAATATCCTGAGCCCAAGGTACAAGCAGCCAGACGATTGTACAACCTTCATCGCTAACGGCCTTGAGCACGTGTTCCGGTTTAGTACCACGCAAAAGAACAGCCTTGCCTCCACTAATCAGCGAACCAAACCAGTGCATTTTTGCACCTGTATGGTAAAGCGGTGGAATACAAAGGAAGCAGTCATCCTTTTTCTGTCCGTGATGATTCTGTTCACATGCTGCCGAATGCATAAGGGCACGGTGTTTGTGAAGAATTGCCTTTGGAAAACCGGTTGTACCTGAACTAAAGTAAATTGCGGCATAGTCATCATCAGTAATATCAAAGCCAGGA
The DNA here is from genome assembly GCA_016290335.1 of Treponema sp. Next base: position 4,035 of record JAEETM010000126.1, on the reverse strand, counting down.
TTTTCAGAAGAGTAGTTCATTGCAGACATAAAATAATCTTCTGCAAAAGTAGGGCACTCACCTTCGCCAACATAAATCAAAAGGCGGTGTGCAATAATTTTTTCGTAAATTGCTTCAATTCGTCCAATAAACTTTGGTCCGAACATAAGCACAGAAATATCTGCAAGATTAACGCAGTATTCAATTTCATCACTTGCATAACGGAAATTAAGAGGAACAGCCAGAGCTCCAATTTTTAAGATACCAAAATAAATTGGCAGCCATTCAAGGCAGTTCATAAGTAGGATTCCAACCTTATCGCCCTTTCGAACGCCACGTTCCAGAAGATAATGTGCGCATCGGTTTGCCTTTTCGTTAAAGATTTTCCAGGTGATTTCGCGACGGTACGGAAGATTAGGCTCGGCCTGAGTTAAATCGAATTCCTTCCAGATTTTGCGGAAAGAATCTTTTTCTTCCGGGTTTAATTCAACAAGTGCGCAGTCTTTACCATAAAGTTCCGCATTGCGTTCAAGATACTGTGTTATAGGCATTTTTATTTCCTTAATATATATGATAGAAAACAATTATAGTGGAAAAAAAATATGGTTACAATAGTAATAAATTGGCCCCCATAAATTGATTTACTGTCATTTTTCCTTTATTATTGTAGGCGGAGTATAACTATGGAAAAATTAAAAATCTTATTGGCAAAAGGCAGAATCTACGAATCGGTTTATGAGCTTTTGAATGATGTTGGCATTTCTATTTATCTTCCTGACAGAACTTATTTTCCTACAACGAATCAGGAGGATTTGGCTTTTCAGGTTGTTAAGCCTCAGATTACAAGCCTTCTTTTAGCAAACAATAAGGCAGATTTGGGCTTTAGCGGTAAGGATTGGGTTTACGAAAATGGTGTTGAAAATGATGTTGTTGAGATAATGGATTTAGGCTTTGACCCAGTACGAATTGTTGCCGCAATTCCAGAAGCCCGCGATTTTGATAAAATCCTTGAGGGAAAGGCAATCATTGCTACTGAATATCAGAACCTGAGCAAAAAATGGGTTGAAGAGAAAAAGTTTGACGGTACAATTTTCCGCACCTGGGGAACTTCTGAAGGCTTTGTTCAGGATACAGATGAATCAATCGCACAGATTTTGATTGATAACACTTCTACAGGTTCTTCCCTGCGCGCAAACAGACTTAAAATTGTAGATACTTTGATGGAAAGCTCTACAAGAATGTATGCAAGTAAAGAAGCTATGGCCGACGAACAGAAAAAGCAGAAAATTATGGCACTTAAGATGCTTTTTGAAACTGTTCTTAATGCCCGCAGCCGTGTAATGCTTGAAATGAATGTTGCTAAAAAAGATTTTGACAATCTGATGAAAGGCATTCCTTCCATGAAGAGCCCGACTGTTTCTCCGCTTTTCAATAATGACGGTTTTGCAGTAAAGATTGCCGTAAAGAAATCTGATGTACCAACACTGCTTCCAAAGCTTCAGTCACTCGGCGCAACTGATATAGTTGAATATGAACTCCGCAAGGTAATGTTGTAATATACACGTAAAAAGGAGAAATAAAGTGAGAACGGCTACTGTAGAAAGAATTACTGGTGAAACAAAAATTAAGCTTACTCTCAATCTTGATGGAACTGGTGTCTGCAATGTAAGTAATCCAATCGGATTTTTTGACCACATGCTCAAAAGCTTCTGCAAGCACGGTCTTTTTGATTTGAGCGGTACGATTGAAGGCGACTTGAACGTAGACCAGCACCACACAATTGAAGACACTGGAATTGTTCTTGGCGAATGCTTTAAGAAGGCTCTTGGTGATTGTGCCGGCATCTACCGAAGCGGTTTCTTTATTTATCCTATGGACGAAAGCCTTGCACAGGCAGCTGTTGATTTTGGCGGACGTCCTTATCTTGTAAATAATGCAAATCTTACAGGCATTCCACTTGTTTCTGTCGGTGTTGATGGTAAAGAAGGCAGCTTCCAGACAGACTGTTTTGAAGATTTCTGGCAGGGCTTTGTAAATGCGGCTCAGTGTAATTTACATATAGATGTTATTCGCGGAAGAAGCGACCACCATAAGATTGAAGCCTGCTTTAAGGCTGTGAGTCGGGCAATTCGTGCAGCGGTAGAAATTGATTTGCGCAGAAACGGTGCTGTACCTTCTACTAAAGGCGTTATTGTCTAAATACGCACGATGGCAGACTGCTTGTTTTTACAGATGTTGTGATTGATGGAGTTATGTAATGGAAGATATTGTCGTTTACACTGACGGCGGCTGTTCGGGGAATCCTGGTCCTGGAGGCTGGGGAATTGTTGTTATTGCTGATGGTCTAGCAAAACAATTGAGCGGCGGCGAACAGTATACAACTAATAACCGCATGGAGCTTATGGCTGCAATAAATGCACTTTCTGTTGTTTCCAATACTCCTTCCTTTGCCGGTCGCCCTGTAGTTGTAAATATAGACAGCCAGTACGTTAAAAATGGCATAACTACCTGGATTCACAGCTGGAAAGCCAAAGGCTGGAAAACCGCCGACAAAAAGCCTGTAAAGAATCAGGAGCTTTGGGAAACCTTGGATGCACTGAACTCTTCTCTCAATGTAACCTGGAACTGGGTCAAAGGGCACGCCGGAATAGAATATAACGAAATCTGCGACTCTTTGTGCCAGGCAGAAATAGCAAAAGCGAAAGGCGCTAAATAAATCTTTACAATCCACGTTTTCTCCTTTCGCTTGCAGTTTTGCAATATGCAAAACTGCACACTTTTTTTTCAATTTTTTTCTCAAATCATTGCAGTTTTTTTACAAGTTTCGACTATATTCTGTATATGAAAATACAATCGAAAATCACACAAACTATTTTAGCTGCAATTCTGTTGGCTTCATCTTTTCTGCTTTGGTCCTGTAAACACAGCGAGTCGTTTCGTGAAAAAGATGATGTGCGCTTTATCCTTCCCAAGTGGCCGCCTGAATACGGAGACGAGTCACTGTACCCGGAGCTTACGGGCTGGCTCATAACAACAAACGATGTCCGTAATCAGCCTTTAAAACCGGATGTAAAGGAAATTGAGTTTTCCGTACGCAAAAACAGTCCTTTTTACGTTATGGCACAGCCTGTAACACAATCCTCACTGGGAGAATGCACTTTTTTTCATTGTGCGGGAGGGCTTTATCCGTATTGTTATGAAGGTTCTGTTAATCTTACCTGGGAGCAGGGCTTTAGTGCATACATTATGGATTCCATGCTTTTTACAGAAAACAGCCTTTATGCAAAAGAAATGCGGGAAGATTATATTGCTTCGTTTAACTGGAAAAAGTTTTCGGAAACAATTCAGGCAAAAACCGAAAATGCAGCAGCCGGAAATCCGCCAAAAGCCTTTTACAATCCGTGGCAGGCAAATATTTCTGTGGTAAAGCAGGGGATAGCGTACAGAAACTTTTCTGCAGGCTATTTGAATCAGGTAAACTGCTTTTCGGCAACGCTGGAAAACAATAAAGCTTTATCATCCTATATTCCGGAAAACCAGATTATCTATAATTATTCACAATTTTCGCTTAAAAAGAACGAAGAAAACTATTTTTCAGTAAATAATCAATATCAGATGATAATTCGCGGAAGCTCTGCTAAGAATCTGTCAACAGAGTATGTTTTTCTGCCGATAATTATTGAAGAATAATTATGAAAAAAGCGATAAATGTATTAATTTTATGTTTCTGTTTTGCGGTAATCCTTACTCTCTGTTTTGTTTCTGTTTCCTGCAGCAAAAAAAATAAACAGGAATCTCCCGCAGCTGAAACCAGCGTAAAAGAAGTTTCACGTCATCATAAATGGTATTATTTTTCAGATTTTGAAGTTTTGCCGGTGGACAAGCCGCAGAATGTTCCGTTAAAAAGCTTTGTTCCGTGGACAGAAGCAGTGCGAATATCATCTTCAAACAATACAACCGGAGCTGCTTCGGCTGATTATGATTCTTTTGCCCTTGTAAACCGGGCCGGAATGCTATGTTTTAGCGGCAGCACCTTTGAACTTAAAAACGACGTAA
>JAEETM010000041.1 GCA_016290335.1 Treponema sp. | reverse complement strand
GGCGTACTTAGGGGAGGATGAAGATGCTTAAAGTCAGAGACCTGGTTGTGGCCTACGGCGGCATTGAAGCCCTGAAAGGCATCTCCATAGACGTACCCGAAGGACAGATCGTCACCCTGATCGGCGCCAACGGGGCGGGGAAGAGCACCCTGCTGCGCACCATTATGGGGCTGGAGAAACCCCGGAGCGGTTCTGTGGAATACAATGAAGAAAACTTAAAAGGCCTGAACAGTCAGCACATTGTGACCCGGGGCATTACGTTAGTGCCGGAAGGACGGCGGGTGTTCCCCAACCTGACTGTGCTGGAGAACCTGCGCATCGGCGCTTACCTGCGAAAAGATGAAGACGGTATCCTCAAGGACATCCAACGTATCTACGAACTCTTCCCCCGACTGGAGGAACGGAACTGGCAGATGGCCGGCACCCTGTCCGGCGGCGAGCAGCAGATGCTGGCCCTGGGCCGCGCCTTAATGTGCCGTCCCAAACTGATCATGATGGACGAACCCTCCTTAGGGCTGGCGCCTCTGGTCATCAAAGAAATCTTCAACATCATCCGGCGCATCAACGAAAGCGGCACCACGGTGCTGCTGGTAGAACAGAACGCCAACATGGCCTTGAAGGTGGCCCACCATGCGTATGTGCTGGAAACGGGACGCATCAAGATGGAGGGCAGCGGCAGGGAACTGCTGGAAAACGAAGAGATCAAAGAGGCGTATCTGGGGAAAAAGAAAAAGTAAAAGAAAGTGCAGCCTGCAGCCAAAGAAAGACCTGCAGGCTGTATTTTTATGCTTACACGGCTCCAGCGGGGGAAACCCTGAGCCACGCCTCTTCTGGAAGTTGAAATGCACTGCCATGCAGTCATTTCTACAGCCTAAGCTTCCAATAAGGACTTTACCTTCATATATTAAGAGGTGGGACGCTTTAATCTCACTAATCATGCAGGTTTGCGTTGCGAGGTTGGTCGTTTTAACGACCAAGGGGAGGAGGAACTGCATTTTTAGCTTGTTTGTGCTATAATAACAGGTAAAGAATACTCAGAAAGGAGCCATGCCATGACTAATCCTGTACTGACAAGAAACACAACTGCTCTGCGCGGCACCGGCGCTACCGTCCAGGGTATTGCCCTGATTACCTTGCTGTATCTTGGCTTTGTTGTCTCAGCCGCCATGATGGCCTGGCAGCACCCGGAACTGTTTGCGCCCCATATCATCGTACTGAGTTTTGCCGGACTTGGCGTCGGTTTGCTTATCAGTTATTTCCCAAAACGAGCCAGCCTGCTGGGACCGGTTTACGCAATTTTGGAAGGCTTCCTGATCGGCGTGTACTCCATGCTGCTGGAAACCCGCTACCCGGGTATTGTCATGGAAGCCGCTACCTGTACCTTCGGCATCGCCTTTGCCTGTGCTGTGTTGTACGGCAGCGGTCTGGTGAAAGTAACAGATAAATTCATGAAAATCGTGTTCACCCTGACAGCAGGCATTGCCACCATTTACCTGATCGACCTGGTAGCCTGGTTTGCCTTTGATACCAACGTACCCCTGCTGCATGAAAACTCAAAGGCCGGTATTATTGTCAGCTTTATTATCATCTGTATAGCTACCATGCGCCTGTTTGCCGATTACGAAATGGTGACCCGGGCAGTAGAAATGGGTGTGGATGCAAAATATGAACCGTACTACGCATTTGCTCTGACCGTAACGCTGATTTGGCTGTATCTGGAGATACTGAGGTTAATGGGGAAGAGTAGGAGCAAGAAGTAAAGAGAGAGTTATTCAATGCGGTGGCAGTAACCACCGCGTTTGTTTATGATAAATTATTTTGAAAAGACTGTCGCTATATATAATGAAAACAATGGTATTTTCTTTACCAACTGGCAAAAATTTTAGTATAATTAATAATTAGGGAAAACGCAATAAATCGTGGAGAATTTTTGACAAAGTTGAAAGGGCATTTAAATTGGAGTAATATATTATGCAGGCAATCATTTTAGCAGCAGGAATGGGGAAACGACTCAAGGAACTAACCGAAAATAATACAAAATGTATGATAAAGGTTAATGGTGTAACCTTGATTGATCGTATGCTTCATCAAATTGAAAAACATCATCTTTCAAGAATTGTCATTGTTGTGGGTTACGAAGGACAAAAACTGATAAATTACATAAATACACTTGGCATTGAGACGCCTATTATTTATATCAATAATCCCGTTTATGATAAAACCAATAATATTTATTCACTTGCACTGGCTAAGGAATGGCTCTGCAGAGAGGACACATTGCTTTTTGAATCTGATTTGATTTTTGAAGGTGCTGTATTAGATTTACTTCTTTCGGATTCACGTGATACGCTGGCTTTAGTAGATAAATATGAATCCTGGATGGATGGAACTTGCGTTAAGTTAGCCGATGACGATACTATAGAAGCGTTTGTGCCGGGTAGTAAATTTGAGTTTGAAGAAATTAAAGATTATTATAAAACAGTTAATGTTTACAAGTTCAGTAAAGAGTTCTCGAATAAATATTATGTTCCGTTTTTGGAAGCTTACCAGTCTGCGTTAGGCGAGAACGAATATTACGAACAGGTTTTGCGCGTTATCACTATGCTGGATAAACCTGTTATTAAAGCCAAACGTCTCACTGGCCAACGCTGGTATGAAATAGATGATATCCAGGATTTGGATATTGCAGAATCTATTTTTTTGTCAGATGAAACTGAAAGGGTAAAACGTCTGCAGAGTCGTTACGGCGGTTATTGGCGTTATCCGAGACTTTTAGATTTCTGTTATCTTGTAAACCCTTATTATCCGCCGGAAAAAATGAAAGATGAAGTACGTGCTAATTTTGATACCTTACTTACTTCATATCCTTCCGGTATGAGGGTAAACTGTCTGCTGGCAGCTAAGAATTTTGGCGTACATTCTGATAATATAGTAGTGGGTAATGGCGCTGCCGAACTGATAAAGGCACTGATGGGATTGCTTAAAGGAAAAACCGGCTTTATCAGGCCAACCTTTGATGAATATCCTAACCGTTACTATAAAGAACAAACTGTAAACTATATTCCTGACAATCGGGATTATTCCTATACAGCAGATGACATTATGCAGTTTTTTTCCGATAAAGATATTCGAAATATTATTATTGTGAATCCTGATAATCCCAGTGGTAATTATATTCCCAAAGCAGATTTAATTAAGCTTATTCATTGGGCTGACAGTAATAATTTAAAAATCATTATTGACGAATCGTTTGCAGATTTTGCTGATGAAGATAATAATACATTGATTGAACAAAATCTGTTAAATAAAAACAAACATCTTTACGTTATGAAAAGCATATCAAAATCATATGGTGTTCCCGGTTTGCGTTTGGGCGTTCTTGCTTCTGGGGATACCGAAACAATTTCATTTTTGCAAAAAGATGTTGCCATTTGGAATATCAATTCTTTTGCTGAATTTTACATGCAAATTGAAGAAAAATACAAAAAGAATTACGAAACGGCTCTTATAAAATTGAAGTCAGAGCGTAAACGTTTTGAAAAAGAGCTTGCGAAAATAAAAGGTATTCGAGTTATTCCTTCGCAAGCCAATTTCATAATGGTAGAACTTGAAAATTCGATTTCTACACAAGAATTATTGAAAGCACTTCTTGTTCGCCATAATCTTTTAATTAAAGAACTGACGACAAAGACAAACGGAAGGAATTATTTGAGACTGGCAGTAAGAAATACTGCGGAAAATGATATGCTGATAAAAGCTGTTAAATTTGAGCTGGGTGATATTCAATGAATGTAACTATTGTGGGTGGAGGAAACATAGGAACACAATTTGCAGTACACTGTGCAGCACAAGGCTTGGATGTAACCATGTATACATCTGATCCAAGTGTATTTGAAACGCACCTTAACATTGTCGATGAAACTGGTAAAACAACGTGTGAAGGTAACATTTCATTCGCAACGAATGACCCTGATATAGCTTTTCATAATGCTGACTTTATTATGATAACCTTACCGGCAAATTTAATGGATGGAATTGCCAGTACAATTTATCAATATGCAAATCCTGCGGCAATTATTGGTGTTGTGCCAGGAAATGGTGGGAGTGAGTGTGCTTTTAACAAGTGCATAGCACGTGGAAATCCCTTTTTTCTTATGGAGCGTGTTCCTGCAATTGCCAGATTAATTAAAAAAGGAAAAACGGTTAAATCAACTGGCTATCGTGATGAGCTTCACATAGCTTCTTTGCCTGCGAAAGTTTCACAAGAATGTTGTATCCTGATAAGTTCTATATTTGATAAAAAATGTATTTCTATTCCAGGAATTTTGAATTTGACGATGACCCCGTCTAATCCAATCTTACATACAACCAGATTAAGATGTATATTTAATGATTATGTTACAGGCAAGACCTATAAAGCATTACCTCTTTTTTATGAAGATTGGGATGATATGTCATCAGAGCTGCTTTTGTTATGTGATGATGAAGTCCAAAGCATTTGTAGGTCTCTTCCTGAACATCATCTTGATTATGTTAAGTCTTTGCGTATTCATTACGAAAGTTCTACTCCGAGAGAACTTACAGAAAAAATATCCGGTATATTAGCATTTAAGGGAATTAAAACACCGGCAATAGAAATGAATGGTCAATTTAGTCCGGATTTTCATTCGCGCTACTTTACGGCAGATTTTCCGTATGGATTGGCAGTAATTCAGCAAATCGCAAAGTTTGCAAATGTTTGCACACCTAACATTGATGAAACAATGAATTGGTACAGGAAAATTGTAGGTGAGAAAGCAGAGTTTAACTATTCTGATTATGGTATTTGTGATAAAAAATCATTTGATGAGTTCTATTTAAGACAATAACAGTACTGTTTTATCAGGTATAAGAAAATGAATAACAATTTATTAAAAGTATATATTTTTCTAGTTATATGCTTTTTTATTCCGTCAACTGCCTATGCATATCTGGATCCGGGAACGGGAAATGCGCTGGTTTATGTTGCGTTAAGTTTATTGGGCGCAATTTTATATTTTATTAAGGGTCTGTTTTATAAAATAATCAAAAGAAAAGAATATCCTGATACTGTAGATAACTCTGCCCAAAATTCGATTGTTATTTTTTGCGAAGGAAAAAGCTATTGGAAAATATTTAAACCTGTCGTTGAAAAGCTGATGGAAAGGCAATGCTTTTTTTCCTATTACACAATGGACCGCAAGGATCCGTGTCTTATGATTGATAATCCCTTCATGGACAATCATTACATAGGGAGTGGTAACAGCGCTTATGTCAAAATCGGTAAATTAAATGCAAATGTTGTGTTAGTAACTACGCCAAATATTGGAACGGAAGGATATCCGATACCTCGTTCTAGGGGAATAAAAAAACTGGTATATATGCCACATTCTTTTGGAGATGTCGCTTTTTTGCACAGAGGAGCGTTAGATAATTATGATGCATATGTGTTAACAGGAGAATTTCAAATCCCAAGTATCAGAAAGATTGAAAAAATAAGAAATTTGCCAGAAAAGGAACTGTATCCGGCGGGTTCACCGCATATTGAAGAATTAATACAAAAAGCTAATTGTAATGATGCTACTGTCATTAGAAAAGAGTTTTCAATTATTCGGAATGTTACGGTCTTATTGGCACCATCCTGGGGTGAAAAAGGCTTCTTGAGTTACTATAGTTTTGACTTTATAAAGAAACTGGCAGACGAAGGATTTCACTTGATCCTTCGTCCACATCCTCAGTCTTTAAAAGTTGAGAAAAAATTGCTGCAAAATGTTGAATATGCCTTAAAAGATTATAATAATATTGTAATGGATTATCAGCCTGATGCTACGAAATCATTTGAAGCTGCTGATATTTTAGTTTCTGATGTGTCTGAAATTCGCTTCGAATTTGCTATGGCTTATCAAAAACCTTTTATAACGATACCTTTAGCTATGACGCAGGAAGCTTTACAGGAATTTGAAATAGCGGATTTGGGTTCTTCGTGGACTGAAGAAGCTATGCAAAAAATAGGTTACGGTTATACATTGCAAGAAAATGAAATTGATAATCTGGATCAAATTATAATGAAAGTTCTTCAACAAAAAAGCAATGAAGCTATTTTAGATTTTCGAAAAAGGAATATCTACAATTTAGGCCATTCAGGCGAAGTAATTGCTGACTACTTGATTGAAGCAAATAACAGAATTCAAAATGAAATGAAAAGAGATACAGATTAATGCAAAGTATTTTTTACCCACTAGAACAACTTTATAAATTTTTATATTTGAGCGTCTATGATATTACCGGCGATTATGGAATTGCCTTGATTTTATTGTCTCTTTTTATTTATATTATTCTCTTTCCGTTTAATCAAAAAGCGCAGCAGATACAAAACGCGGAACGGGAAGTGCAATCAATTATTGCACCGCAAATAGAAGAAATTAAAAGGCGGTTTCATGGTAAAGAGCAATATGAAAAGATACAGAGATTATATCATCGCTATGCCTATCACCCGATTTATGCAATCCGTTCCGCGGCAGGCATTGTACTGCAGATACCGTTTTTTGTAGCAGCAAGGAGTATGCTATACGCACTGCCGGATATTAAAGGCGTACAATGGGGAATTATACAAGATTTAGGCAAACCAGATCAATTGTTAGCAGGCATCAATCTTTTGCCGTTTGTGATGACATTTATCACTGTTTTATATGCGTTTGTGATGCCTAAACTAACTAAAAAGGAGATTACACAGACAGTTATAATTGGCTTTATTTTCTTAATTATTTTATATCCGGCTCCTTCCGCATTGCTGATTTTCTGGACATGGAATTTGTTATGGTCTTTACTGCATTGTTTGTTTTTTGACAGGTTGCAGTGGTTTAATGAGTATATTGAAAGAGTTAGAGATTTTGTTGCCGAAAACGAATTAGCGTTTCATATTATTTTTGCGTTGGCATTGACGGTAGGTTTGTTTGTTCCGACTGAAGTTTATATTAAAAATGCAAGCCAACTATGGTATAGTTTCAAGAGTGTTTTCTGTTATTTTATAGAAGATACAGTAAAATATTTTATTGTTCTGCTATTTGTTTATGTGGTTTTCAGGAATAAGAAGATAAGGGGTATTTATCTTTCGGTTTTATTAGGCCTGTTATTCGGAGTATTTCTACAAAGCTATGTTATAGGTGTTAAATATGGCTTGTTTGATGGGCATGAAATTGACTGGGATAGCTATACAACAATAGGATTACTTAATACTTTTGTATGGTTGTTTTGTTTAATAGAAACGTTCGTAAGTTTCAAACGCTTTCGTTTCGATTTGGACAGAATAAAAAAACATGTAAAACCTGTTATATTCGTAATAGTGGTAATACAATGTATTGCTCTGTTAATCAACCTTAAAAATAATCCGCTACCGGAAACTGCTTTTGTTACCAAAAAATCAATGAATGTTCTGACTACCGAAAAAATGTATCATGTCTCCTCGAAAGATAATATTATTGTTTTTTTGTTAGATGCATTTGATGCCAGTGTTTTTGAGAGAATAGTTGAAAAAGACTTAACAGAACTTGATGAGTTAAGAGATTTTACATTTTATCCGGATACAACTTCTGTGTTTGGCTATACTCATAATTCCCTTCCGCAAATTTTAACTGGAAAAACCTATTATAATGATATGCCATTTGAAGAGTATTTAGACACTGCCTGGCATAATAATTTATATTATGAAAAATTGAAAAGTAATAACTATGATATAGGCATATATACAGAAGGAACCCTCATTTCAAAGAACGCACCGGCAGAAAATTTGATACATGAAGAAATCAGGTTTGATAAAAAATCTATGAAAGGCCTTAATAATCTCGCATTATTTCGCATGGCGCCTCATTATATAAAAAAATGGTTTTATGATTATAATCCTAATGAATGGATTGATTTATTGACAAATAGAAATGTACAGGTTTATAGTGAAAATGATATGAAATTTTATTTAGAGCTCAAAAAAGGTTTGATTTCAGAAAATGACAAAAATTGCTTTAGATTTTATCATTTAGTTGGAGCTCATTTTCCATATATTTATAATCGCGAGATGGAGTATATAGCTGAAGATGAAAAGGGGAATGAATATGACCAATGCATTGGCGTATTAAAAATAGTAAAAGAGTATATTAGGCAGATGAAACAGAAGAGAATATTTGATGATTCGACTTTTGTTATTATGGCTGACCACGGATTCCATAATCAAATTGGCAGTCGTCCTTTATTATGTATTAAGCAGCCGCGTAGTGTCAATAAACAAATAATAATATCAAATGAACCTATCTCGTTTGCACAATTCTTGCCTATGATTTTACCGCACATTGGAAGTATAAATAAAGATAAAACATTTGCTGAGCGTGTGAGGAAGTACTATTTGCAGCAAGAAAGAGATTTTATTGAGTATAGTATTGTAGGAAATGCTAAAGACTTGTCTTCTTGGCATAAAGGAAAGGTTTTAAAAAGCTGGTATAAAAAACAGGATAGCTTTTATGTGCTGGGAACTGAAATTGATTGTACTGATAAAAACAGAGATTTTGAAAAGTACCAAGGAAATGGTTGGTTTATAAAACCAGATCCATATGGCACTTTTTCTGTTGGGGCGAGTTCAGATATGATATTTAAAATAAAGGATTATCATAATCAAAATTTGAAGTTTTCTTTTATTGCGGGTGCTTGGGTAGGTGATTTACCATATAGAACTGGCAAAGTTTATGTAAATGAACACTTTGTAAGTGAAATTGTTCTTGATGGCAATTATAACAAATATACATTTAAGATAGAACCTTCCATGTTTAAGGGGAATGAAATTAAACTTCGCGTTGATATAGATCACTCTGGAATTGCAGTAAAAGAAGGATTACAGGATTTAGGGGTTTTGTGGTTAAAACTGAGAATAGATGAGGAAGATTAGAATATTTCAATATTTGGTTTTTGAAAGTTGGGCTATTTGATGAAAAGAAAAGGTATTATACTCTTATTTCTCATTTTTTTCTTTATGTATATATTGAATGTAATGACTCCTCTACTTTCTGATGATTATTTTATTTCTTTTGTCTGGCCGGAGGGGGTGCGTATTAATGGAACCTTACCGAAAGATGCAAAAAGGGTATCCAGCATTTTTGATGTTTACAATTCTTTAAAGGCTTATTATTTTGTTTGGGGAGGCCGTTTACCTGGTCAAACTTTAATGACAGTGTTTGCATGGTGGGGGAAAGAATATTTTAATTTTGTTAATGCATTTATGTCAGTATTACTGATAATGGAAATATACTGGATTTCACATGAGGGAAATATTGCATTTGAGTTTGATTATAAGTATATTGGGTTGATATTTTTTTCTTTGTGGACCTTCAATATGGTATTTGTAGATGTATTTTTGTGGCTTTCCGGTTCGTGTGAATATTTATGGATGATGGTGCTTCTGCTCGCTTTTTTACTCCCTTATGTCCAGAATTATTTTGATGAGACAAAGCATAATTCCGAAAAGCTTATCTTCAGTATAGGTATGTTTTTAGGAGGTGTCGTAACAGGTTGTAGTAGAGAAATGCTGATTTGTTGGATAATAATGGCGTTGGCATATTGGTTGTTTTTGTGTAAAAAGAAAAATTGTTTGCAATCTTGGCAAATCTTTGGTCTGGTTGGTTTGGTCTTGGGGTATTCTCTGCTGATTTTAGCACCTGGAAATTTTGCAAGGCTTGTTGCAGATGACCAGGCAGAATATGTATTTATGAATTCGGAACTATTGGTTTACAAAATTATTTTTGCTTTAGTTCTTTTTTGTTTTCATTCATTTTTATGGCATTTTATTATTAGCTTTTTTGTCAGACGAAAATGTGAGCAAAGCAAAATAACAGAGCGCAGTATTTCAGCTTATAAAAATTTAGGTTTAGCAAAAATAAGTTTTCTGATTTCGTTGGGAACTGTTTTGTTTTTGTTTGTTCTTAAGTATTCTGGGGCACGGCCATCATTTGTAACGCTGGTCTTATTGATTGTTTCTGCATCTTCCCTGATAAGAGCAATGGAAAAAACAAAGATACAAATAGTGAGTAATGATGCTAAGCTATTTTTAAAAACAATAGGTACTGTCTATCTTGTAGTTACTATGTTAGTTTCTGTCTGCTGGAATTATGAAAATTGGCGTCACTGGAGTATTATTTTGCAAACTATAGAAAAGGAAAACATTAGTCATTCTCATGCAGTTTTAGAAGTATTACCAATGCCGTACCCGTCTTTAAAAAATGAAACTATAATTACAATTAATAGTATTATTGGTGCGTCAGCTGGAATTTGGTGTGGAGCACATATATTCGATATGACTGTTTTGGATGAAAACTATAGCGATACAAATAAGGTATTTTCTAAATATTACAGAATTGAAGGCATTAAGTTGATAAAATGAATATTTTAAATATTAATTTTTTTGACAAAAAGCTACGTTATGTTTTATTTTTGATGGTGACCTGGTTAATTTTAATTATTCCATTAATTGATACAAATATAATACCGGGTCATGATTGTGTGTTTCACATCACCAGGTTTTTAAATATTGCTGAAGCAATAAAAAACGGTGTTTTTCTTGTGCGAATGTACGCTGATGACGTACAGTTTTGGGGTGCCCCGGTAGGAATATTTTATCCAAGTCTGTTTTTCTATATACCTGCTATATTAAAGTTGATAGGGATGCCCGTTGAAATTTGCTATAATATATTTATTGCTGTTATTTTTTTATTCGGGATTTTTTCATCCTGGTTTGGCTTTTCGTTACTGACAAAATCTAAAAATATTGGTTTCTTTTGTACACTACTATATATTTCTTCTGGCTATTACTTAATGGACGCATATATCCGAAGTGCTATAGGTGAATTGTTAGGTCTTTCTTTTATGCCGTTGGCAATAGCAAGTATTGAAATTTTAGTAGCAAAGTCAAAAGTTAAGGTGAAAGATTGTGTATGGGGGATATTGGCGATTTCTGCAGTGATTCAGTCGCATGTGTTGTGCAGTGTAGCACTGGTGTTATTTGGTTTATTTTGTTTGATAGTGCATTATAAAAATATTTCGTTAAGGCAGTTTTATCGGATACTTGTGATAACTATAACAGTATTTCTGCTAAATGCGCATTTCATCATACCGTTTTTGTTGTTTTATAAAAATGTGCCGATAACTATGGATTTCGTTGATGGTTTTGCCGAACAGGGCTGGCCGACAATTGTACTGTTCCGGTTCTTTCTGGCATGGAATTTCTGGCTGTTTGTTTCGGTTTATTTTTTTCTTCCGAAAATGTTACGCGGTTTAAATTCAAAATCGGGTAAAGCTTTAGGCAAGTTTCAAATAAAGATTAAAAAAGAATTCTTATTGACCAAACTATATATGAATTATTTTTTAGCGGGTTGCTTATTTCTTTTTATGGCAGATCTTGCGTTCCCATGGGATTTGTTTTCTTTACTCAAACAATTTTTTCAAACAATGCAGTTCCCTTGGCGATTTTTAGGCATTTCAACATTGTGTTTATGTGTTCCCGGCGGGATTTGTATTCATAAGTTTTTATCAGGAAAGAAAAGGAAACCGAATGGCTATTTGGTGTTAAGCGTGTTTTTGATTTGTCTTACAAGTTTAATAGCCTTTAGTAATCTTGCTCCAATATCTTCAATACCGGATTGGAACATGCCGACAAAGAAAATCTTTTGGGAAAGGATAACTAGTGCTTCTGATACAGATTATCTGTACAATGACATTGATAAACAAAAACTTTTAGAACGAGGAGATTGTTATATTTCAGATGGGATAATCAGTAATTACAGTAAGAGTGCAACCAATATATCATTTTCTTACAAAGCTAAGAATATTTCAAAAATTATATTGCCTTTGGTCAATTACCCGGGTTATATTGCTACAGACAACACGGGAAGGGCAGTTAGCATTGAAGAAAGTGACAACCATATGATGCAACTGACATTGACTGAAGGGTCCGGAGAAATTAAAATATGGTATAAGGGATTGCCATTATTCGCTGTTGCAGATTATATATCGTTGTTTTCAACATTAGGATTTCTTATTTTTGCTTATCTTGTACGTAAAAATAAATATTGGAATCGGTTTATAGGATAATTTAATAATTATTGAGTATTTGTATTTCTTGTAGAGTAAAGGGTAAGAATATGAGTCTTTCTAATAGAAAATTAAATTTTATTGTGCTGTTTTTGATTTTTCTATTGATGTGGTATTTTAACTTTTGCACTCCTTTGATTATTGATGATTATATTTATTCGTTTATATGGACAGGTAATTCTATTATTACACCATTGCAAGAAGATGCAGTAAGGGTTAAGAGCTTTTATGATGTATTATATTCGCAGTGGAATCATTATTTTACATGGGGCGGGCGTACAATTGCTCATATTTTTGCTCAAACCTTTTTGTGGTGGGGAAAACAATATTTTAATATATTCAATGCGGGTATATTTGTTATAATGCTTTTAGAGATAAAATGGATTATAGACAAGGGGAATATTACATTTGATTTTAAACCGAAAGATATTTTGGTGGTTTTTTGTATTGTTTGGATTTTTTCTTTCTACTTGGGTGACATTTATACATGGCTAACATTATCGTGTAATTATTTATGGACTATGGTTTTGATGTTGGCTTTTTTATTGCTTTATGAGCGTATTTACTTTTTTCCGAAGGAACAGGAGTGTGTCTGCGGCGAAACAAAAGTTATCAAGGGACTGTTAATGTTCGTATTCAGCGTTATTGTTGGATGGACAAATGAAAATGTACCCTGTTTTGTGATTGCTTTTTTGAGTTATTTTATAATTACTGACAATATTTGTGAAAAGAATAAAAAACAAATAATGTTTGTTAGTATTTTTGGAATGTTGTTAGGCTATTCCTTACTGGTTTTTGCGCCTGGAAATTATGTAAGATACTTGACGCTTTTACAGGTTGGAGAGATTGTAGAAGGAATAGAACGACTTAAACAGAATGTGCTAACATTTACAATTATGTTTTACATTAGAATTTTTATCTACTTCTATGTTGTAAAGAATCTTGTTTCGTTTCGTTCAATTTCTTTTTGCGAGAATGATAGAATATTACTCAAGTTAGCTCGTTTTTATTTTCTTATGAGTTTTTTGAGTATGCTTGTAATGATTTTTTCGCCAGAGTTCCGGTATAGGAGTACTTTCCCAAGTTTAATTTTTATAATAATATCGGCGGGAATTGTTCATAGTATTAAGTGCTCTAATAATTTTCCACACGATATCCCGCCTGTTCTAAAAAAAATATTATCATTGACAGCAGTTGCATATACATTGTGCACGTTGATTACTTCAGTGTATTTTTACAACCTTCATCACATTCAATCGAAAATTATGTTATCACAAATAGAAGGTGCAAAAATGAACCCTGATGCAAGCGTGTTAATTGTTAAAGACTCTCCCTATCCATTAGATGATTTTATATTTACTAATTTACTGACAGGTGGGCATCTTCCAAGAATTAATACATTAACTTCTGATGAGAATCAGTGGATCAATGTAGACGTAGCATTATATTATGGAATTAAAGCCATACGGTTGGAAGAAGAGGATTAATTATGAAATTAATAACAATTATAGTTCCCTGTTACAATGAAGAAAACAGCCTGGATCTTCTTTATGAACGTTTGCAAAATATAATAAACCGGTTAAATCGGTACAGGTTCCAGATTCTGCTTGTTAATGACGGAAGCAGGGATAATACTCTGGGAAAAATGAAGGAGCTGCATAAAAATGATCCGATGGTCTCTTATCTCAGCCTTTCCCGCAATTTTGGCAAGGAAAATGCAATGCTGGCGGGACTGGATTTTGCGGAGGGAGATGCAGTAATTTTAATAGATGCGGATTTGCAGGATCCTCCAGAACTGATACAGCAGATGGTTGAAGAGTGGGAAAAGGGGTATGACGATGTGTATGCACGCCGCCGGAGCCGTGCAGGAGAAACGTGGTTTAAAAAAGCAAGCGCTCACTGGTATTACCGTATTCTGCAAAAATTTGCAGATATTGATATCCCTTCTGACGTGGGGGATTTCCGGCTTCTTGACCGGCAGGCGGTGGATGCCCTTTGTTCGCTTCGGGAACGGCAACGTTACACAAAAGGTTTGTTCAGCTGGATAGGCTATAATAAAAAGGAGTTGTTGTTTGACCGGGAACCACGGGCGGCAGGCAATTCTAAAATGAATTTTTTAAAATTATTCGGTTTGGCAGTTGACGGTATCACCTCTTTTTCTGTTGCGCCGTTGCGGCTTGCTTCCATATTGGGAATCATCATTTCGTCTATTGCTTTTATCTATTTGGTTTTTGTAATTGCAAAAACATTGTTATTTGGCGATCCGGTTGCCGGTTATCCGTCTATGATTTCCATTATTCTGTTTATGGGTGGCATCCAGTTGATTGTATTGGGGATTATAGGCGAATATGTAGGACGTATCTTTTATGAATCTAAAAGAAGACCGGACTATCTCGTCAGCGAATATAATGGGAATAAGATTTTCCCGGGAAAGAAGTAAATGCTTATGAATAATAAAAAGAGCTGGCTTGTTATCTTTGCAATTTTTATTTTTATGTTTATCTTTAATTTCCTGTCTCCGATTAGCTTTGGGGATGATTATGTTTATTCTTTTATTTGGACAGGACAGTCAATCTATGAACCGTTGCCGCAGAATGTTTCCCGGGTTGCAAGCTGGCAGGATTTATTCCGTTCACAGTGGTCACATTATTTTACATGGGGTGGCAGAACTGTTGCTCATGTGCTGGCGCAGTTTTTTTTATGGAAGGGCAAAGCACTTTTTAATATTGCCAACACATTAATCAGCGTTTTATTGGTTTTTGAATTATATTGGTGCATTAATAAGGGGAAAATCAGTTTTCGGTTTGATTCTCGTACCATTATCTGGATATTCTTTCTGTTATGGGCCTGTACACCCGGTTTTGGCGTTGTATTCTTATGGATTATAGGTTCATGTAATTATTTGTGGACCAATGTGATTTTGCTTGTTTTCCTGATACCTTATTTTAATAAATATTATCACTGTGACGAAAAGACCCGGCCCGACAGTAAATCGGCCGGTATTGCAGCTACGCTTGTCTTTGGAATATTAGCCGGCTGGACGAACGAAAACAGCGTTTGCTGGATTATTCTGATTTTAGCGGTGTTTATTTGTTTTTGCAAAAAGCATGATACCCTGGAAAGCTGGATGGTCTCCGGGTTTATCGGACTTGTAACCGGTTATGCGTTGCTGATATTTGCGCCCGGCAATTATAACAGGCTCTCCTCGTCACAGTCAGACTGGCATTTTCTGACCGGGCTGCAGGAGCATTTGTCAATGATGATGCTGATTTATGTGCTGCAGTTTCTTTTATGGTATTTCGTGCTTCGTTCTTTGTTTACAATCAGAAAAATAAGCAACAACAATCCGGTGATAAAAAAAGAAGTTTTGCTTGTTAAGATTTTGGTTGTGGCCGGATTCTGCATGACCGGGGTGATGCTTTTTTCGCCGGGATTTCCTCCTCGCAGCGGTTTTTCCGGACTGCTGTATCTGATTGCGGGGGCGGGTATTTTATTGCGAATCCAGAAAGAATATGATGTATTACTGATTCAGGAAAGCGCAAAGAAATTCCTGTTTTGCTTAAGCCTTGTGTTTTTTATTATTACTGCAGGCTTTTCATTTCGATATTACTATTGTGGTTATGTATACGTAGAAAAGTTATTGTCTGTTGTGAATAATATCAGTAATGATAAAAGAGATTCTGTGATTACAGTCGAAGCGATGACAGAACCGTTCGACAATGAAAGTCTTTATACGGCGCTCCACACTATTTCTTATGAATTGTCAGAGGATGAAAACGAGTGGAGAAATGTTGCGTTTGCCCGGTATTATGGTATTAAGGGTATTCGAATGGTAAAAGAAAAAGATAATGATGAAAAAAATGAGAATCGATGAGAGAGGAATGTTAACGCTTCTCATAATTTTTGTATTTTTATATGTTTTAAATTATTTAACCCCACTGGGGTTTGGCGATGATTATCTGTACTCCTTTATCTGGCAGGGAAATGCCATGAATGCCCCGCTGTCTGCAAACGCAGCCAGGGTTTCGTCTTTTTCTGACTTATTGGCATCCCAATGGTCGCATTATTTGACGTGGGGAGGCAGGTCGGTCGCGCATACGCTTGCCCAGCTTTTTTTGTGGAAAGGAAAAGTGGGGTTCAATTTTGTGAATGCTTTTGTCGGCACGCTGCTGGTTGCTGAGATTTACTGGTGCATTCATAAGGGTAAAGTGTCTTTTTCATTTGAACCGAAAAAAGTGTTTTGGATTTTTTTTGCTTTATGGGCATTTACGCCGGGCTTTACGCCGGTTTTTTTGTGGCTTACGGGCGCTTGCAATTACCTTTGGACATGCGTGTTGCTTCTTGGATTTATGGTCCCTTTTATAAAAAAGTATTATTTTCCGGAGGAACAGACAGGCGACAGTGTGTTTTTTACCGGTTTTATGTTTTGTTTCGGTATTGTTTCCGGATGGACCAATGAAAACAGTGTGTGTTGGATTATCCTGATGCTGTTTCTTTTTCTTTTACGCTTACATAAACATGAAATCAGCATCCATAATTGGATGTATGCGGGTTTGGCAGGATTGATTATTGGATATCTGCTGTTGGTTTTGTCGCCCGGAAACGTATCGCGTCTTTATTTGATACATGGAACCGGATGGGACAGTGTGCAATACATCAAGGCAAATTGTGAAACTCTTTTTAAAGTAATGATTTGCCAATTTTTGTTATGGTATTTCGTATTACGGTTTTTATACGGAACAGTACATAAAAGCCGCGGTATTGAAAATTTGAAAAAGGAGATAATATTTGCTTCGGCTCTAGGTTTAATCAGTCTGGGAACATCTTTGGTAATGTTACTGGCTCCGGAGTTTCCGGAACGGAGCGGCTTCTTCGGAACCGTGTGGTTAATAGTCGCTGCCGGTATTGTGTGGCAAATACAGGAAGAGTATAAACTGAATTTGATTCAGGATGGTGCGAAGAAGTTTTTAACTGTAACAGGTGTGTTCTTTTTTGTTATGACATCTGTAATCACCTTTCATAGTTTTTATGAAACGAATGAATGGCAGCAGGAACTTTTGTTTCATGTACAGCAGACAAAAAGGGAAAATAAAAACTCTGTTTTATCCGTCAAACCGTTTCGGAAGGCGGGTAAAACAGAGGTGATGATGAGTGGATTTCATATTGTTCAGAATGATTTATCGGATGACGTTAATAGTTGGGAAAACGTAGCTTTTGCCCGGTACTATGGAATAAAGGGTGTGCGTGTGGAAAAGAATAACAATGAAACTGATTTACAGCACTGAGTTTGTGAATTCTGGAAAAACAGTTGTTAAAAGAGCGGACGGATCCATGACAGCAGTACAGCAATCCCGCTCAGGGCGAAGTAAGGACCGTAAGCAAAGTAGTCCTGGCGTTTCTTTTGCTTTGTAACCAGCAAAAACAAGGCGGCTGCGCCTCCGGCCAGAAAGCCAAACATGATTACGTTGAGTAGTGGGCGAATTCCTAACCAGAGCCCAAGCGCGGCAATTAGTTTTATGTCACCGCCGCCGATAGCTCCTTTTGTCAGGAGGGTAAGCAGCAAGAACAACAATCCGCCTACCAGCCCTGCTGCAAGATGTTCTGTTACTGATAGTTGCTGGTGTACCGTATAGCACAGGCCAAGAGCAGCCAGAGGGAACAGCATGCTGTCAAAAATCACATATTGCTCAAAATCAGTAATAGTGATAAAAGATAGAAAGGCAATGGCGGCGGTGTAATATAAAACTGTTGGTATAGATACAGCACACCATGTTTTCCCCAGGCAGAACAACAATAAAAAAAATAATAAAGGTTTGCGAAATCTTGCCCGTTTTGCAATCTGATCCGGAAAGCTTAACAAACTGTCATCTTTTTCCTGACGGTATAGCTTGTCAATCCAAAGGGAACCCGCTATAGTACAGACAAAAGATAGCAGAAAGGGCGGGAGCATTATTAATAAATGTTCAGAAAAGCCTGTTAAATTCATAAATTTATTCTCTGAAATCTTGACAAATCCACTATGAAAGCGGTATCATAATAGCTAGTAAGGTGGGATGCTTGTGTGCAAAATCATACGAGTTTTATTTCTCTTCCCATTTTAACATATTTTAGACATAAATTTCCAGTAAAACATTAAAGAAAAGGGGTTTTATTTTGAAACTACCGAAATTAAGCACAATTATGGAGCGTTTGACACCTCGACAGCTATTGATGATTTGTGGCGTAGTGGCGTTGATTATTTTCCTGCTTATATATTTTACTCTCACCAGGCTAACGGCGGAAAAACAGAAACCGGTTCCGCAACAACAGTCTGTAATTAAGCAGGTACAGGTGAAAGATGTTACGATTGTAACTGCAAAGACCAGCATTCCGGAACGCACGCTGATCAAGGAAGAAATGCTGAGTCTTATGACAATGCCCTCTAACAAGGTGCCTAATGGCGCCTTAATGAGCACGGCAGATCTGGTGGGACGTCCTACCCGGGTTGCAATTAATCAGGGTGAGATTATTACAACGCAGAAAGTTTTTGCCAGCATTTTGGATATGGGCCTCAGCGGTCGTATTCCACCGGAATGCCGGGCGATTACAGTGGGCATCAGCGATGTGACCGGTGTGGCAGGTTTTGCACAGCCCGGTGATTATGTTGATGTGATGTTGGTGTCCAGCCAGGTAGAAAATAATAAAGTGGTCAGCGAAATGATTTTGCAGAATGTATTGTTGCTGGCTATTAATAAACAGGTTGAAAGTGCAAACGATGTTAGCACAAGAGCTAAATCGGATGATAAAAATTCGAAAGCCCAGAATACGAATGTAGCAGGCCAACCCAAAGTGACCGGTAACCCGGCAATGGCTACCATGGCGCTGGTACCGGAAGATGCTCTGAAACTGGCGGCGAAAGCCCAGTTGGGGCAGATTTATCTGGTGCTTCGTCCGTATCGACCCTCTAGCGGAATCAGTGACGATACCTATTATTCCGTAACAAAGTCCAGTGGCAAGATGCCGGTAACACCGCCTCCGGCGGGAACCATTCCTCCGGGAGCGGATATAGATACTTCCCCGACTGCCAATGTGCAGATTATTCGCGGAACAACGACAACGGTGGGGAGGTAACAGATGATGAAGCGTAATAAAATTTTTGCAGGTTTATTAAGCGCAGGAATTCTTCTGTCAGCTCCGGTTGCCATGGCAGCAACTCCTCTGAATGTCAGTGTGAATGAATCCCGCTATGTGCAGGAAGCCGGTTTAAACCGGGTAGCAGTGGGAAATCCGGAAATTGCGGATGTGCAGCTGCTTTCTGCCAGAGAGTTTCTGTTGGTTGGTAAAAAAGCGGGTTCTACTTCTTTGCTTGTTTGGGGTGCGAACGGACGGCAGGAATATCTGGTGACGGTGACCGGTGAAAATGCCGGTCTAGCTGCCATGATAGAAAAGGCTATTAATTTGCCGGGCGTAACGGTGCAAATGGTAGGAAATAAAATTCTGTTGCGCGGTACCGTGATGAACCAGTATGAAAAAAATCTCGCCTTAAAAGTAGCCGGGCTCTATACCGGTACCACTCCGACTACTACTTCGGGTGACGGAAATGCGGCGAAAGCCATGGATAAGACCGGCGGTAATGTAATCGATCTGTTACAGATGGCTCATCCGGCTCAGATTCGCTTAGAAGCACAGGTTATTGAAATTTCTTCCAGTAACAAGAAAGAACTTGGCATTCAGTATGGCACAAAAACCAGCGGCGACAGCGATACCAAGGTAGATGTGGAAGGCGCCATTTATGCCGGTGAAGACTGGAATACTCGTGGTTGGGGCGGTTGGTTGGTTCGGCACTCTTCCACGATCAATGCAGCATTGCGAGCTTTGATTACCCAAGGGAAAGCCAGGGTTTTGTCCCGTCCTAATATTTCTACCCTGAGCGGGGAAAAAGCCAAGATTCTGATTGGTGGAAGTATTCCGATTCCTGTCAATAAGGATGGCAGTATTACCATCGAATGGAAGGAATACGGCGTGAAGCTGAATATTGAACCGGTAGTGGATCAGATGGATAAGATTACCTCCAAGGTGCATGCGGAGGTCAGCCGGTTGGATTACGCCAATGGGCTAACCCAAAACGGCTTCAGTATTCCGGCGCTGGCTACCAGAGAAGCGGAAGCGGTCATTCATGTATCCAATGGCATGAGTATGATTATCGGTGGTCTGCTGAACAGTGAAGACGGCAAGACTGTAACTAAGATACCGTTGCTGGGGAATATTCCGATTATTGGTGAATTCTTTAAGCACACCAGCCGTACCCGCGATAAACGGGAAATGATTATCATCATTACTCCCCATCTTGTTGGAGAAGATACGCAGTGGAACATGTCTGACCAAATGAAAGAAGCCTTTAATGAAGGCCAGACAGAATATCATTCCATGAATAAAGTGAATGCTAATGTAATCGAGCCGGAAGTGGAAAAAGAGATTGCCCGCATCAAAGAGAAACGGGCTGAAGATAAAGTAAAGAAAGAACAGAAAGAAGCGGAAAAAGAAGCCAAACGGGCTGCAAAGGAAATTGCAAAGCAGCGGAAAAAGGCCGAAGAAAATGGCTATGCAAGGGAAAAGTCCGCTTTGCGTGATCGGATAAACTCCATTTTACGGAATGACGCTACGAACAATGCTACTTCTTCTAAGCCGGCACCGGAACAAAATGTGACGGTGGTGTTGCCTTCGAAAGAAGAAATTGTAGTGGAACAACCGGTGTTAGCAGAAGAACCGGTAATTATGGAGCAACCTGCTGCCAACAGTGGCGAAGAAGCAGCATTAGGCGATTATCTGAACCGATAAGTAACAGCCTGCAAGGGCAGGAAAAGGAGGGAACTGTATGGCAGATGCACGCAGAGGCACAGTCATTACGGTTTTCAGCACGGCTTCAGCCGTGGGCAAAACACTGATAGCTATTAATATGGCGGCGGAGTTGGCCAAGCAAGGTTACCGCGTGTGCCTGGTGGATTTGGATTTGCAATTCGGTGATGTATGCAACTATCTGCAATTGCAGCCCACATACACATTGGCGGATGCCGTTGCCGCACAGGAAAAAGAAATAGAGAACTTTAATGTGCAGGCTTTTCTCACCACCTATGACCGCTACGATGTTCCTTTTGGGGTTTTGGCTGCACCTCTGAAGTTAGAAGAAGCCTATAACATCCAAACAAGTGATGTAAAGCAGATTTTGTCGCAGTTACAGTTAAAATTTGACTTCCTTGTCATTGACACCGCTTCTACCTTCAGTGAAGTGAACCTGATGGCTATGGAAATGAGTACCATCATTAGTTTCCTTGGGATAGTAGACTTTATTCCCACCATTAAAAATATGAAGAGTGGCAACGACACTATTCATGGTCTGGGATATGATACCAACAAGATTCGCATGATTTTGAACCGCAGTAATTCCAAGACCCGTATCGACTTGCAGGATGTGGAACAGTTGCTGGGTTCGGAGTTCTACCATGTATTGCCGAATGATTTTGGTACGGCAACCCGTTCCATTAAAACGGGCTGTCCCTTGGTTTTGGACACTAAGCCGTCGCCTCTTAAGACGGAACTCCGGAATCTGGTAGCCAGGTACACGGGTCATCCTTTGGAAGATGTAGACGGAAAAGATGACCGCAATTCGTCCTGGTTCAGTAAGTTATTCAGATAGGCAGGTGCTGACAGATGGCATATCGGGTAATATTAGTAGAAGGCAACCGGTTGATGTTAGAGCGCCTGTCCAGCGTGGTGCGCAATACAAAAGATTTTGAACTGGTTGCCCGTTATCAACAGAGCGGTGACGCCCTGGGACAGGGCGCCATGTTCAAGCCTAACATGATATTGCTGGATATAGATGAAAGCGATGATGATGCGTCCCTGATTGAAGAGTTTACTACAACATTTAAGGGAGCTTCGGTTATTTGCATGAGTGCCAAGTGGGCTTCCAGTGATTCGGAAGCGATAGCCGGTGCCGGAGCCCGTGGTTTTCTGATTAAACCTTTTACCAGTGAAGAACTGCAGGAAGCTGTTAAGACCTTTGAAAAAACAGGAATTGCGGCAGGCTCCGATGTAATATCTTTTTTCAGTCCCAAAGGGAAGAGCGGGAAAACAACGCTTATTGCCAACGTAGGTATGGCTTTGGCTCAAAAAACCGGTCAGCAGGTTGGTGTTATTGATGCGGACTTACAGTTTGGGGATATGTCTGTATTCTTTAACCTGGCGCCAAAAACTACTATTATGGAAGCGGTGCGGGATATTAATTTCCTGTCCCCGGTAACGTTGAACTCTTATTTTTTGCCGATAGCGGAAAACTTGCGCGTATTATGTGGCACCCGGCGACCCGAGTATGCGGAGATGGTGGATATCAAATCCTTTATAGAAGTGGTGAGCATGGCTCGGAGCATTTACCGCTATGTGCTCATTGATATTCCTTCCGGCTTTACCCCTATTTCCATTGCAACGTCGGAAGCCAGCGATATTACCTACTTGGTTTCCATGATCAGCGGTACTTTTGAAATACAGCACATGCAGCGTGCGTTGGATATTTTTAAAGCCTGGCCGGATTACCAGGAGCGGGTAAAGACAGTTTTTACTCGTGTGGAACCCTGTGATACCAATGAGCAGAATAAGTTGGCGGAAGCTCTGGGGTATCCCAAAGTGTCTATCATTCCTAATGAATATATGCTGGTTTCCTCCGCTGCTAATAATGGACAGATGGCGATTCTGGAGCAGCCGGATTCCAAGTTTGCCCGTTTCATAAACCAGCTGGCGGATGAAATTATCGGGTCTAAAACCCATGTAAGGTGGGGATAAACTATGATTTTTGTGATTTCCCTCATCAGCACGTTGTTTATTCTGCTGATACTGTTCCTTTTGCTGGAATACCGTTCCCGTAGCCGGCGTGCGTTAGCCCGCCGTATGCGATACTACTCCGGGGAGATGGATACCCAGGAAAAACCAAAAGAAAGCAAGCCTCTTACGGAACGGTTCATGGATGTGCTGCGTAGCGGCGGAAAGCTGCTGAGCAATATCCGTCATGCCCGTGGACTTGACTTTAAAATGCAAAAGGCAGGAATTCCCTTGTTGGGAACTGAATTCCTGATTTTGTTGGGATTAAGTGCGCTTTTATCGGCAGCAATTGTTTTTATTGTGACGAAAAAGCTGTTTGCCGGTGTTTTAGTTGCCGTTGTGGTGGTAGCTGCAGAGTGGGTATTTGTTTTATTGAAGATTAGCCGTCGGGAAGCTGCTTTTACCAATCAGTTGGGAGATTGCCTCATGATGGTGGCTAATGCCATGCGGGCCGGTTTCAGTTTTATGCAGGCGATGGATTTGATTGCCAAAGAGATGGAACCTCCTATCAGTGATGAATTTAAGCATGTGATGCGGGATATCAATCTGGGGACTTCTATAGAGCGGGCTTTGGACGATATGGATCAACGCGTCGGCAGCCCTGACTTTTCACTGGTAGTGACAGCCGTATTGATTCAGCAGCAGGTGGGTGGTGATCTGGCTCACATTCTGGATACCATCAGTGATACGATTCAGGATCGGGTTCGTATGCGCCGTGAGATTCATACGTTAACTTCACAGGGGAGGATATCGGGATATGTACTTGGGGTATTGCCGTTTGCTTTGGGCGCCTTTATTAGTGTGATAAATCCCGGTTATATTGAACCTTTGTTTACGGAGCGGCTTGGGCAGATAGCCATAGGAATTGCTGTTGTTATGGTTTTTATTGGTTTTATTATCATTCAGCGCATTGTCAATATTGATGTATAAGCCAGTAATCAGGCTTTTACATATACATGTACATGTATATATGATTACTAGGGAAAGGAGGAACAAGCTATGTTAATTTCCATGAGAGAATATTTCAAAGGGAAAGGCCAGGGTATCGTTGAGTATGCGCTGCTGTTAGCATTTGTCGTAGCAATTGCGGTTTATGCTTTGCAGGAAAGCGGTTTAGGTGGAGCTATTAAAACCAACTTCAGCAAAACTGCTAGTCAGGTTAAGACTTTCTCGACCACCGTTAAATAGTTATTCCTGATTGGCCTCCTGTAAACAGGAGGCCAATTCCAAATTCTTTTTAAACTTACATTTGTTTTATATTTCTTAAAATTTTTTCAGGAGGAAGGATATATGAAAAAGCACAAAGGGCAGTCGGTTGTTGAATTTGCTTTGGTACTTCCTCTGTTTTTGTTCATAATGTTTGGCGTTATTTACACCGGTATGTTGTTCCATGACTATGCGACGCTAAGCAATATTGCCAGAACCAGTGCCAGAGAGGCAGCCGTTACGGCAAAGGATGAGTATGGCTCGATTGCAACTTATTATGAGGGGCAATTAGATGAGCTGATGACAAGGTTTTATAAGAAAGCTGACAGCAATCCGATTGTGATTGTACCTGTGGATCATGGCTTGGATACTGAGGGTGTTCAAACCACGATAAATATGCAGTTGAATGTCGATGGTTTCTTTTTGGATATGATATTGCCGAAAACTTTCGGAGTTCGGTATTACATGAAGAAAGAGCCCTATACAGGTTCATCTACGTAAAGAAGAATTTGTTTGATATTATTTATAGATGTGAAACAGAAACAGTATTGCAATTATAACAGTTTTTCAGGTTTTTTGAACGAAAGACGATAACAGATTGGGGTGGCACACATGTCATTATTGTTAGAACGCTTGGGACGTCCGGCAGGGGAACCCATTCAGCAAAAAACTATATTTGGCAGACGTCAGGCAGAGGCGAAGGAAGATAATTATCAGGAGCTGAAGCTTGCCATCCATCGTCGTATCGTAGATGAAATGAGCGATCAGGAACAGCAGTTCCTGGCCAGCAATAACCATACCCGGGCGGAAGTGGAAGAATTGATTTCTTCTTACTGCCAGAGAGTACTGGATGACAGTCCCATGAGCGTGCCCCGTGGGGAGCGGGCCCGTATCGTAGCAGATATTTGTGACGAAATTTTAGGTCTTGGTCCAATTGAACCCTTGCTGAAAGATGAGAGTATTACCGAAGTTATGATCAATGGACCCAAGAAGATATTTGTGGAACGCAAAGGCAAATTGCAACTGACCAATGTGCAGTTCCATGATGATGCTCATTTGATGAATATTATTGAACGCATCGTGTCACCTTTGGGCAGACGTATTGATGAAGCATCGCCTCTGGTTGATGCCCGTCTGGCAGACGGTTCCCGTGTCAATGCCATTGTGCCGCCATTGTCGCTGATCGGTCCCTGTGTAACTATTCGTAAGTTTACAAAGAATCCGCTTTCCATTGATAACTTGGTAGGCTTTGGTACGTTGAGTGAAGAGATGGCGGAATTTTTGGAGGCTTGCGTAAAAGCCCGCTTGAATATAATGGTATCCGGTGGTACCGGTTCCGGTAAGACCACCACGCTGAATGTACTTTCTTCTTTTATTCCGGACAGGGAACGTATTGTTACCATCGAAGATGCGGCGGAACTTCGTTTACAGCAGCAGCATGTGGTAACATTGGAATCCCGCCCGGCTAACCTGGAAGGCCGTGGTGCCATCACTATCCGCGATTTGGTACGCAACGCTCTTCGTATGCGTCCTGACCGTATAATCGTTGGCGAAGTTCGTTCCGGTGAAGCGTTGGATATGCTGCAGGCTATGAATACCGGTCATGACGGTTCTCTGACTACCGGTCATGCCAACAGTCCCCGTGATATTTTAAGTCGTCTGGAAACCATGGTCATGATGGCAGGTATGGATTTGCCGGTGCGGGCTATTCGTGAACAGATTGCTTCGGCATTGGATTTGATTATTCAGCAATCCCGTATCCAGGATGGCAGCCGTAAGATTACTTATATTACGGAAGTACAGAAGATGGAGGGTGATACCATTGTGCTGCAGGATTTATTTACCTA
Source organism: Treponema sp. (assembly GCA_016290335.1). The sequence goes on along the minus strand of JAEETM010000041.1, from coordinate 5,466 downwards.
TGTGCAGACGGGTATTAATGAAAGCGGAAAGTCCGTGGGCTATTACGAAGCCAGTGGCTTGCAGCCTATGTTTATGCAGAAGTTCAAAATGAACGGTGTGGAATTGCCGAAGAGTTTTATGAAACAGCTACACGGTGAATAGGAACAGGAGTGCTAGGCATGATTTTGCTCATCTCCCTTTTGGCAGCATTTTTGATTTTTATTGTTTTATATTATGTAATGAAAACCAAAGTAGTACCGGATAACCAGGTGCATCAGCGTCTGCGGGATTTACAGGGCGCGGAAGGTCGGGTGATTACATCTCATGCCGATGAGCTGAACCGGGTGCCGATTTTGGATCGTACTGTGATACCGCTCTTACGTAGGTTTGAGAGTTTTATGGTACGATTTGCTCCTTCCGGCATTCATAGTACTGTAGAGCGAAAACTGATGCTGGCCGGTCTGCTGGATAAATGGAGTCCCAATGGTTTTATTACAGTATGGCTGATTTGCACGGCGATTTTTTTTGGTATTGCTTATATTGTTTTAGTAACCAGAAGAAATATGCCGTTCTCCCAGGCTCTTTTGTTTGCCTGGCTGAGCGTGGCAGTTGGCACTATGCTTCCTTTTACCGTGCTGAATTCTGTTATCCGGAAACGTCAGAAAGCGATTGATAAGCAGCTGCCGGAAGTGTTGGATTTGTTAAGCGTCAGTGTACGGGCCGGTTTGTCTTTTGACGGTGCCTTGCGTAAGATTACAGACCGTATGTCCGGTCCGTTGATTGATGAGTTTAGGCGGATGCAGCAGGATGTCCGCATGGGTTCCCCCCGGGCACGGGCTTTGCAGGCAGTGGCGAAGCGGTGTGATGTAGATGATTTGTATTTGTTTATTACGGCAGTGATACAGGCGGAACGTTTAGGAACCAGTATGGGCCGGACGCTGGACAGCCAGGCGGATAATATGCGGGAACGCCGGCGTCAGAAAGCCAAGGCGGAAGCATTAAAAGCTCCGGTAAAGATTGTATTCCCGCTGGTAATGTTTATTTTCCCTGCGATTTTTGTCGTGGTATTGTTGCCCTCGCTGTTCTCTTTGATGCACAGCCTGGGTGGAAAATAAAATAGTTGATGAAAAAGTGTAAATCAAAACCTTAAAAAGTATTTTATCAGTAATCAGCTTTCAGGTAATTTTAAAATGAAGATTCAACGTATGTACATTGCAGGAGCGCCGGCGAGCGCTCCTTTTTTAAACGAAATAGAAGTGATGCTGGCAGATTCGTTTTTAACCCGTTTAGCCGGCCTTATGTTCCGTCGCAAGCTGCCGCCGGCAACCGGTCTGTTGTTGGTTCCCTGCAACAGCGTGCATATGTGTTTTATGCGCTTTGCCATTGATGTGGTATATATTGACAAAGAATACACTATCATTAAGGTGGTAAAAAACTTAAAACCCTGGCTTAGCGTAAGCATGTGCGGCCGGGCCTGGGCTACGCTGGAAATGAAAGCAGGTGAAGCGGAACGCTGTGGGTGTGAAGCAGGCAAAAAACTAACTTTAGTTATGTAAGAATTTTTGTAAAATATTGTTCAGTCGTTTTGATTTCTATTGATTTACGCGGCTAAAAATATTATAATTAATATGTAAAAGTGTAAGTGTAAATTAAAATAAAAATTGGTTTGCAGAACGTTATTGTTTTTTTTAAAAATTACAGTTATAACATAGTGCGGTCCTCGCAAGGAGGAAAATGAAATGATTTTGTGGGTGAACATATTAAAAAGAATGAAATTAGTAAAAGCAATGAAGCGGCAAAGCGGTTCGATTCTTGTAATTTCTGCTTTGATGTTGCCACTTATGCTGGGCTGTCTGGGCTTTGCCTATGATTTTGGCAATTTGTATATACACAAGTCAAGACTGCAGAATATTGCGGACGCAGCGGCTTTGGCCGGGGGTCGCGCCTATTTGGACAGTCAGAAAATGCCGGAGGGAAAAGATGAAAGCGATGAAATGCCCGGCTTGCTGGGGGGGACAGAAATTACGTATTATGCTTCAGGTGAAACGTCTGGTGAGCGCAGCAACAGTCATGTGAATGCGGACGCTGCAGCTGATGATTATATCAAAGCTAATATTAAAAATTTAGGTACCAGCGTTACAAGTGATAAATATTCTCACTTTGCCCTGAAGACGGAGGGCATGAGCGGCAGGGTCTTTTATCGTATTGGTTTGTATGAAATGGTGCCGTTACATTTTTTGCCTGTAATAGGCATGAAAAAAGAACAGTTGGTTCGTGCGGGCGCGATTGCGCTGATAGACGACGGCATGGGCGCCGGCGCCGGGAAAGCGCTTTTTGATAACCTGTTTGTTGTGAAAGACGGGATAAGTTTAGGCAGTGGTGTCGGTGTTGATGCACAAGGAAACATTAACGGTACGTTTGACGGAGGGATTGTTTTTGCCAGGGACTATGCAGCAGGCGATGTTTCGGGTGTAAATGACTATTTTTATACGCAGGCAGAAAAAAACTATCAGGCGGAAAATAATAACCTTTCGACGGATGATTTGATTGCGGCTTATCCTAATATGGGGGGGAAAGCAGTTTGGGATAATTCAATCGCGACGGATTCCTCTGTTTCCGGCCTTATAAATAAACTGCGAAAGATACATCTTGATTTAAAAAAGTACACTGTCAATGGTAACAATGGGGTATTGAATAGTTTTGATACAAAGAGTTTAACCAGTTATAGGAACACGGATAGGTTAGCTCGTGATCATACTTTTACTGTTACGTCAGGTGGTAATGTTACTCATTATCTTCAAACGGATGGCGGTAACGGTGAGAACAATGAAAAGCTTGTTTTCTGTTATCCCAGGTCAGAAGAAGACAGTATTCTCGGACAAGCTTATTGGCTCTGCCGCGGCGCAACAAATTTGTATTATGTTTTCAAAACTGAAGGATATAAATTCAATAACACTGGTACACTTTGCTATACGTATGTAACGGATGAACAGGGTAATCAGATTTTTTGTCATAGAAATACTGATTCATTATATTTTGATTTTTATAGAAAAAACGTGACCTATGACGAACAAGAAACGCCGATAGTTGAGTACAAGAAACTTGATAAGGCCAGTAATAAGAATGCAATTATTAAAGAGTCTGAAGATCTGGGTGCTGGTACAATAAAGTATTCATACAGGTATCCGACATTTGCTGATGAAAAGATTTATTTTACTATTAAAAAAGTGGAACACGATTTTTCAAATAAAAGACAACTGAACGAGCCTCAGGTCAGATACTCCAACATCATTCATTGGGAGCAGGAGGGAGAGAAAGAACTTAAAATTACTGTGGGTGAAGGAATGCAGGGCGGAGACTACGAGCCTTTATATCTGATATTAACCGGTGGTGTGGGATCCTCAAAAAAAGAATTTAAAGCATCAATAAAAATCAAGGTTGATAAATCTAATGGTAGGCCTTTCATTTTTTGCAACCTGACAGAGAATGATATCACTGAATTTAGTATTAAACCGGGTGTTGAGTTTAAAGGAGTGATTTATTCGCCGTTTGCCAAAGTTGTCAATACAGTTTATACGAATAATGACGGAAGCGTAGCTAGCGGCGGAAGTAGAAAGTCTTTTAAAGGAAATATTATTGCAAAAGGACTTGAGATACAAGACGGCGAAGTCAATTGGGCCAGTCAGAATTTTGTTGCAGATGACAGCGATTTAAAAAAAGTTTCTGATGAAGCGGCTAAAGCACAGGAAGAGAGAAAAAAACTGGCCATTTCTAAGGTGCAAGCAGAGTTTGGAATTAATGCTGCGGACTGGTCAGATCCCGAATGGTTCCATAATCATTTTACAACCGAGTCAGCCAAAAAAACTTTTCAAAATCAGTGGAATGCATACAGACAAGCCCTGTGGGCTGAAACGGGGCTGGATATGCCCGACTGGCCCTGGAAAGAAGGAGGCAAACCAACGGACCCCGACCAACATCATTATAGTGTAGGCAGTATCAATAGTGATATATCCAGTGAAACATTGCGTCTTACCAATTTCCGTACCGAGTATACGATTGAACCTTATATTAACCCCTTTAATAATTTATATCTGTCGGATGATTAATGACTTACCACCATATTCTTCAGTTTTTTAGGAGGAAATCATGAAAGGTATTATGTCAGACCGTATTAACGGATTGAAACAGCGGATTAAGAATAAAGGTCAGGGCATTGTTGAATTTGCCCTTCTTTGCGCCTTTTGTGCGGCCATAGGCATATTTGTGCGTGACGTTGATTTTTCCGGGGCATTTGAGGAGTCTTTAGACAAAAGCAAACCAGTGCTTTATGCGGCGGAGATTGGGCAGAGGCAGAGGAATAATTACATGGAGTATTATCGTGCCATGAGGTATCAAACTGCAGCAGCCATTAAAAGTGAAATGGATAATCCGGAACGAATTCTGGCTGATCAGAAAGCGCTGGTTAAAATTGCTGAAACCTATCTTGGAAAGACAGAAAGTCAGGTTATGAATTTAATGGACTTTTTTTCTAATAGCGATAATGTTAATAAGACACCTGAATATATTGATAATCTTAAATGCGATTCGAAAAAAGGGTCCGCAGATACCGGCTTTTCTAAAGGTGTATTAGTCCCATTGTCATATAAAAATAATTCTTTGGATAAGAATAATGGCAGCGCCGATAACCGGACTCAGGGCTGGGTTCATTATGAGAGGAATAATAATCAGAATACGGCGATGTATCTGACTAATAATGAAGCGAGAGTTTATGATAAGTATGACGCGGATAATCCTAATTATATTAATTCTAATGGCAAACAGCGCAACACAGTATGTACTGACAGGCTTTTTTTCTCGGATGATATGCTGGACAATAGCGGCGGAAGAGTTACAGTAAGACTGCACTATACAAACGGTAAAGTTGATTTTGTTGATATTGCATTAAGGACAAATAATGTTGATGCTTGGGTTGGTGATAAGAATTCTATTGCTGAAGGCCTTTGTTTACATGTAACTGAAGCAGGTCATACACAAATAGCGAATCCAGGGTCTGCAGGAGGCGACGATATAATAAACAACCCACGATTAACAGCAGGTAAAGATAAAATACCAGTATATTATAGTGATTCTTTATGGTGAATTAAATCCGGCAATCACATATAGTCTTCGGAGAGAAAAGCGGGGGGTCTTTTAAAAATCTGGCGATCGATTTTGTCCCCAAATTTGGGTTGAACTATTACAAATTGTAGTTATTGAGGTAAACATGATACTTTTCGGTTTACCTCTTTTTCTTTCATTTGGCTTTCAAAGGTTTTCTGCTACTTCAGGGATGGTTTCGAATCCGTTCTGCCAACAAAATGATAAGGTACAATAAGTTGCGCAAAATTAAATAGACATGGTGTAAATCCTTTTGTAGAATTAAGTTACCACACCAAATCAACAAGGAGGATTTACCCATGTCCAACAATATTATACAGTTGAATCAA